>CAYWCJ010000222.1:0-7954 GCA_964456595.1 uncultured Gemmatimonas sp. | reverse complement strand
AGTTGATGCCGGTCTTGTAGTCACGTACGACGGCTTGTCCGGCACCCATGCGCGGCGATTTCTCCTCCACGCGCATGGGTGCCGGACAAGCCGTCGTACGTGACTACAAGACCGGCATCAACTCCGGCGCATCTGATCCGCGCAAGGACGGCTCGGCGATCGCCGAACTGCGGCCCAGCGCGCCTGTGGTGAAGCGCACGGCACCGCGCGGCGGCAAGTAGGCGGAAATCGCGGTGGAAGAAGAAAGGAGAAGAGAGGGAACGAGACCGGAGATGTCCGTTTGTGCCATACCGTACGAGGTTGAACAACATTACTGTTGAGTCCGCGCTACATGCGAGGGACGTCGCGGCGATCGCGGTGATGTGCGCCAATCTCGACGGAGACTTCTCAAGCCACTACGCTGCAATGAGTTGCGAGTAGACGCGCAGCGCAGTGTGACGCGCGACACAGAAAGGCATGGCAATTGCTCCCACGGACGTACGAAATGTTTTGTCCACGATGTCTTTGGAACCCACGTCTCCACCACCGACTCGAATGCTCTCCCGCGTACTCCGTACCTCCGCGCTCGCCGTTGCCGTGGCGACGGCGACCCTTCCTGCCGTCGCGCACGCGCAGGCGCCTTTCAAGGCCACGATCACCGTCAGCAACTACTTCTACCTCGTGACGGTGAACAGCGTCAACGGCTTCGTCGCACCGGGGTCCATCAACCCGACCGGACCGGGGCTGACGTTCATGATCGATCGGTTCTTCTGCACCGACGACAAGAATGTTATCACCATTCCGTCCACGTTCGATGCGTGGGTGACGCCGCTGTGGCCCGCCAATCAGGACATGAGCAGGACGCGTCTCGGCGCGCAGAGCGTCGCCAACGCGCAGGCGCTGTACCAGGGTAACGCGAACTACGCCGACGGTATGACCGGCCAGGACGCGCAGTCGCAGACTCGCCAGGCGAACATGTGGAGCGTGATGAACAACCCGGGCGGCGGCGGCGGACCGGTGATCGCCAACCCGTTCGGCTGGTTCGTCATCTCGGACTACGATAACTTCAACACCAACGCTCGCTTCGGTGGCCTGCAGGAACTGCTCGCGGTTGGCACTGATGCGAACATCGTGACAAATAGCGTTCCGGAGCCGGGCACATACGCCCTGCTGATCCCGGGTCTCGCCATCGTCTTCGGCGTCGCGCGTCGTCGTCGCTCGGTGACGCTCGCGTAATTCGTACCGTTGGCCAGTCGTGCGCTGCGCGATTGGCCACACGCGCCACCAGCTCGCAGACAGACAACATCGAAGGCCCCCCGAGCAGGACGGCTCAGGGGGCCTTCGATTTGTCGTGGTCGGACGAGGACGAGGCAATCGGAACGTCGCGCGACGAGTGGCCCGTTAATCAGATACGGATAGGATCAACAGGCCCGCTAAAAGCGTTTCGCGCCGTTGCTCTCCATTGCGCGCTCCGGCTGCGCGACGACCAGCATCGAGCGATCGGCGTGCGCCGATAGAGCCTGCGACACGGCTTCGATCAACGTCGCGATCGCCTGCACCTTGGTGGCGCAACCACGCACGGACGTCGCGTACGCCAGCAGCTGTTCGAGAGGCGAGCGTCGGAGCTGCGGATCGTCTTGAAAACGGTCCACCAACGATGCCAATTCATGCGAAACGTCGGCCACGCTCTCCGCAAAAATGCGTTCGAGTTCGCGGCGTGTGAGCGGCGCGGCGTCCAGGGACCATCGGCAGGCCAGAGTCGGCTCGGCCATGAATCGCGCGAACGAGGTGCGCAGTTCGAGAAGTCCCTCGCCGATGCTGACCACCTCTGCGTCCAACCACACGCCTTCCGTCGCGCCAAGCTGGGTGCCAGGCGAGGGGAGCTGTACGAACACCTGCACGCGTGCCGACACCGTCAGCACCCGGCCCATCAACGAGGGTGAGGCACCGAGCCAACGAATCCGGCCCAGTGCTACCGCAGCTTCGACAGAACTCAACGATCCCATGCCTGCACCGCCTCATTCTCGTTCGTCGTCCAGCTCCGCACCGCGCGGCGAAGTGACCACGCACAGGTAACCAGCACCAACACTCCCGACACGAGGAACGACAACGCGAAGGCCACGTTCACGAACAGCACGCGTCCGCTCATGCTGCTCGGAAGTCCGGGGCGAACCTGCAGTCCGTCCAGTATGAACAGCGGCACCACTCCAAGCACGCCAAGGGCGATCAGCAACAACGTCCACATGAACAGCTGCGACAGCAGTCGGCGCTGACTCGCGATCAACGCGATTGTGGCGAGCGCGGCGCCGAAGACCGGCTTGACCAGCGTCGGTGCCGCCGCGCCAACGGCGCCGAAGCGCCAGTTCGGGTTGGACACTACGCCCGGGACCGAGCTGCCCATCAGGTCGAAGAATCCCGAGAGCACGGCGTATGCCGCGAGAACCGTCAACACCGGCGCCACCAGCGGGAACACCGTGGCGGGGGGCGCCGTGGCGACGGCTGCCTGTGCTGGCGCCGATGCGGTCGCCGCGCGCGGCGTCATCTGCGCGCGCGGCGGTGTGTCCGTCAGCCGAGGAGCTGGCTTAGCTTGTGTCGGCGCACCGGAGGATGACATCGCCGCGACAAGCGCCGGCAAAGGCAGCGGCGACGCAGGCAGCGGCGACGCAGGCAGCGGCGGCAAAAAGCTCGGCGAGGTCGGCTTGGGAACCGACGCAGCGCTTCGATCCTCCGGCGCGTCGTTCCACGCGTCAACGACCGGGTTTCTGATGCGCGCGAGAACGTTCTCGTTCTCGCTGGGTTGATGGGACATCACCACTCCTCGAAGGCGCGGCTCGAAGCAGCTCTCGACCGCATGTTCACAATCGGCAATTCAGCAGACTCTGCAGGGGCAAGATCTAGGCCATTTTTCGTTCGAGCGCCAGAGGTAAAATCAATGCGGTACATCACATTTCTGCCCACCAGTGCTGTCGAAACGATTGGGACGAGCTGTCGGTGTACCGTTCCTTCATCGGTTTCCCCTTCTTCCGCGCTGTCCTGGCGCAGGTTTCGATGCTGTCTCAGCTCGTTCCACCTCGTCGCCATTTCGATGGTGCCGACATCATCTTCACGCTCAACTCGGCGGCTCAGGCACGTGCTGCGGCCGGCGACTCGGTCATCAACGCCACGGTGGGCGCGCTGCTTGATGACGATGGCAAGCTGGTGGTGCTGCAGACGGTGATGGAGCGATATCGCGAGTTGACCCCGACGGAAGTCGCGCCGTATGCTCCAATAATGGGTGATCCGGCCTACCTGCTCGCATTGACCAAGCGACACTGGCCCGAGCTCACGAGCTACGGAATAGGTGTGGCGACGCCAGGGGGCACGGGCGCATTGGCGCTCAGTATCCGCAATTTCCTGGAACCTGGCCAGCGGCTGCTGACGGCTGCGCCGTACTGGGGACCGTACTCCACACTAGCGATCGAGAACCGTGTCGTGCTCGAAACCGTACCGTATCCCAAGGTCGGCGAACGGCTCGACGTCCACGCGTGGCGCCAAAAGGCCGAAATACTGTTGCGCTCGCAAGGCCGCCTGTTGCTTTGGCACAACGATCCGTGTCACAACCCCACCGGGCGCAGTCTCTCCGACGATGATCGACAGGCACTGCTGGCCATGCTCCACGAGGTCGCCGCGCTCGGGCCGACCACGCTGCTGCTCGACCTGGCGTACCTCGATTACACGCGTGAACCCGAGGCGGTCGCGCACGCACTGGCGGACTACAAAGCCCTTGGGGAAGAAGGCTCGGTTCTCGTGGGAGCAAGTCTCAGCCTCAGTAAGGCCTTTACCTTGTACGGAGCCCGTGCTGGCGCTTTGGTGTTTCCGTGGTGCACTGATAAAGCACTTGGGTCAGCGTTAGCGACGAGCTGTCGTGGCACCTTCTCGAACTGCGCGAAGGCACCCATGAGCGTCTTGCTGCGAATGACCGAGAATCCCGTCGCGCAGGCGTCGCTGGCCGAAGAGCACCGGCATTGGAGTGCCGTTCTCGAGGCGCGTGCGACCGCACTTGACGCGGCGTTGCGGGCCGAGGGGCTGGCTGCGGCCCCGTGGCAGGGGGGCTTCTTCGTGACCATCGAAGTACACGATCCGCTCGGTGTCTGTCAGCGACTGCAGGATCAGGGCGTCTTCGTGGTTCCCATTCCCGAAGGATTGCGGGTCGGGGTGTGCGGGCTCAAGACGTCCGACGCACCGAGGTTCGCGGCGGCGCTGCGGGTGGCGCTGCGGGTGCCGCTGACGGAGTAGGCCTCGACGATGAGTGCTGATCTGTCAGGAGAAGCATCCACGGAAGCGCCGAATGCTTCACGTTTGTCACGGGCGCGCTGGGCGACGCGTGGGCAGTTCCTGCTGTTGGGATCGTGGCGGGGAGGTGATGCATCACGAGTCATCGCGCGGCATGCTTGATACGCATCCCAGAAGTGGGGGTGCGGAGGCGCAGTTCACGTGGCCAAGTGGTGCGCTGCCGGCGATTGGTAAGTTGACCGCGATGACGGTGGTCTTGCTCGTCGCGTCGCGGTGGGTGGCCCGACGCAGCGGGCGTGCAGACCAAGCGGAGCCGACGACCGTGCGTGCAGAGGTCGCGGCGTAGCGTGACGCAGAGCAACCGCAGCAGCATTCACGGAGAACTTTAGAAGCGAAAGCGAGAACGACGGACCAAAGGAATTCCAAGAACAGGGCTCTGTCGTGCCTGCGGTTCTCGCGGTTGCTCTTCTCGGGATGTTCTCTGTGTCCGCCGTTGCCGTTGCTGTTTTCGTTGTTGCGGCCGTTCTGGCAAGTGCCGACCGCCGAGTCTAGCTGAGTCGTCTGCCCTTGGTCTCCGGAATCCAGCGCCACGCGAACGCGGCCAGCAGAAACGCGCCTCCGGTGACGAAGAACGCGACGGAGAAGCCGCGCGAAGCCGCGAGCGAGCCGATGGTCCACGGCGCGGCAGCGCTCGCGATGCGACCCAGGTTGTAGGTGAAGCCCTGTGCCGCGCCGCGAATCGCTGTGGGGTACAACTCCGCGGTGAGTGCGCCGAAACCGCTGTAGTAGCCAGTGCCGAAGAACGCGACGAGCGGACCGAGGACGAGCAGCAACCACGGTGATCGCGTGATGCCGTACAATGGCAGCAGGATGCTGGCGATGAGGAGATACGAGACGTACGTGCGCTTGCGGCCGACGGCATCGCTGACGAATCCGAACGTGATGTAGCCAAGCCACATGCCGACTTGCATGGCGATCACCAGTCCACTCATGATCGCGGCCGTGAATCCGATGCCTCCTTGCTCCGGCGGCAACTGGAGGTACGACGGAATCCACGTGTTGAGCCCCCACCAGCCAAAGAGCGTGCAGGCGTTCATCGCCGTCACCGCAATCGTGACGCGGCGCAACGGTCCACGAAACGCATCGGCGAGCGACGCACGTGGTGCGGACGGCGCAGACTTGTTGGCGCGCTGCTGGGCCAACCAGAGCTCCGGTTCTTCGACGCGTCGTCGTACCCAGATCACCAGAAACGCGGGGAGCAGCCCGACAAAAAACACGGCCCGCCAGCCGAAGGTGGGTAACACGAGCGCGGTGACCGCCGCCGCCAGACCGTAGCCGATGGCCCAGGCGCTTTGCATGAAGCCAAGTGCCTTGCCACGGTGTTCGTCGGGCCAGCTTTCGCTGACCAATGCGGCGCCACTGGCCCACTCACCGCCCATGCCGATGCCGAGCAGCGTGCGAAAGATCAGCAACTGGGTCAGGTTCTGCGACAGGCCGCAGAGCGCAGTCGCCACCGAGTAGATGAGCACACTGCCCATCAGTGCACGTGTGCGACCGAAGCGGTCGGAGATGAAGCCGAATGCGATGCCGCCGCCGGCGGCAGCGAGCAGGGTCACCGAGCCGAGGATGCCCGCTTCGCCTTTGGTGAGCCCGAACTCCTTGATGACGGCCGGGATGACCAGCGCGTAGAGCATCACGTCGAACGCGTCGAGCATCCATCCTGCGGCGGCGGCGATGAGGGCGCGACGCGCACGCGCGTCGCCCGCCTTCCACCATCCGAACAAGGATGTCACGTCGAAACGACCGGCGAGCGAAAAGTCACGGCGATTGGTGCAGGGGAATCCGAATGGGTGATGGACGGCAGAGTGCGTTGCCAATGTCCGTCCCGGCAGACGCGCGTCAAGTGCGATGCTCGCCCGCGTCTGGTCGCGTCGACGCGCAACCGGCATATTCGACGCGTCCTTCTCCCGGAGATCGTCGTGTCCCTGAAGCACTCCCGTTCCCTGCCAACATCGACCACGTGGTGGTCGTCATCTCTCCTTTGTGCCACCGTTGCGGCGTTGTCCTCGACGTGGCCGACAACGCTGGGCGCGCAAGCCAAACGTCCGATGAACGCCGACGACATCATGCGCGTGCGCGCAG
Organism: uncultured Gemmatimonas sp.; assembly: GCA_964456595.1. Lineage (GTDB taxonomy): Bacteria > Gemmatimonadota > Gemmatimonadetes > Gemmatimonadales > Gemmatimonadaceae > Gemmatimonas. The sequence goes on along the minus strand of CAYWCJ010000222.1, from coordinate 1,561 downwards.
TCGGCGGCGTCGCGATGTCGCCCAATGGCGAACGTGTGCTCTACACGATCTCGGCGTGGGAACACCCGAACGCGCGCGGCGACCTCGCGAAGGGCGACACGACACTCGGTGATCGACACGAACGTCGATCGCATGTGTGGATCGTCCCGTTTGCCGGCGGTGCCGCGCGACAGCTCACGTCCAGCGAGCGCGGTGAGTCGCAGCCGCAGTGGTCGCCGGATGGATCCATGATTTCCTTTGTCAGCGCGCGTGGTGCCGGGACGGGCGAGGATGCTCCGCGTCCACAGATCTGGTTGCTGCATGCCGATGGTGGCGAAGGATGGCCATTGACCACCACGCGTGAAGGCATCGCCTGGCATGCGTGGTCGCCCGACGGCAAGCGCATTGCCTATCTCACCACCGATTCGCTGACGCGCGACGCGGAAGCGAAGCAGCGCCGCCGCGACGATCCGAAGGTGTACGAAGGTGATCTGCGCATGAATCACCTGTGGGTCGTTGACCTCGACACCAAAAAGGCGACCAAGATCACCAGCGGCGCGTTCACGGTGCGTGCGGGTGCATCGTGGTCGCCCGATGGCAGCAAGCTCGCCTTCGATGCATCGCCCACGACACTCATTCGCGACGAACGGCGCGATGCGTACGTGGTGGACGTGACCTCAAAGCAGTTGGATGCGATCACCACCACCCACGATGTCGAAAGCGCGCCGCAGTTCTCGCCTGATGGCCGAACGCTCGCGTTCACCACGGGTGCGCACGAGTGGCAGCCGCACAAGGACGGCATCATGCCGCGCACGTTGCGCAACGCGCATCTGGTGACGTGGGAGATCGCCACGCGCAAGCTCACCGATCTGGCACAATCAACCTTCGATGTGAGCGCCGGTCAGCCGCGCTGGTCGCCCGACGGCAGGCGTCTCTGGTTCAGCGCCAGCGATCGCGTCTGGCAGAACATGTACGATTACTCGCTCGACACGAAATCGTACACGAAGGTGACGAAGGACGTCGTGGCGGGTGGTGCGTCGGCGAGCAAGGATGGCTCGAAGATGGCGTTCGTCTTCGACACGCCGGATTGGCCGGCCGAAGTGTACGTGCAGGATGCGTCGCTCCCGACGCCGAAACGAATCACGACGACCAACGCGTGGCTCTCCGACATCGCACTCGGCACATCGGACGTCGTGCAGTGGAAGAGCAAGGATGGTTCGCCGGTGGAAGGCGTGCTGCTCAAGCCGGTGGGCTACACGGCGGGGATGAAGGTGCCACTGATCGTGTCGGCACACGGTGGACCGACGGGTGCGCACGTGAACGGCTTCAAAGGCGGCACAGGACCTGGACAGACGTGGGCCGCGCAGGGGTGGGCAGTGTTCTATCCGAATCCGCGCGGCTCGACGGGATACGGTGAGAAGTGGATGCGCGGTAACATCCCCGACTGGGGTGGTGGCGACTATCGCGACATCATGACCGGTGTGGATGAACTGATCAGGCGCGGTGTCGCCGACTCGACGCGCATGGCGTTCGAAGGGTGGAGCTACGGCGGCTACATGACGTCGTGGGTGGTGTCGCAGAC
>CAYWCJ010000221.1:736-7983 GCA_964456595.1 uncultured Gemmatimonas sp. | reverse complement strand
GCCATACTCGTCGAAATGACGTCGGACGCGGCCGGTACGCCGGCCGTCGAGCTGTCGAACCTCCGCTTTGCGTATCGCAGCGGACGCGACGTGCTGCACATCGAGCATCTCGCCATCGCGCGCGGTGAGACAGTCTTCCTCCACGGGCCGAGCGGCAGCGGCAAGACCACGCTGCTCGGCCTGCTCGCCGGCGTGCTTCAAGCGACCAGCGGCTCCGTGAAAGTACTCGGCGCCGACTTCGGCACGCTCTCGAGTGGCGCACGCGATGCATTCCGTGCGCGACATCTGGGATACGTATTTCAGATGTTCAACCTGATCCCGTACTTGCCCGTTCGGGAGAACATCCTGCTCCCCATTCGGCTGGACGCCGGTCGTCGTGCTCGGCTTGGCGCGCAGTCGCTCGATGCTGCGGTGCACGAGATTGCCTCGCAGTTGGATATCGGCGCCTTGCTCGACGCGCCGATCAACGAACTCAGTGTGGGGCAGCAACAGCGCGTGGCTGCGGCGCGTGCCTTGATTGGTGCGCCCGAGGTGGTGATTGCGGACGAGCCGACATCGGCGCTCGACACCGATCGTCGCGAGCAGTTTTTGCAGCTGCTGTTCGCGTCATGCAAGAAGGCGCAGGCGACGCTGGTGTTCGTGAGCCACGATCATACGCTGATGCCGTTGTTCTCTCGCACGGTGTCACTGGCCGAGCTCAATCGCGTGGCGGACCCGCGTTCGGCTGATGCCCGACGTTCGGCGTAGGCGCGTCGCATGCTGATCCCGCGTCTCGCGCTGCGGTCGTTGCGCAGTCGATTGCTGACGACGTCGTTGACGGTGGCGTCGATCGCATTGAGCGTGACGTTGTTGGTCGGCATCGAGAATGTGCGCGCCGGCGTGCGTGAGAGTTTCGCCGGCACCATTCGCGGCACCGATCTGATCGTTGGCGCGCGCGGTGGAAGTCTGCAGGTGTTGCTGAGCAGCGTCTTCGGCATCGGTTCACCGGCCGGCTCGGTGAAGATGTCGACGTTCGATCGGTGGAAGGCCCATGCGGCGGTGAAGTGGGCCGTGCCGTATTCGCTCGGCGACAGCCATCGCGGCTTTCGGGTAGTGGGCACGACACCGGAGTTCTTCGCCCGCTATCGATTCCGTCAGAACTCGCCGGTGACGCTGGCGTCCGGTAAGGTTTTTTCTGCCGCCACCGAGGTCGTGATTGGCCATGACGTCGCGGAGCGCCTCCAGTACGTGGTCGGCACGCGCATGATCGTCACGCACGGATTGCGCGACATCGGCACGTCGAGTCACGAGGCGTATCCCTTTGTGGTGGTCGGCGTGCTCGCGCGAACGTTCACGCCCATCGACCGGTCGGTGTATGTGACGCTCCAAGGCATCGAAGCCATGCACGAGGGTTTCGAGAAGCCGTTGGTCGCCACCGCAGCGCCGTCACAGGCACCGCCGATGGTCATGCCTGGCGCGGCGCCACCGTCCGGTGCCCCGATGGTCATGCCTGGCGCGGAACCGCCCCCGGCACCGGTGCCTGCACCCGTCCGTGCGGAGCCCGCGCACGATCACGGCGACGATCAGATCACATCGTTCTTCGTTGGCACCAGAAACCGCTTCGAAGCGCTGCTGCTGCAGCGCGAGATGAACACCGATCTCGTGGAGCCACTGACGGCGGTCATCCCCGGGGTCGCACTTGGCGAACTGTGGCAGAACATCGGCGGCGCGGAGGTCGGACTGCGGGTGATCGCGATCTTCGCGGTGGCCATCGGACTCACCGGCATGCTCGTCTCGCTCTATTCGTCGCTCGAAGCACGTCGGCGCGAGATGGCGATCTTTCGCGCGGTGGGTGCCGGCCCGCGCACGATCGTTTCCCTGCTCGTGCTCGAATCGGGGCTGCTCGCGCTGTTGGGCTGCGTCGTTGGTGTGGCGCTCGTGTATGCTGGCCTTGCCGCGGGGCAGGCGCCGATCGAAGAGCGATTCGGCCTGCATCTCGCCATCCGCGGATTGGGTGCCACTGAATGGACGTATCTCGCCGTGGTCTTCGGCGCCGGCATTGTCATCGGCTTCGTGCCCGCACTCAAGGCGTATCGTACCTCGCTGGTGGATGGACTGAGCCCGCGTGCCTGAGGTGAAGCGCGTGTCTGAGTCGGGCGACGTTCGGCTCGACCGAACATCGGTGCGTATGGTGGCACTCTACGCGATCATTGCCCTCGTCATCTCGGCGCAGCAGACCATCGGCAACGCGCGAAGCAACAACTTCGCGATCTTCCGCGCCAGCTTCTGGCACCTGGTGCACGGGCAGGATCTTTATGCGTGGTACCTGAAGGAGCACTGGGATCTCTTCAAGTACTCGCCCACCTGCGCGCTGCTCTTTGCACCGTTCGCGGCACTGCCGTACGGCGCTGGACTCACACTCTGGAATCTGGTCAACGCCATCGTGCTCAGTGGCGCCGTCGTCATGCTGCTGCCCGGACGCGCCGGTGCAGCGGCACTCTTCGTGATGCTGCTCGAAGCATTCGGTGCGCTCCAAAACACGCAGAGCAACGCGCTGATCGCCGGACTCATCGTACTCGCGGTTGTTGCCTTGGAGCGCGAGCGAATCTTTGGTGGCGCACTGGCGATCATCTCGGCCGCCGCCATCAAGGTGTTTCCGCTCAGCGCCGGCATCTTCGGGCTCCTCACGCCCAACCGCCGCAAGCATGTCATGTGGTGTGCGGTGCTCGGCACTGTCTTTGTGCTGCTGCCTCTGCTGGTCACGTCGCCAACGCAACTGATGGTGCAGTACGACTCGTGGTTCGCCGTGCAGAAGCAGGACGCGACCAAAGTCGGAATGGCGTGGCTGGGCGGTCTCATCGAACTGATGTTGGGTCGCGCCATTCCGCATTCGCCGGTGCAACTCGCGGGCGTGGCGTGGATTGTCGCCAGCGCATGGATGGCGCGTGATCGCTGGATGGAGGACCCAATCGTTCGGCGCCTGCTGCTCGCGTCGCTGCTCATTTTCTCCGTCGTGTTCAATCACATGGCGGAGTCGCCGAGTTTCGTGATCGCGTATACAGGCGTCGGCATCTGGTGGGCCGCGATGCCGCGCGCACGGTGGCGCGATGCGATGGTGTTGCTGATCGTGCTGCTCGGATCGATCGGCGGATCGGATCTCGTGCCCAGGCACATTCGCGTGCAGTGGCACGGCCGCATTCAGCTCAAGGCGATCGTGACGCTCGTCGGATGGTTCGCGCTGCAGGTTGACCTGTGGCGACAGCTGCGCGTGAACGCTATGCCGACGCCAGCCGCGCCAGCGCCGCTCGCACAATGACGGAGACGTCGCCCTGGTTGCCGCTTTCGATCACGCCACGCACCGCGCGATCCGCCTCCACCTGCGTGTAGCCAAGCGAAACCAGCGCACGCAGCGCATCGTCGGCCACCGCATTCGCCCCCGACACCACGCTCGGCGCACCGCCTACCGTGTTCATCTTGTCGGCCAAGTCGAGAATGAGCTGCTCCGCCTTCTTGCGACCCACGCGCGGCACGCGCATCAGCGTGATCACGTCCTTCTCGCGCAGCGCACGCACCACACGTTCGGCGGTCAGCGACGACAGGATACCGATGGCCAATGCCGGTCCTACACCCTTCGCGCCAAGCAGTCGCTGAAAGACGCTGCGTTCGTATCGCGAAGAGAATCCGAAGAGCTGCCACGCATCTTCACGCACGGAGAGATGCGTTTCGAGCGTCACACGCTCACCGTCGGAGGGCAGCGATTCGAACACCGACAGCGGAATGATGCACTCGTAGGCGACGCCGCCGTCCGTCATGATTTCGCAGCGATCGAGTTCGCGGTGAAGCAACGTGCCGGCAACCTGCGCGATCATCGTGAAGCTCGTGGTGAGGAAGCGATGGAACTGAGCGTGGGCAATGTTGTCGCAAGACAGGCACACAGCGCGGCGGCAACACCGTCCGATGCGTCGGCGGGTTCGGGCGCGTGCTTGAGACGAAGTAAACGCGCGACCATGAACTGCACCTGCTCTTTCGTGGCCGCGCCCTTGCCGGTGATCGCTTTCTTGATCTCGGCCGGCGGATACTCGCGAATGGCCAGTCCTGCCTGCTGTGCGGCCAGCAGGATCACGCCGCGCGCGTGGCCAAGGACGATGGTGGTGCGCACGTTGCGCGCGTAGAACACGTCTTCAACGGCGACGGTGTCGGGCCGGTGTCGGGTAATCAATGCCGACACCCCGTCGTGAATGTTTTGCAGGCGTGAGGGCAGCGGGTCCTTGGCGTCGGTGCGAATGACGCCACACTCGAGCAGCGTCACCGTACGCCCGTCGAGCGCTACGACACCGTAGCCCGTGACGGCAGTGCCCGGATCGACTCCGAGCACCAGTTTGGTCACGCGTCGGCCATCGCGTCCGCGTCCATCTCGAAGTTGGCGTCCACCTTCTGCACGTCGTCGAGCTCCTCGAGCGCGTCGAGCAGCTTGAGCAGCTGTTCAGCCGCCGCGCCCTCCACGCGAACGGTGCTCTTGGGCACCCACCCCAACTCGGCGTCGGACACTTTGTACTTCTTCGCTTCGAGTCCTTCCTTCACTGCGTGCAACGAACCCGGATCGGTGGTGATCACATAGATTTCGTCTTCGCGCACCACGTCATCGGCGCCCGCTTCGAGTGCGGTTTCCATGATCGCATCTTCGTTCACGCCGGTGGCATCGACGGACATCGTGCCCTTGCGGTCGAACATGTACGCGACTGAGTTGGACGAGCCCATGTTGCCGCCATTGCGTGACAGCTTGAGACGAACATCAGCGACCGTGCGCGTCGGGTTGTCGCTGACGGCCTGAATCATCAGGGCGACGCCACCCGGTCCGTAGGCCTCGTATAGCACGTCCACGTAGTCCACGCCTTCGAGTTCGCCCGTGCCCTTCTTGACGGCGCGTTCGATGTTGTCCTTGGGCATCGACACGGCCTTGGCGTTATCGATGGCCGTGCGCAGGCGCGGGTTGGCCGCCGAATCACCGCCGCCAAGTTTGGCAGCCATCGTGACTTCGCGGATGAGACGCGTGAACAGCACACCGCGCTTCTTGTCGGTGGCCGCTTTCGCGTTTCGGATGTTCTTCCATTTGCTATGACCAGCCATGGCACCCTCGTGATCGTTCCGTGTCCGCCCGATGAGGACACGCTGCGCGAAATATGCGGAGGCGCGTGACGGAGGTGAACCGCCGCCGCAGGTCAAGCGCGCTCAGTGCTCCGGGTCGAGTACGTCCTCGAAACGGAGCCACTGGGCGAAAAAGTACAGATCCACATAGCCGAGGCTCCCGTCTCGTTGCTTGACGACCCGAAGCTCTGTGGCACCGGTGGCGATCATCTCCGGATCGTACATCTCGTCGCGGTACAGACCGAGAACGAGGTCGGCGTGGACGCCGATCGCGCCGCGTGCGCCGAAGTCCGTGAGTCGCGGACGCAGGTCCTGCCGCGATCGGTCGAGTTGCGACAGATGACTCAGCAACAGCAGTGCGACGTCGCGCTCGAGGGCGATTCGCTTCAGCGCGAGCACCGTCCAGGCCAGTGCGTCGTCGCGTGCGCTGTCGCGTTCGAGCAACGCCTCGAGTCCATCGACGATGACGAGTGCCGCCGCCGGCGAGGCATCGATGGCGCGCTCCACCGCCGCAACGCCGTCCCGATCGAGCCGCTCCACCACCGGAGCGCGATCGCGGAGTGACAGCGCCGCCGCCCCGAGGCGAACGCGTTCAGACTCGTCGAGCGCGCCCAGGCGCAGCGATTCGAGGGAGACACGCGCACTGCTCGCCAACGCGCGTTCATAGACGCGATCGGTCGGCATTTCCGTCGTCAGCAGGAGCGCGGGCGCCGACTGCCGCAGCGCGATGGCCATCGCCAGCGACGAGGTGCCCGCACCATCGTCTCCGCCGAGCACGATCAGGTCACCACGCCGCAGACCGCCGACAATTGCGCGATCGAGTGATGGGAAACCGGTTGGCACGAGCGTGGGATCGCCCTCGCCGTCGCGCGCGCGATCGGCGCGTGCGACGACCCTCGTGAGCGGCGAGATATCCAGTCGGGTCATGGCCGACGCATCATGGGCAGGTGAACAGGATGTACGCGTACCGCGTCGATCCTGCCGTCGTTGCACCCGGCAGCGTCGCGACGCGGAGGGGGCTCATGTGCTGCCGGCGAGCTGTCGCGCCAATCGTTCGAGTTCCTGGATCGATGCACCGTCAAGATGCGGACCGGCGGCGGCGACCAGACTGCGGAGGGCGCCGGCCACCTGCAGCGGCGAACCGGTCGTCGAATCGATACAGCGGGCGAACGGTACGCGCGTGTTGGCTGGCAGTGCCAGCGAGGCCAGCCAGATTTTGGCCGACGAGGCACGCGTCGCGCGATCGGCCGCGGAGAGGGCGACGGCCCCCCGCAGACTCAGCGCCAGTCGAGCGGACATCAGCGCTGCGAGGGCCACCTCACGTCCGCCACCGAGTGGCAGCCGACCCGCCAGCGCCGCGAGGGAAGGGAACGGAAAGGCGAGGGGCTCGAGGCCGTGTGGCAGCGGTTCGGTGTGCACGCCGCGAATCTAACGCGCCGGCACTCCGGCGCACCCGTGCTCGGTCATGCACCGCGTTGTCGCTGGACCGTGCCTGTGCGTATCGGGTACCTTTCTCCCGATATGGCGCAGCCGGCAAAAGCAATTCTCTGGGTGGACGACGAGGGCGAGCTGCTCGAGCCGCACCGACTCCTGCTTGGAGACAAGGGGTACCACGTCGACACGGCCACCAACGCCGACGACGCCGTCGAGCTGTTGCGCCGCCGGCCGTACGATCTGGTCCTCCTCGACGAGCAGATGCCGGGCACGCGCGGGCTCGCCGCGTACAGGGAGATGCGCGAGCTCTCGCCCAACCTGCCCGTGGTGATGGTGACCAAGAGCGAGGAGGACGCGACGCTCAAGGAGGCCATCGGGGTCAACATTCGCGAGTACATGGTGAAACCCGTCACACCGCGTCAGGTGCTGTCGGTAGTCACGCGTATTCTCGAAGGTCCGCTGATTCGCTCGCAGGCACTGGCGCGCGCGTTCGTCGAGCGGTTCCGCGCCATCGAGGCCGAACGGTACGCCGGTCTCGACTGGCGTGGATGGATCGATCGGTTTTCCGAGTTGATGCAGTGGGACGTGGATCTGGCAGACGCCGGCGAACTTGGCCTCCATGAGTCGCTGCGGGGTCTTTACACGGACATGCATCGCGAGTTCGCGACGTTCATGAAGACCGAGTATCC
>CAYWCJ010000221.1:0-726 GCA_964456595.1 uncultured Gemmatimonas sp. | reverse complement strand
CTCGGTCGATGTGCTCTCGGAGTTTGTCGTCCCGCTGCTGGCGCGCGACAAGAAGGCGATCTTCATCGTCATTGATTGCCTGCGTGTCGATCAATGGCGCGTGCTCGAGCCCTTGCTGGCGCCGTTGTACGACGTCGAGACGACGCACTACTACTCGATTCTGCCCACCGCCACGCCGTACGCGCGCAACTCGCTCTTCAGCGGGCTTTTTCCTGGCGAGATTGCCGCGCGATTTCCCGATTGGTGGGGCGAGCGCGATGACGAATCGCTCAACGCGCACGAACGCGACCTGCTGATCGCGCATCTGGAGGAGCTGCAGATCAAGGCGTCGGTGCGCTACCAGAAAATCACCACGGCCGCCGATTCCGCCGATCTCGAACGCCATCTGCCAGGTGCCATTGCCGGCGAAGGCATTCACGCGTTCGTCTTCAACTTCGTCGACCAGCTGACGCACGGACGCAGCGAGTCGGCCATCCTCTACGAAGTTGCGCGCGACGAGATCGCCATGCGTGCACTGGCCAAGCAGTGGTTCGAGCGTTCGGCGCTGATTTCCCTGCTCAGGGAAGCGTCGCGTCGTCGCATCTCGGTCGTCATCACCAGTGACCACGGCGCGCTGCACTGCAACACACCGGCAACGGTCTTCGCCAAGCGCGACGCCACCGCCAACCTGCGCTACAAGTTCGGCGAAGACATTCGCGCCGAACGACCGGAGCACGCGCTGCTCTT
>CAYWCJ010000220.1:0-8053 GCA_964456595.1 uncultured Gemmatimonas sp. | reverse complement strand
TGCCTCGACTGATGCGACTCACGTCGAGGAGATCATCGACCAGGCGCACCATTTGACTCACTTGTCGCTCCATAATCGCACTGGCTGATTGCACCGCCTCGTCCTCCGGGCGCTCACTTCCGCGCGGTGCTGTAAGCCGCATGATTTGCAGTGCGTTGCGGATCGGGGCGAGAGGATTGCGAAGTTCGTGGGCCAGCATGGCCAGAAACTCGTTCTTGCGACGGTCGGCTTCCTGGAGCGACTCTTCGTATCGTTTGCGTTCGGTGACATCGCGGGCGGCGGCAAACACGCCCCGTAGCTTTCGGTCGCGGTCGTGGAACGTGGACGCATTGTACGAGACCACCGTTTCCTCGCCGTTCCGGGCCCGTGCGGTGAGCTCGTAGTCGGTGACTTTGCCTTCGCTGAGCACCAGTCTGATAGCCGCCTCCGCTCGCTCGGGGTCGGTGAAGTAGTCCTTGAATGGCGCACCGATGAGCTCATCGCGCGTCGATCCGGTGAGTGCCTCCATCTGTTTGTTCACGTCGGTGATGATCCCACGAGGGTCGGTCGTCATCAGCGCGTCGATGTTCGATTCGATCAGTGATCGCGTGTAGAACTGTTGATCCCGGACCGCTTGATCGAGCAGCATGCGCTCCGCTTCAACCTGTTTCCGGGCCGTGTTGTCGGTCCCGATCAGCAAATAGCCGATGATCTCACTTTGTGCGTCACGCAATGCCGTGACCGAGACGATGGCGGCAAAGCGGCTGCCATCTTTTCGGATGTAGGTCAGCTCGTAGATGTCTTCGATCCCGCGCGAGGCCTTGAACACCAGGGCTTCGAAGCCCGGCGTAATTGGCGTTCCCAGTTCCACGCTCAATGTTTTCGCGCGGGCGATCACTTCCTGCGGGTCCGAGATGTCGGCCGGCGTGATCTGGTTCAACACTTCGGCAGCGGTATAGCCCAGCATCCGCTCCGCACCGACGTTGAAGATCTGGATGACGCCGTTCGCGTCGGTGGCGATACTCGAGAAATTGGCGCTGTTGAAGATGGCGCGCTGGAGCGCGCCGGCCTTGAGCAGTGCTTCCTCCGCTCGCTTTCTCAGTGTCACGTCCTCCATTGCCAGGACCAGCAACTCGCCGTGTTGGCCCGCCTGCAGCTTGCGGGCATTGAGCAGCATCACCCGGCGACCAATCACCGGGAACGTGTGCTCGAGCTCGAAGTCCTGAAAGACGGAGCTGCGAGGGATAATGGCCTCGAGCAAGATGCGGAGGTCCGGGATGTCCCACTGACCGTTGCCCAATTCATAGATGAGATGGTTTTCGGTTTCTTCCGATGAGACGTGGAATGTCTGATAGAATGCGCGATTGGCTGATCGCACACGCAGGGTCTCATCCAGAATCAGCAGGGGCTCGCGAACCGTATCGACGATGTCCTGGGCATACGCTTCCAGGTTGTCTCTCAGCGATGCCTTTGGCATCAATCTCCTCGGAACCGGCGCATCGACGTTCTTCCGAGACTGCAGCTGACCGCACGAAAACGATGCGGCCATGCGTCCCAGGTGTTCGATGAGGCGGCCTACACGACTGTCATCCTATAGCGTGTCGTGAATCCGCGCGCCGTTTCAACGAAAATCGTTCGATGGGCCGGGTGTCGGGGAGGCTGGATGCATAGGCTGTGCCGCAGTGTCAGAACTCGAAGTTCAGCCCGATCGACGGAAAGAGTCCGATACTTTGATTGCGGTCGACCATGCGGGTTCTCGGGTTCCACACCGGTGCCTGCTGGTTTTCCCGATTCGTGAAGTTCTGCAGATCGATGAAGGTGATGAACTGTGTACGACGCATGATGAAGCGTCGATCCACCCGCAAGTCGGCCGCAAGAAATGTCCCGACACGCTCGGCGTTGTAGCGCGCGAAGTCCAACGTGCCAGCGAGTGATCCCGTGGCGACGAACGGAGTGAACGGCAGTCCGGTGGCACCGCGCAGGCGCGTCGCGATTTCCCACTTCGAATTGGGACGCCATCCCAACACCCCATTCGCGGTTACCGGTGAATCGAACGCGCCGCGCGTGGCCGTGCCGTTGATTCCGGTGAAGCGCGTGCGATTGAGACTCGTGCTCAGCTGTCCGTAAAACGGCGACGCGCCGAACTTCTTCTGCGCAAAAAGCTCAATGCCGAACGCGTTGCCGGTCGCCGTCGACTCCAGCGGCTCGAGTCCAAATGGAATATCGGTTGTCGCATCGTCGAAGCCGCTCGGACTCAGCACAGCCTGCGGGCGGAACCGGCGCGCGGGATAGTCGCCATAGCGCTTCCCGTACACTTCGAGTTGCACCTTGCTGTCGCTGCCCACCAGTCGCGTTACGCCGGCAACGGCTTGATCCGCGCGAAACGGCTTCAGGCGCTCCGCGTTCTGCGGGTCACCAACCAGCCAGATGTAACTCGGTGCCTGATAGTAGCGTCCGCCGGCCAACGTGAGCGTGGTGACCGGATCTACGCGCAACGATGCACTCGCGCGCGGCGAGAATCGCACGGCGTTGTCGAGGAATCCGTACCAATCGTTGCGCGCGCCGACCGACAAGCGCAGACGCGGCTGCGCTTGCCACGTGGCCTGCACATATGTGCCGTTCCGCAGCGCGGTGAAGCTGGTGTCGACGCGCAGCGGCTGCGGATTACCTCCTGCATCCCGACGGGTGAAACCCGCCAGCGTGGCGTCGTAGCGCAGGTCGCTCGCGTACTTGAAGATCGTGCCGGTCTCGATTTCCACGCCGCGCCCCGCGAGCCACGTGATATCGGTGCGCAGCGTGTTCTCGCCTTCCGTGGAACGGCTGTCGAGCACCGGAACGAGCAGCGAATCCCGCTGTGCCGTCGAGTAACGCGTCCAGGTGCGACCCAGTGTGGTGGTCGCCACGCCTCGGCTCAGCAGGCGTTTCCAGGTGATCCCGCTGAAATACTGGTCTTGTCCGGGGTTGATGACCTGCGAGTTGGTCACGCGTCCGGAGTCGGTCGAGTTGTCGAACGAGATCGATCCGCGCGCTACGATCGTGAGAAAGCTGAATGCATCGCGCTTCGTTGGACGCCACACGACCTTTGCGGTCGCATCCTCATACGACGGGATGAAGCTGAATCCGAGCGCCTTGAACAACAGATCGAGATAGCTTTTACGCACGTTCACAAAGAACGACGCGTTCCGACCGAGTGGGCCTTCGATGACGGCCCCGTACTGCGTGGCGGCGACATTGAGTTCGCCCGCAATTCGCTCGCGATTGCCTTCGCGCAAGGTGAGTGTGGTAGCCGACGACGTACGGTCGCCCAGGCGGGCGCCGAATCCACCGGCCGAGAGCGACGCCGACTCGATGAAGCGGATGTTGACGAGCGACACCGGGCCACCGGTGGAGCCCTGCGAACCGAAGTGATTGATGTTTGGCACTTCGATATTGTCGACCACAAACAGGTTCTCGAAGGGCGCGCCGCCACGGACGACGAGGTCATTGCGGCCGCCACTGGTCACGCCAACGCCGGGGGCGATCGAGACCGCGCGCAACACGTCTTCCTGCGCGCCCGGCTGACGTCGTACTTCTTCGGCGTCGTACGTTTGCGTTGAGACGGGGGCGGATGCGGCCATTTGCGCCGCAAACGCCTCCGGACGCACCGTGACGGCATCGAGTTGCACGTCGATGGGCCGCAGTACGACCGCGACTTCGGCGGGTTTGGCGGGCGACACTGCAATATTGCCCTTGGTGACCGGGGCAAAGCCCAATCGCCGCACTTCAATCGTCACGATGCCAAGGCGCACGCCGCGCAATGTGAATCGTCCGCTCGAATCGGACTGCGTGACAACGTCTTGCCCCAATACCCGCACCGTCGCGCCGACGACCGGCGCTTCCTTGCGGGCTTCGGTCAGGCGCCCGCTGATCGTGCCGGTAGCACCGACGGCCGGAATGCGATCCTGTGCGCGTGCGGGAGTGGCCAGCAGCATTGTGGTCATGCTGGCCACGAACACGCCAACGATTCGCCGTGACGCGGAGCGCGACGGAGCCCGCGACGAGAATCGCAGAGCCGTCAAGCGTGCGACGCGCTTGATTCGATCGAGCATGAAGATCCGACGTGAGGGTTGCGGCGCGGCCAGCGCACGCGCGCTGAGGCACCGGCAATATTAACGATGCATTTCATCCAATTGGTCCTGCGATCGCCTGCCCCGCGGCGGGACCCACTGGCCGGCGTCGCTCGTCGTGGATGCGACGGAGAGGGGCGTCGCCCACACTCCCGCCGCCGTCGTCGAGGCGTTGCACCGCCCACGTCGGCGGGGTGCGGCATAACAATGCGTTGCAACTGGCAAGCGAGCGAGCCGGAAGCCGCCGCCGAACTTGAGGACGCGGTCCAGTGGCATGAGAGTCGGAGAGCGGGGCTGGGGCTGGAGTTCGCGCGCGGCGTGCGGGTCGCGCCCGCGGCGGTCGAGCGTGAGCCGTTGCCGTTCCCGGAAGCCAAACCCGGGATCCGGTCCTGCGTCGGTTTCCGTACACCGCGAATTTCGTGCTGGATGCCGGAGCGGGTTTCGGTCATCGCGATCTTCCATCATCGGCGTGACCCCGCGCAGTGGCAGGCGCGCCGCTCAAGCCTAACCCTGCGTTGCTGCAGGGCCTTCGCAGCGCAGGCTTGCGCAAGTACCCGCCGCCATATTGGCGCGTCTGGTTGACGCTCGCGTCCAGTCGAACGCTGCCAGCGGATCAAGCCGCGCACTGCGAGCACCCGCAAGTACAGACGCGGCGAGACGTCAACGAAATAGTGGCCCAGACAAGACGACAATTAGTCAGGCGTGAGATGACGGCGAAGCAGCGCAGTTTCAGACCACCGCCTTTCTCAAGAATTCCATGTTCGCCCTGACGCGGGGCGGCGACGTGCAATGGAAGGACGCCTGGGTTGCCAACCCTACCGGATTCGGGAACACCCTCCAAGTGCACAATGTCGTGATTCCTGGCGGAACCCGGGTGGCGTACGACTCGACGAAGGTGTGCGCACCGTGAGCGGTGACGCTCCGGTGACATCGCGTGAGCGCGCTGCACACACACTGCCTCCACCTGTACGCGCGCATGCTGCCTCGTTGGCGCTTGACACGCGTGCCACACACGGAGGTATCCCATGCGACATCCTGTACTTGTCACGCCGGTTTTCCGGTGGCCCATTCTGGTCTTCTTGGTGCTTCTGGTCAGTGGATGCAACTCCTCGGACGCCGCGGGACCGGAGGTCTCGGTCATTCCGGCGGGGACGCACCGAGCGACATTCGTCAATGCCGACGGGAAGGCAGCTGGTGGAGTCAGCGTGAGTCCAAAGACCGCTGCGGAAGGCGGGTTCGCCGCCGACATCGTGGTTCGCCTGCTGAACGGGCGACCTTCGACAACCTACACGGTCCAGCGGGCGCCCGAGATCGGTCGTGCTCTCAGCGCTGACGGCAGCTGTCAGCGGGCTCTCGGTCTTGCCCCGTGGTCCTCGGCCGATCCGGCGGCGGCGGCGTTCCTCACCTTCGTGCCGACGGGTGGCTCGACTCCCGTCACCGTCACGACCTCGTCTACCAGCGAGGGCACGCTGACGTTTGACTTCCGCGCCCCGACGATTCCAGTCGGGACACGCTTCGACGTCATGTTTCGACTGCTCGACGACCTGAGCGCGCCGACGAGCGTCGTTCCCTCGGCCTGCTTCACCGTCACCGTGCTGTGAGCGTTCGTAGCATACGTGACTCCGAAGCGCTATGGTGACCTCTGGATTGATGCGTCGGCGCTGATCCCACACGACACTGCAATGTTCGATCGAGCGCGATCACAGCGACGAACGGCAGCGCATCGACGGAATGGCGCCTCGGTGCTGGTACCGGGTCGAACACACTGGAGGTGCGAACGCTCGGTGTGCCGTCGGTCACCTTCACGGCGACGTCGCGCACGGTGGCCGGCACCTTCGCGCTCACCGGCAGCATGTCGACGGCGCGCGCTGGACACACCGCGACCCTGCTGCGCGACGGCCGAGTGCTGGTTGCCGGAGGGTACAGCTCGACGAGCGCAGGCAGGGAGCTCGCGACCGCGGAGCTGTACGATCCGACGACGGGTAGTTTCTCACCGACCGCGAACACCATGACGGTTGCGCGCTACGGCCAGTCGGCCACGCTGCTGGCTGACGGCCGGGTGCTCATCGCCGGCGGGTATGATCAGCGTGGAGGGTTGAGCGGCGTCGATCTCTTCGATCCCGCGACAAACCGGTTCGAGCCAACCAGCAACCTGCTCGACGGGCAGAGCTGTCACGAGGGCACACTGCTTCGTAACGGCGATGTCCTGATCACCGGCGGCGGGACCGTCGTCGGTGAAAGCGGCCGTGAAGCTCGCGCGGAGCTGTACAACCCGACGACCGGCCTGTTCCGATACACCGGTCCGTACGCTGATACCATTCCGGTCAACGCCTACAACGGCCTGGTCGGCATTGCGGCGACGATGTGGAGCAACGGCACGGTGCTGATTGCGTCCTTACCGCGGGCCGAAGCCTACGATCCCGCGACCGGCGCGTTCGCGGCGACCGGGTCGATGCTGACGAACACCGGTTTGTCGTACAGCTCCGGCCGCACGGCCCGCTGCTGATGAACGGCAACGTGTTACTCACCGGCGGTCACCACGAAGACGTTGGCCGCTTCTCGAAGGCGGAGCTGTACGATCCGGCGACGGGTGCGTTCGGCTACACGATGAGCATGCCGTTCCCGCGCGATTTGCACACGGCTACGCGGCTCGCGAGCGGCAAAGTGCTCATCGCCGGCGGCGAATCGTTCGGCGACTGCGATAGCACGGGTTGTGCCATTTTCAGTGTGACCGGGGCCGAGGTGTACGACGTCAATGGGATCGCGTGGACGGCCGTCGGCCCGATGAAGGTCCCGCGCGAAACGCACCGGGACACGCTGTTGAAAGACGGCCGTGTGTTGATCACCGGCGGCTTGACGTTCAAAGGCGGCCTCAATCGCCCCGTCGAATTCACCATTCTGAACAGCGCCGAACTCTACACGGAGCGGCCGTGAACAGCAGCGGCGCGCAGATCGCGCTATGCCGAGCACTTCGCGCGCACGGAACACCACTCCGTCGCGCAGGGGCGACTTCGCAGCGTGCCAGGGTCATTCGCATTCCACCAGGATAGCTGGCGCAGGCGGACAACTTTTCTTTACGTTCGTAAGGAGGAACGATGACACCGCTCGCTCGGCACATCTCCGTGACAACGTCGCTGATTTGCGCTGTCCTTCTGGCTACCACGAGCTGCTCGGACCCGAAGCAGCTCACGCAACCGCCGCCACCGGCGTCGGCGCCCTCGAGCCTTGTCGCGGTGAGCCCGACGAAGGTCACGGCCGTGGTGGGAACGGCAGTGAGCGATGCCCCAGCAGTGCGCGCGACTGACCAGAATGGGTCTCCCGTTGCCGGCGTAACGGTCACGTTTGTCGCGGCGCAGGGGGCGGGAACGCTCGCGGCATCCGCGGCACTCACGGACCGAGAGGGCGTGGCGCGCTCGGGCGGATGGATACTTGGGCAGTCGGCGGGCCGACACGCGATCACCGCGCAATCCACCGCGCTACCGGGAACGTCGGTCACCTTCGAGTCGATGGGTATCGCGAGAGGCCTGAAAAGCATCAGTCGCTATGCGGGTGACCGGCAGATTGCGGAAGTGGGAACGCCAGCCCGATTTCCGCTCGTCGTGTTCGCGAGCGACACGTTCGGTAACCCCATCGCCGGCATCCAGATTTCTTTCGCCGTCGTCAGCGGCGGTGGAACGATCGACGAAACTCCCGCCGCGACGAATGCAGACGGTGTCGGAACCTCGAGCCTCATGAAGCTGGGCGCCCTCGTTGGCGACCAGCGGGTGGAAGCATCGGCCGCAGGTCTACGAACCACATTCACGGTATCTGCGCGGCAGCCGACGTCGTCGTGCAGCGTCCTCGAATGCACCGGCAGCAGACTGGCGTTCGTGCGTGACGGCGACATCTACTCGCGTTTGCAGACGGATCCAACCCCAGCCGGCTCACGCGAGGCATCGAACCTGCGTGGTCGACCGATGGCCGCATTG
>CAYWCJ010000219.1:6129-8066 GCA_964456595.1 uncultured Gemmatimonas sp. | reverse complement strand
ATGCACGCCTCCGACCCCAACGGCGTCGCCATGGCCACCGAGCCGATCCGCATCAGTGCGGGGCCGCATCGCATCGCCGCCGCGTTCGTGCCACCGGGTTTTCAGAACGTATCGCAGGAGCTGATTTCCCCGCTCAAGTACTCGCTCTTCAGCACCTCCAACGCGACCGCCTACGGCTTCCAACAGCTCCCGCACCTCCGGGAGTTCACGGTGAAGGGGCCACTGACGACCACTGGGCTGTCGGAAACGCCCGTACGTCGACGCGTCTTCTCCTGTCGGCCGTCGGCGTCGTTGACCGCGCGCGGCTGCGCGCGACAGATCGTGGACCGCATCGGCACGGAGGCGTACCGGCGTCCACTCTCGGCGGAAGACCGGCGGGGACTTCTCTCGCTGTACGACACCGGCGCGGCGGGCGAAGGCGGGTTTGAGGCCGGGGTGCGATCAGCGTTGGAAGGGATTCTTGCCAGCCCGGATTTCGTTTTCCGGTTTGAGCGTGCGCCGATGAACGCACCGTCCGGCGCGGCCTTCAAGTTGCGCGATCTCGATCTCGCGTCGCGACTGGCGTTCTTCCTCTGGTCGGCCCCGCCCGATCGCGCGCTCATCGACCTGGCCGCGCATGGTGCGCTCTCCAGGCCCGCCGTGCTGGAACGCGAGGTGCGGCGCATGTTGGCCGACCCGCGCGCAGCGTCGTTGTCCACGCGCTTCGCGGCACAATGGTTGCGCCTTCCCGACCTCGACATGGTGCAGCCGGATATCCGGCAGTACCCGGACTTCGACGAGCAGCTGCGCGGCGCGATGCGACAGGAGACGGAGCTTTTCTTCGACAACATCGTGCAGGACGACCGCAGCGTTCTCGACCTGTATCGGGCCGACTACACGTTCGTGAACGAGCAATTGGCACGGCATTACGGCATACCGAACGTGGCCGGCAGCACCTTTCGCCGCGTGACGTATCCCGACAGCACGCGCCGCGGCATTCTTTCGCACGCCAGCATCCTCACGCTCACCTCGCACGCCACGCGCACGTCGGCGGTGGAGCGTGGGAAGTGGGTGATGGAAGTGCTGCTCAACAATCCGCCGCCGCCGCCACCACCGGGCGTGCCCGATCTCGAAGCGACACCATCGTCGCAAGGCTCGCGGCCGCTCACCGTGCGCGAGCGCATGGAAGAGCATCGGAAGAATCCGTCGTGCCGATCGTGTCACCGGATGATGGATCCCATCGGTCTCGCGATGGAGAACTTCGACGCCACCGGTCGCTGGCGCGTGCGCGACAACGGCATGCCGATCGATTCGCGGGGGGATCTGTGGGACGGATCGAAAGCCGAAACGCTTCCGGCGCTGCAGGCCGCCCTGCTCAAACGACAGGAGACGCTGCTGCGCACGTTCACGCGCAACCTCATGGCGTATGCGGTTGGCCGCCGCGTCGAGGCGTTCGACATGCCCACCGTCCGCCGCATTGTGCGTGACGCGGCCAGCCAGGACCACCGGATGTCGGCCTTCATTTTAGGCGTGGTACGCAGTCCTGCGTTTCAGATGCAGGGTGTCGATGACCCCACCAAGTCGGCGGTGGCGCAACCAGAATCCAACCAGCGCTGAGGACGATCGACATGGGGATCATGACGCGACAGCCACTCGACCGCCGCACCTTTCTCCGAGGAATGGGGGCGATGGTCGCGCTCCCGTATCTCGAGGCCATGCGCCCGGTGGGTCGACTCGCGGCCTCCGGTGCCGCCGCCGCCGATCCGACCCGCGTGCTCTTCATGGAGATGGTGCACGGTGCGGCAGGGTGCAGCCCCTTCGGTCTCGCAGAGCATCTCTGGGCACCGCCGACGACGGGCGCCGCCTTCGATCTCAGCGCGACCTCGCTGTCACCGCTGGAACCCTGGCGCAAGTACCTCACCATCGTCAGCAACACCGACGTGCGCATGGCCGAAGCG
>CAYWCJ010000219.1:0-6119 GCA_964456595.1 uncultured Gemmatimonas sp. | reverse complement strand
ATACAAGGCCGAGGAGATCGGTGGCGACCACTTCCGATCGAGCGCGGTCTTTCTCACCCAGTCGCATCCAACGCAGACGGAAGGCTCCGACATCTTCGTCGGAACCTCGCTCGACCAGCTGTACGCCCGACGATTCGGGCAGGGAACTCCCATTCCCTCCATGCAACTGTGCATCGAGCCGTTGGATCGCGCCGGCGGCTGCGCGTACGGATACTCGTGCATGTACACGGATTCCATCAGTTGGGCATCGCCCACGGAACCGTTGCCGATGATCCGCGATCCGCGCGTGGCCTTCGAAACCCTGTTTGGCGTGGGCGGAACGGCGGCCGAGCGTGCCGCACGAACGCGCAGCACGGGGAGTGTGCTCGACTGGATCACGGCGCGCGTGGGACAGCTGCAGCGGGAACTGGGCACCGCCGATC
This sequence comes from uncultured Gemmatimonas sp., assembly GCA_964456595.1. Taxonomy (GTDB): domain Bacteria; phylum Gemmatimonadota; class Gemmatimonadetes; order Gemmatimonadales; family Gemmatimonadaceae; genus Gemmatimonas. The sequence continues at coordinate 5,697 of CAYWCJ010000219.1, read as the reverse complement.
GCCAACGCATGGAACAGTACCTCGAGAACGTGCGCGAGATCGAGCGTCGTATTCAACAGGTCGAAGCCCGTAACGACACCGGCGAAGAGCGTGAACTCGCCGGCGCACCGACCGGCGTGCCGGACTCGTTCGGCGAGCATGTGCGGATCATGTTCGACCTGCAGGTGCTGGCCTTGCAGAGCGACACGACGCGCGTCTTCTCGTTCAAGATGGGGCGGGACGCCTCCGCGCGCGTGTTTCCGGAGAGCGGCATCATGACCGGCTTCCATCCCTCGTCGCACCACGGCAACAACCCGGCGCGGGTGAGGGAATTTGCCGAGATCAACCGCTACCACGTGGGGCTGCTGCCGTATCTGCTGGAGAAGCTCAGCACCACGATGGATGGTGAAAAGTCGCTGCTCGAGAAAACGGCGATTGTGTACGGCTCGCCGATGTCCGACAGCAACACGCACAACCACCGTCGGTGCCCGCTGCTGCTGCTGGGTGGTGGCAACGGGTCGCTGCGCGGGAACGTGCACCTCAAGGCGCCGGACGGGACCCCGATGGCCAACGCGATGCTCAGTCTGATGCATCGGCTTGGGATGGATGATCTCCGGTCGTTCGGCGACAGCACCGGCGAATTCACCTTCTGACTTCTGACGGAGCAGCAGATCATGCAGATACCGGCCTTTCCGTCGGTCCGCCATCGTTCGGGATTGCTCGCCCTGGTGCTGCCGCTGGGCTTCGGAGTAGGCGCGTCCCATTCGGCACCGGTCCTGCTGCCGGCGGCCGTGGTGGCGGATGCGGCGATGCGGGGCGATGTCGCCGCGGTGCGGGCGCTGGTGCTCAAGGGAAACGACGTGAACGCCGCACAGGGCGACGGCATGACGGCGTTGCATTGGGCCGCGTATCGAGGTGACTCGGCGCTCGCGCTGTTGCTGCTGCGGTCGCGCGCCAACGTCGCCGCGACGACGCGGATCGGCACGTACACGCCGCTGCACATCGCGTCGCAGAACGCCAGCGGCGGTGTGGTCCGCGCGCTGCTGCGCGCAAAATCCAATGTCGCAGCGCTGAGCAGCGACGGCACCACCGCGCTGCATCTGGCCGCGCTGGGCGGCGACACGGCGATCGTCGCCGCTCTGCTGGTGGCCGGATGCGATGTCAACGCCACCGAGCCAACCTGGGGGCAGACGCCGCTCATGCTCGCGTCGGCGCGTGGTCGCGCGGATGCGGTGCGCGTGCTGCTGGCGCAAGGTGCTGACACACGGCGCACGGGCACGACGATGGATCCGATGAAGAGTGCCGCGCAGGACCGACAGGCCAAGCAGGTGCGCAACACGACGCTCTCGCAGCTGCGCGAACAACAGGGCAAATCCAACGACCTCAACTGGCAGCCCGATACGCGACAGGTGCAGTTGGCCGTCAGTGCCGCGCTGGTGCTGGAGCGACGGAAGATCGACTCCAACGCGCTCGCCGCCGCCGCGGCGGCATCGGTGGGAGAGGAGGCGCGACTCGCCGCACAGGGCGGACCCGGGCTCGACGACGACTCTCCGGGTTACACCGAGCTGCTCGGCGCGCAGGGTGGACTGACGGCCCTGCTGCTGGCCGTTCGCGAAGGGCAGCAGGGAGCCGTGGCGGCGCTGATCGACGGCGGCGCGGACATCGATCAGGTGAGCGCCGGAGACCACACCAGTCCCCTGCTCATGGCGGCCATCAACGGACAGTACGATGTCGTGATGCAGCTGTTGGCAGCCGGCGCCGATCCCAAACTGGCCAGCGACGCCGGAGCAACGCCGCTGTACGGTGTGCTGAACAAGGAATGGGCTCCGACGTCGCGCACGCCGCAGCCGGCCTATCATCTGCAGCAGCGCGTCCGCTATCTGGAGGTCATGGAAGCGCTGCTCAAGGCCAAGGCCAATCCGAATGCGCGGCTCAAAAGATCACTCTGGTACACGACCTACAACCGCGACAATCTGCGCGTTGATTTCAACGGCGCGACCGCCTTCTTTCGTGCGGCGTACGCCACCGACGTGCCGGCGATGCAACTGCTGCTGCGCTATGGCGCCGATGCCAGGATTGGCACCATCAAACCGGCCACGCGCGCCCGTCGCGGCGGGCCGACATCGGGCGCCACCCGCGAGGATCCGTCCGGGATTCCCGCGATTGCCGACGGGGGCGTTGGCGTGTTGCCGCTGCAGGCCGCGTCCGGCGTTGGCTACGGACAAGGCTTTGCCGCCAACGATCATCGTCATGTCGCCGACGGCTGGATGCCGACGGTCCGTTTCCTGATCGATTCGCTCGGCGCCGACGTGAACGCCCGCGACTACGCCGGATTCACCGCGCTCCACCATGCGGCCGCGCGCGGCGACAACGAGATGATCCGGTATCTCGTGTCCAAGGGCGCGGACGTGAAAGCAATTGCACGATCCGGACAGACCACTGCCGATATGGCGAACGGACCGGTTCAGCGCATCTCGCCGTATCTCGAAACGGTGAAGCTGCTTGAAGAGCTGGGGTCGAAGAACAACCACAAGTGCGTGTCCTGCTGACGCTCAGCGCGCGCCCTTGAGCGTCTGGTATTGCGCAGCGGCAAAGTTGACCTTCTGATCGATCGCGATCTTGCCGATCGCGGCCGTGGCCTTGGTCGGATCGCCGTTCACGCCGGCGTCGGGTGCACCGCCGCCCGGCATCAGCTTGTCCGTCCGGATCCCCTCGGGATACACATACAGCAGTTGCGACGTGTCACTGGTGCCGGCGTGCGACCCGACCGTCTGCGCGTCCCACCCGAAAGTCTTCTGCAGATAATCGCGAATGGCGATGCGACCCTTCTGGTAGTAGTCCACGAGCGCATACACGCGGACGCCCGACCCCGCCCACTCCGCGTTCAGCGCGTCGGCAACGGCGGTCATGCCCGCTTGATTTCCTCCGCTGTCACCGATCAGCAGAATATCGGTGAAGCCGTGCACCTTGAGGGAACGGGCCGCCGCGTCCAGGAGCCTATCGTAGCTGGGTGAGGGGAGCGAGATGACGCCCGGTTTGGCGCCGAAGTCGGGCCTTCTGTAATCGCCCTCTGGCACGTACTGCACGGTGGGCGCGACCAGCGTATTCCCCAATTTCTCCGCCAACTGCCCCGCGGCGAACGTGACGATGTAATTGTGCTTGCCGAGCACCATGTGCGGTCCGTTCTGCTCGGTGCCGCCGGTGGGGACAATCACTGTGCGTGCACCGCCGCCGATCGCATCGCGGATTTCGGTCCACGTCATCGCTTCGAGAAACGGCGCGGCCAGCAGATCGGGACGCGTCTGTGCGGAGAGCGGCACGGCACCGCCCATCAGGCCAAACGTGACGGCGAGCGCGGCGCGAATGCCACAGTGGCGCCGCAGATGCATCGGCGGGTTAATCGACGAGTGCGTCGGCGGGTTGATCGGCGATTGCACCCGTGAGTGCAGCGGCGGGTTAATTGGACCGTTCATCCGGGTGCGCATCAGCGGCGCCCTCCGGTCGCGAGTTCGGAGCGGATCTGCGACAGCGCGTTGTCGATCTTGATCTGCACCAGCGTTCGCCCGAGTTCCGCCGTGGCCTTGGTCGGATCGCCGTTGACGCCGCTGTCGGCACTGCCACCGGACGGCGCCAGCCGATCCCTTCGCACCAGCGATGGATTCACAAACAGCAGTTCGGATGTGTCCACCATGCCGGCGTGACTGCCGATGGCTTCCGGCGCGAAACCCAGCGAGCCGAGATAGGTGCGGATGTCGGCGGAGGACTTGGTGTAGTAGTCGCCGATGAACAGTGCGCGGGCGGCACTGCCCTGCCAGGCGGCGTTCAGTTGGTCAGCGGCGGTCTTCATCCCCGATTGGTTGCCGCCCGAGTCTCCGATGAGGATGATCGTCGTGAAGCCGCCAGCCTTGAGACTTTGCGCGGCGTGCACCAACAGGTCGACGAATCGGTCTTCGGGCAAGGTGATTGTGCCTGCCTTGGCCATGTGCCCACGCAGCGGCGCGTTCCAACTCCCTTCCGGTACGTAGGTGATCACCGGCGCCACGAGCGCATTCCCCAGCGTCCGGGCAATGCGGTCGGTAGTGAACTGCAGCACGTATTTGTGCTCGCCGGTGACCATGTGCGGACCCTTCTGCTCCTGACCGGCGGTGCCGATGATCACCGTCTTCGTTCCGCGCTGCATCCGGTCGCGCACTTCGGTCCAGGTGAGCTCATCGAGAAAGACCGGTGCGTTCTGCGCTCGCAGGCCATCGGTGCCGGGTATGTACCCGGCACCGATCGTCGCCCACAGCAGCGCTGCGGTGAACGCTCGCATCATGGCTTCGCGAAGTTGGTGTTGGTCTCCTTCTCCGAGAGCGGTGTGGCGAAGCAGAGGCTTCGCCCCGGGAGCTCTTCCTTCGGATCAAGCACCCCTGGGCGGTTGAGGGCCGTCCAGCGGCGAAGATCGCCGAGTCGACGCCCTTCGAGCCACAGCTCAATACCGCGTTCACGCCGGAGCGCCGTCCAGCCGTCGGCGACCGTGGTGGCCACCACCGGCGGAACCGAGAGCGCGGCCCGGCGCACGTTCATGATTGTCACGGCGCCGGCCACGTCGTTGGCGATCAGCCTGGCTTCCGCGTCGATCAATCGCATCTCCCACCCGGTGGCGAGGTTGATCGGTGATGTCACCAACGGGTGCTTGGTCTGAAAGTACCAGCGTACGCGTCCGAGACTTCCAACCGCGGCGTCTCCCACCAGAATCGTGAGACTGCTGTCGAAGGGCACTCGCGCGTCTCGCGTGCTCTTTCGAATGGTTTCGAGTGGCGTGTTCCAGACGGTGTGCGCCCGATACGGCTGATTCGCGCTCGCCCAGAAGATCCGATTGTTCTGATCGAGTTCAGTCTGGAAGTATGGCATCCGATACGCGAAGGTGCTGGGTATGAGCGCCGCGTCGGTCACCGCGCCGCTGACGTTGCCCAGCGAAAGCCGAACCGACGCGCGTCCTGCCGTTGCCGCGTCCCGCAGCGCGGCATTGTTGGCCGCCGTCGCCACCGTGATCGCTTCGGTGAAATTCGCCTCGGCGCGGGTGAAGTACACGGTGCTCGGGCCAGGCGCCCCGCCGTTGATCACCCCTTCACAAAAGTTCTCGCCGAGCAGGCGGTTGGAGTAGCCGGCCCACACCAGCGCTTGTGCGTGCACCGCACTGTTGGCCGCAGCGGAGCCGAGGGCGCTCTTCGCCCGTGCCACCGCGTCTTCGGCGGTCCAGCGCGCACGTTGCGAGCGATTCCACCAATCGCCGCCATCATCGTCGGTCAGCCTGCCGTTCTGCTGCTGCACGGTGATGCCGAATGCACCGGAGGAGCCACCGGGAAAGAGCTCGCGCGACACCGCGGCTCCGGTGTATGCCACCCAGTTGAGCCCTTCGGAGAGTTCGCGCCCTGCCCCTGTCACGAGTGCGCTCAAGGCACTCGGTGTGTTGAGCGCGTCGGCATTGATTGGGCCGGGGTTGGTGGCATCGAGGGCACACCCGGACACGCCAGCCAGCAACGAGGCAGTCCCAGTCACATAGATCGCACGCCGCATCGGGGCCGCGATCGTCGAGGAGATCGTCATGCGCATTGGCGTTTCCTCAGTAGGAGAGACGGAGAGACATCGCGAACACTGCGGGGGCCGGTATCTGCTCGTTGATGCCGCGCACGGTGGCATTGAACGAATCGTTGTTGGTCATCTCGGGGTCGAACA
>CAYWCJ010000218.1:0-8103 GCA_964456595.1 uncultured Gemmatimonas sp. | reverse complement strand
AAAACGCACTATTTGTGCAGAGCTTCCCTAGTGTCGTGTTGCCGAATGGGCGCGTGTGTGTGTGCAGAGTTTCCCTAGGGAAGCGCGAAGCTGTGCGAACTCCGCGTCGCGGCACAAACGTCGCGCGCGGTTCGCGATGGCGCATCAGCGATGGCGGTTCGGGTGACGATGGTTGCGCGGTCGAGCGCCCAGTCCACCTGTTCCAGCGCCGCCGCCACGGCCGCGATATCCGACGACAATGGGCGATCGCGAGTAAGCGGCGCCGAGATGGCGCGGACGAACGCAACCAATCCTCGACTGGCAGGCGCAAACCCGTCCAGCGCGACGCCGCCGCGCAACTCTGCCGCCTGCGCCAGCACCAGTGCGTGAATCGCCAGCACTTGCATCGTCAGGTCGAGCACATCCGCCGTCTTGCGCGCAGCGATCGTGCCCATCGTGACCACGTCCTGATTGTTCGCATTGGTCGGCACCGATTGAATTGACGCGGGAATCGCGCGCGTTCGCAGCTCCGCCACGAGCGCACTCGCGGTCACCTGTGCCCCCATGAAGCCCGAATGCAATCCATCCGGCCCCCCGTGAAGGAACGACGGCAGCCCGCGGTTCTGTGCGACGTCGGTGATGCGCGCAATGCATCGCTCCGCGTGAATGGCGAGCTTGATCACGCCGAGCAGCAGCGTGTCCGAGGCGAACGCCACGTGCTGTCCGTAGAAGTTGCCGCCGTGCAGAATGGCATCGTCGTCGGCGAAGACGAGCGGATTGTCGGTCGCGCTCGCGAGCTCGGTTTCAACGATGTTGTCGTGGAACGCGCGGACGTCGATCACGGCGCCGATGAGCTGCGGCACACACCGTATCGTGTACGGATCCTGCGGTAGTTCACCCTCGGGGAGCCAGCCATCCGCTATCTGCGACTCGTCGAGGTACGGCGGCGGTTGCACGTTCGGGCACAGCCGTGCGCTGCCCACGCCAAAGCGCGCGAGTGCCGCATGTGCCTGCACTTGGCCGGCGTGCGGACGTGCGATCGCAAAGCGCGCGTCCCACGCCTCAAGACGTCCGCCGAGGCACTCGGCGTAGAGCACCGCGAGACGCAGTGCGAGATCGGTCGCACGTCGCGCGCGTTCGGCGTTGATCGCGGCAATGCCGGTCATGCACGCCGTACCGTTCACGAGAGCAATCCCCTCCTTGTGGCCGAGTGTGACCGGGACGAGCCCCACCTCCTTCATCGCGTCGGCCGATGGCATGCGACGGCCGCGACACCACATCTCGCCTTCGCCGAGCAACGCGAGCGCGACATGCGCGAGCGGGGTGAGATCGCCGCTTGCGCCGACGGTGCCCATCTCCGGAACGACGGGCACGAGATCGAGTCGAATGCAGTCGAGCAGCGTCGTAAAGAGCGCCTGGCCGATGCCGGAATAGCCACGGGCGAGGGTCGCGGCGCGCGTGATCATCATCGCCCGTGTGTGCAGCGGCGACAGCGGTTGTCCGACGCCAGTACACAGGTGGTAGACGAGATTGCGTTGCAGGTCGGACGCGTGCTCGGGGGTGATCGAATGCGACGCGAGCGGGCCGTAGCCGGTGGTCACGCCGTAGATGCGACGTCGATCGTGCACCAGACGCGCCAGCGTCTGGTGCGACGCCGCCATGCGCGTGCGCGCTTCCTCGCCCAATGTCAGCGTGCACGCGCCTGTCGCCACATCGAACACGTCGCGCGTGGTGAGTGACGCGCCGATGTCCGCTGTCCGCGTCGTCACGCCGCCTGCTCCAGAGGCACGCCATCGTCCGGAAGAGCGCGACCAAGCAACCGGTCGAAGTCGAGCACGGCAAAGAGACGCAGATCGGCGTGTACGAAACCACGCACGGGACTTTCGGAGAGCATGGCGGGGACGCCCTTCATACTGCCACGACAGATGCCGTCCACACTGAGTACACGCAGGGCCACGCAGATGCCGTCGCGGCCGTCGGGATGCACGTAAACGTAGGTTGCGTCGGTGCTGTCGATGGGGACACCGAACAGCGTGTCGCCAAGATCCACGATCGGCACGGTATTTCCAGAGCCGCGATCGATCAGTCGCTCCCCATGCAGCGCCAGTGCATCGCTTTCACGGCGCTCGATGTGGTCAACCATGCGAATCGGCACACCCACGTAGGCATCGTCGTCGTTCGCACCAACGCGCACTACCATGTACTCGGAGATGGTGGTGACGTAGCAGCCGAACTGGATGCAGCTACCCTCGCCGGCCGTCTGCTTAAGACGCAGTTTGAAATCGCGAATGGGCCACACGCGCCACTGCGGTCGGTATGACACCGTGCCATCGGCGTCGTCGGTGAGCGTGAGCTTCACGCGATCGCCGGTATGTTCGAGCGATGCATGCACAGTCACGAACGGTGGGCGGCCGGCCGCCAGGCGCGTGGACGCGTCCGTCTGCAGCGACGTATCCTTGAGCGCACGCAGCCAGTCCGTCGCGGCCTTCAGCAAGCCGTTGGCGACGGCCGTCGGCACGCACACCGACGGATCTGGGCTCGATTGGTTGAGGACGACCCGAACCGGCGCGCCTCCCAACTCGCGGATGACTGCGCCTTCGAGCGCCAGCGTGAAGTCGGTGACCGTCACCATCAGCGCGCCGCCGATCTTTTCGATCACCGAGCTGATGGCCTTGCTCAGCTCGTGATGCACCGGCAGGGAGTCGGTGTGCCGGCTGATCTGATTCTGGGCGGAGAGCAACGACTCGACCGCGTCACGCCCGCCTGCGCTCGCTGCGGCCATCAACGCGAAGAGACGATCTGTCCGCTCGATGGCACCATGCGCGGTACCCTTGGGATCGGCCGCGATCTTGGTCACGACAAACGCGGCGTCTGCATCCAGATGATACTCCACCACTCCGAGAACGTACAACAGCGCGGCCCCGCGTGCCATCAGCGCGGGCTCCGCCGTTCCGCGTAACATCGTCTGATACTGCATCTGCAGGTTATAACGCATCCACTCGAAGCGGAGTTCGAGCCAGATCCAGGGCAGCGTCGCGACGGCCTCGGACGTGTCATCCTCATAGCAGACGTCGCGCAGCGACGACGCGATGCCCCGCATGCGCTCGTCCATCGACGTGCACAGTGCGGCGGCCTCGAGTGCAGAGACGCCACCCAACTCGTCTATCATAACCGCGATACGCTCTCGCACGTCAGCGCTGTCGAGTACCGCGATCAGTTCGGTGAGGCCCTGTGTGGCGTCCATGGGTCAGGCCGCGGCGGCGAGCCGCTGCAGCACGCTGGACGCACGCGCCGGCGATCCGGTCAGTTGCCCCGTACGCCACACGGCATCGATGTCCAGCGGTTCGTTACGTCGCGCTGCATGATCGGCATGCTCGGCGACGAACAGCGTTTCAGCGAGCACGTTGCGAATCACGGCCTGACCGCGGCGATGATGCGTGCCGATAGCCGACGATGCACGTTCGCCCATGCTCCAGCGCTCGGCGGCCAGCGCGCCGATCGGCTCGTGCAGCAGTTGCAGCAGCTGGTGCATAAATGTCGACGGAATGATGACAGGGCGTCGACGCGCAGTGCGCAGGACGGAGATTCGATCGAAGATCACGAGCTTTCCGACATCGTGCAGCAAGGCGATGGCGAAGGCTTCGTCGGGATCCGCCGCGAAGGCCGGAGCGAGTGCGCGAGCGAGTGGTGCGGTCCGCACCATGTGGGCCCAGACGTCGGCGGCCATCGCGTTGTACTCGCCGCCAGGTTGACTGAGCAGGCCGTCCACGCAACTCGCGAGAACCACGGCACGCGCCCCGGCCATACCAATTCGGTCGAGCGCCTGATCGATGGAGAGGATCGTGCCACGTCCGCTGGACATCGCAACGCTGTTGGCGGTCCGCAGCAGGGCTTGGAGCAGCGCGGGATCCTGTTCGAGCTTGCGCGCGAGTTGCGCGCGGGGGAGTGAGGGGTCGTCGCAGATCGTGAGCGCATCGCGCGCGGCGGCCGGCAGTTGCCGAATCACTGCCTCCGGCCCACTCGCCAGCAAACGCAACAGTTGCGCGGCGTCGGGGCTTTCGCGGGCATCGGGCAACGACTGCTGCAGCGCGCCAGCTTCCTCGAGGCACCGGGCCCATGCCGCCTCGGCGTCGTATCTCGTCACCGACGCATTCGAAACACCGACGTGGATGGCGAGCGTCGCTGTACCAGCGACGCGAAAGTCGCTGACGTCGGGTAGAGTGGATGTGGCGATGGCGGGCGGCCACGTCAACGCGTCATCCGGGCTCGCGTTGGTCGCCTGATCCGGTACGCTCGGACGATTCCGCCTGAACAGGCGACGCAACAGAGCCAGCATATCAGGCACCCACGCGGAGATTGCCCTGCTCCACGTCATCGCGCACGACGTCCAGCATCTGGACCGCCGTGTCACCGAGGCGATCGCGATGGTCACTGCTCAGCAGCGACTCGATGCGCTGGAGAATGTAGGATGCGACAGACGCGCGTACGAGCACGATCGGTGCGCACGTGCCCGTGCGTACGGTGTCGTAGTTGGCAACGAGGTTGTGGCGCTGCCAGGCGAATCGGAGTTCGAGCCACATCGCGGCGAGGCTGCGATAGAGATCGGCCTCGTCTTCCGGATCGGCGAGCGACTCGCCCAGCGCCTGCAGCTGCTGGCAGACGTTGGCGGCTTCCTTCACCACGCCCTCGCGCTCGGCGGGTGAGAGTTCGACGGATTCAGCGATGTTGCGGCAGACGGGGACTACGGCTTTCGAGTCAGCGACATCAACGAGCAGGGCGGCAAGCGCTTTCATGTGGTGTAATCCGGGAAGAGGACATCGCACCCGGGCGGCGACGAGAGACGTCATCGCGCGCCGGGCACACGGACATCAGGCGGCGCGCAGGCCCACGAGGACCCAGTTGGTCGCCGACGGCGCGTGGCGATACATGCGGATCTGCACGTTGGTCGGCTTCATCTTGTAGGTGAACGTGTAGTTGAATTCGGTGTCGAGCTCACCCTTCGCCACGCCGTCCTTGAACTTGCCGAACATGAGACGGTTATTTGTGCACGGCGCGACCTGGGTGAAGAAGTTGCGGCCTTCTGCGGCGCTGACGGCCACGCCCGCCATCTCGGACTCAAACCGGTTATAGAGTTTGATGGCGCCATGGTCGTCCACCTGCACGATGCCGAACGGCTGCGCGTCGGCGTTGGCACGATCGATGGACGGAACCTGCGCGATGAATTCTGCGGGTACGAACGACATGAAAGACTCCTGAGGTGAGCGAAGAGAGACGGTGGGTGTGCGCGCAGTTACGCGAGCGACTGGTCGATGACGGCGTTGATGAGATCCCGCGCGCGCTTCTTGGCGGAGAGCACATCGAGAGAGGCGAGGGAGAGGCGGTCCGCGAGCTCGTTGCGCTCGTCGAGCAGCGCGGCGACCTGCGCTTCGAGGCTGGTCACCATGTCCAGCGCTCCGGCGTGGCTGACGGGCGCCAGCGCGCGCTCTTCGTACAGGGCGTGCAGCTGCGCCTCGAACGACTGTAGAGAGGAAAGCAGAGAGGCACGGTCGTCGGCGCCGAGCGTGCCGGCGTAGGCCGCGTGTTCACGCTCCTCGTACAGCGCATGGAGCTGGTCGGTGAGCGAGGCAAGCATGTCCTGCGTCGCGTCACCCGAGTGGTCGGGATGCTCGCGACCGTGATAAAACTCTGCGAGTTGCTCCGACAGGCTCTCCACGCTCGCGCGCAGGTCGGCGACGGTGCGCGCGCCGAGGCGCTGCTTGTCTTCGTAGAGTGCATAGAGCGCTTCGTCGGTCGGTGCGGTTTGCACAACCGGCGACTCGCGCTCTTCGTACAGAGACACGAGTTGTGCTTCGAGACTTCCGAGCATTTCGCGAAGGTCGTCGATCGAGTCCGGGGCGCTCGCGTGGAGCGCAGGACGGAGATCCAGGGCCAAGAGGCACCTCGGGACGGACGTGAAGACATCCACCTCGATTTGTTCGCGAGGTGGTGCCCAACAGGCAGGTCGCTGCGTCGCGACCACTCCGCTACGAATATCGACACCTTTCCTCGGGACTTGAGGGTCGCGCTGAAGCTCTTTTCGGACAACGGTTTGCGCATGCGGATGGGGTCGTTTCTCGTGATCCCCCAGCGCGCGCCAGCAGACCGTGCCGTTGCTTCGCTCTGTCAGCGGACTAGATTGACCAAGCGTCCGGCGGGTTCTCCGTGGGGCGTTTTTTTGTGTGCGGCCCCCGGCCGCCGGAGACAGGATTCGCATGTTCGATTCGACGACGCGCACGCTGGTGGTGGTTGGCGCGCAGTGGGGCGATGAAGGCAAGGGCAAGCTGGTGGACGTCCTCGCCGAAAAGGCCGATTGGGTGGTCCGGTATCAGGGCGGCGCCAACGCCGGTCACACCGTGCACATCGGCGACACGTCGTTCGTGCTGCACCAGATCCCGAGCGGCATCATGCACGCCGGCGTGCGCTGCGCGATCGGCAACGGGGTCGTCATGGACCCCGAGACGCTGTTCGTCGAGATCGACGAGCTGGTGGCCGACGGCGTGGACGTGGAGGGTCGTCTCTATGTTTCCGAGCGCGCGCATCTGGTGATGCCCTACCACAAGCTGATGGACCGCGCCAGCGCCGCGAGCAAGGCAATTGGCACGACGGGGCGCGGCATCGGACCGGCGTACGAGGACAAGGTGGCGCGCCGCGGTGTGCGCGTGCTCGACCTGCGCTATCCTGAGCGATTGCGCGAAATGGTGACGGTGGGCGTCGATCGGGCCAATGCACAGCTCGAGCGATCCGGCTCCGATGTGCGCGCGTCGGTCGACGAGACACTGGCGGCCCTGGCGGCCCTGACGCCGCGTTTGCTGGCGATCGCCGAAGACGTGGGGCTCTGTGTCCATCGGGCGATCAAGAGCGGCGCTGCGGTGTTGCTGGAGGGCGCCCAGGGGTCGCTGCTGGACATCGATCACGGCACGTATCCGTTCGTGACGTCGAGTAGCACGACCACCGGTGGCGCGGCGATCGGCGTGGGGATCTCGCCGATGGCCATCAACGCCGCGTTGGGTGTGGTGAAGGCGTACACGACGCGTGTAGGCAACGGCCCACTTCCCACCGAACTCGAAGAGCCGCTGCACTCGCATGTGCGCAAGCTTGGCAACGAGTTCGGCGCGACCACGGGTCGTCCGCGTCGCTGTGGCTGGTTTGACGGTGTGGTAGTGCGCTATGCGGCGCGTGTGAACGGTCTCACGGGCCTCGCGGTCACCAAGCTCGACGTCCTCGATACGCTCGACGAACTCGCCATCTGTACGGGCTACAAGGTCGACGGCGACGTGCACACGGAGTTCCCGGCCGACGTGCAGATGCTCGAGCGTGCGGAACCGGTGTACGAGTGGTTTCCGGGGTGGCGCACACCCACGCAGGACGTGCGCAAGCTGGAAGACCTGCCGAGTGCGGCGAGAGCGTATCTGGATCGCCTGGAAGCGCTGTGCGACACGCCGATCGCCTTTGTCAGTGTGGGGACCCGTCGCGATCAGATCATCGGGGTGCACGCCGCCGTCTGATGTCCACCTCTCTGCGGGACGTGGTGGACGTCGAGGTGGTGGACGTCGTGATTGCGGGGGCCGGTCCGTGCGGTCTGGCGTGCGCGATCGCGGCGCAGCAGGCAGGGTTGTCGGCGATCGTCATCGACCGTGGGCCGATCGTCAGCGGCATTGCGAGCTACCCCACGTACATGAGTTTCTTCTCGACGGCGGCGAAGTTGTCGATCGGCGGCGTGCCGTTCATCGTCGCCACCGAGAAGCCGACACGGCGTGACGCGCTCGCCTACTATCGCGGCGTCGCGACGCATTTCGGCCTCGATGTGCGCCAGTACGAAACCGTCATCGCGTCCCTCGCGCTGGCTGGTGAACACGGAGCGCCGCAGCGGTGTGGCATGCCGCTATGCCGCACACGCCGTCATCGTCGCCACGGGTTACTTCGGGCGACCGAATCGGCTGGGCGTACCCGGCGAGTCGCTGCCGCACGTGCAGCACGGGTACACCGAAGGGCACGGCGCGTGGCGCGAACCCGTGGTCATCATCGGCGGCGGCAATTCGGCGGTGGACGCCGCGCTCGACATGTTCCGCGCCGGTGCACGCGTGA
>CAYWCJ010000217.1:2519-8142 GCA_964456595.1 uncultured Gemmatimonas sp. | reverse complement strand
GGCGTGATGAACACCGACAACATGTCCATTCTCGGTCTCACCATCGACTACGGTCCGTACGGGTGGGTGGACGACTTCGATCCCGACTGGACGCCCAACACCACCGACAGCGCGGAGCATCGCTACGCCTTTGCCAAGCAACCCGCGGTGGCGCTCTGGAATCTCGCGCGACTGAGTGAAGCACTGGCGTTGATCGAGCCGGATGGCGAGGGGCTGAGCGCCGGTCTCGATGTCTATCGTGCGACATTCAATCGCGAGTACACGCAGATGATGGCGTCGAAACTCGGGCTGCCGTCCTGGGGTGAGGTGGAGCTCGCGCTGGCGACCGATCTGTTCAACCTGATGGAGCAGAGCGAGATCGATTTCACCCTGTTCTTTCGTGCGCTGCGCGAGGTGGACCTGCAGGCGCCGGAGCTGCACACGCTGAGCGACGCGGCGTATGATGACCAGAAGTGGCTGGCGAATGCCGACGCGTGGAGCGCGTGGCTCACGCGTTATGTCGCGCGCGTTCGTGAGGTTCATGAACCGAACGATGTGCGACATGAGCGCATGCGCGCCGTGAATCCGGTGTACGTGCTGCGCAACTATCTGGCGCAACAGGCGATCGATGCGGCGGAATCGGGTGACGAGTCGATGATCGCGACGCTGTTGGACGTGTTGCGACGACCGTATGAGGAACGCGCGGGGCTCGAAACATTCGCCGAGAAGCGTCCGGAGTGGGCGCGCGACCGTGCGGGGTGCTCGCGACTGTCCTGCAGTTCCTGACTCACCGCCCGTCCGTGTTTCGATTGGCAGCCGAGCGCACGTTTCGCGCACCGTTTCCGATCGTCATGCGTTACCCACCCATGACGACCTCCTCGTTCTCCGTTCCAGGCGCCTCGTCGCGCATCACCTACGCGCGCGCGCGCCTACTGCTTGGGATTTCCGGCGTTGGGGCTTCGGTGCTGGTGGCCGCCTCGGTGCTGCTGTTCGATCTCCCCGCGCGGTTGCTCTCGGAGTCTGCGCAGCAGTCACTACCCGCGGCGCTGGGTTCAATCGCGCTGGCGTTGCTGGTCGGTATCACGGCCTTTCTGCCGTTCGATCTGGTCGGCGGTTCCATACTCGTCCGCCAACGCGTTTCGCTCACAGCCTATCTGGCGGCGTGGGTGCGTGGTGCGGCCGCCCAATGGTTCGTCTGGGTCGCCTGTGCTGCAGCGCTGATGCTGGCGTCGCGCACCTTCGGCAACGTGGGCGCGGTGGGCGCGTTCGTACTGCTGCAGCTGGCACTTGCCGCCTCGCGCGGTCGTCTGGCACAGCTGGTGGCGTCTCAGCCGATGGTATCGATTCCGGAATCCATGCGCATCGCGTCACAACGCGCCAAGATCGATCCGGACCGGCTCGTGATTCTCGATTCGCCGGACGAATCGTTCGTGGGCGGATGGAGTGGCATTCGTGCCGATGAGCTCGTGGTTCCGAAACGCTGGTCGCGACTTCCGGAGCAGACGCTGGTCGCGGCACTCTTCCGACGTCGCGTGATCGCCGAGTCGGGGGCACACCTGCGCGGAGTGCTTGGGGCTGTGCTGTGGAACACGGTCGGGTGTGTGCTCTCGCTCGCACTGACGGGTGTCTCGCTGGACAATGCCGCGGGACTCTTGACGCTGGCGGCAGGAATGACACTCTGGGCCTTCGTTGGTGTGCTCGTGCTGCCCACGCCATCACGCGCTGCGGTCTTCGCCATCGATGGTGCCGCAGCCCGAAAGCTGGGCGCACGCGCCGTGCTCGACGCGATCGTTCGTCTGGATCGTTGGCAGGACGACGAACCGACGCGCTCGGCACGAGTCGAGACGATCTTTCATCCGGTGCCGGCCCGTGCCGCGAGACACGAGCGGCTCACCGCAGACCAGAGCGATTCCCGCGTACGCTTCACGCATGCGCACCAACTTGCGCGGCACGCGCTCTGGCTCAATTGGGCGTCGCTCTCTCCATTGTCACGCGCCGTGCACTGCAACATCGGACGCCCGGCGTTGTGGGTGATGCTCCCCGGCGACTGACCTCGCTGTTGCGCGCTTCAGCGCGAAACATCCATCCGGTCAATCGTCGGTGCGACGACGCAACGGCGCAGGTTGCGCATCCCATCCAGCAACACCGCGAGTTGTAGGTCCCGCCACCCGTGCGCCACGAGAATTGCCATCGCGTCCTCGATCGTTGCGGCAGGGCGCGGCGTGTACTGCAACGCGCGTGACTGCCGCACCTCGGCGTCTCGCGCGTCGTAGCCATCGCGAAAGCCGCGCTCCCAGGTGTGGTCTGCATCGTGGGTGACTGCGGCCCGGGACGCCGCGTGAGGCCCCGCATGAGGCGCGAGATCCTCGGAATGCGCATTCAATGGAAGCGTCATAGCGAGCATGGCAGTAACTCCGATCAATGCGGCGAGAGCCGTTCGCCTCGTGAGAGCCAGGGACACGCGCGACAGCTGTGCGTGTCAGACACCTTTAAATGCTATTGCGGGTTTCTGACAAACCAGCGCTGAGCGCGTCTCTGCTTGGTCACGGCTTCACGACGGAGTTCTGAGGTTCTCTTCCTTGTCTCCTGCAGTTCTCCGTGTCCGCTGTTCCTGCTGTGTTCGGTGTTCCCGCTGTGCCCGCCGAGTCGCGCTACCGCAGCAATTGCTCCAGCTCTTCTCGCCCAAGCCCGGCGATCGGCCCCGCTTCGCCCCCAAGAATCGCGTCGGCCAACGCACGCTTCCCCGCCTGCAGCTCGAGAATGCGCTCCTCCACCGTGTCCTTGGCCACCAGCCGGGTCGCAATGACGTGCCGACTCTGTCCGATGCGATGCGCACGATCGATGGCCTGCGCTTCCGTCGCCGGGTTCCACCACGGATCGAGCAGGAACACGTACTCGGCGGCCGTGAGATTCAAACCGGTGCCGCCCGCTTTCAGACTGATGAGGAACACCGGACAGGCGTCGTCGTTCTGAAAACGATCGACGCGCGCTTCTCGATCGCGGGTCTTGCCATCGAGGTACTCGTAGACGATGCCCGCCGCATCGAGCCGGCGCTTCACGATGGCCAGCAGTGACGTGAACTGCGAGAAGACCAGTGCCTTGTGACCGCCCTCGATCACTTCCTGCAGCTCGTCCACCAACGCGTCCAGCTTCGCGCTCTCGGCATCGAGCTTCGTTTCGTCGGTGAGCCCGCGATGGCTCGCCGCCTGCCGCAGGCGCAGCAGTGCTTCGAGCACCTGCATCTTGGCCTTGCCCATGCCGACCTTGTCGATGGTCTCATTCAGGTCGTTGCGAATACGGCGGAGCAGCGCGTCATAACTCGCGCGTTCTTCGCCCTCGAGCTCCACGTACAACGTGCGCTCGGTGCGCGCCGGCAGGTCGGTCGCCACCTGTGACTTTGTGCGTCGCATCATGAACGGACGCAACGCCTGCGCGACCGCCGCGATGGCCTTCGCGTCCGGCGCCATCGGGCCGCGCACGGCGGTGGACATCGTACTTGGCGCGGCCAGCAGTCTGCGGAATGCCGGCGCCGCACCCAGCAATCCGGGATTCAGAAACTCGAACAGACTCCACAGTTCGCCCAGGTGGTTCTCGACCGGCGTGCCGCTCAACGCCAGTCGATTCGTGCCACGCAGTGCGCGCACCGCCCGTGTCACATCGGCGGCGGAATTCTTGATGGCCTGCGCTTCGTCGAGAATGATGTAGTCGAAGTACACCAGCGCGAGCTTGGTCACATCACGACGCAACGTGCCGTACGTCGTGATCACCAGATCGAACTCGTCGAAACGCGGCGCGACTTTTTCGCGTGACGCACCAAAGTGAATACCGACGCGCAATCCCGGCGTGAAGCGTTCGGCTTCGCGTTGCCAATTGAAGACGAGCGAGTTGGGCACCACCAGCAGCGACGGCCCGTTGGCGAGCTGTCGTTGGCCATCGAGCAGCGCCAGCACCTGTACGGTCTTGCCGAGCCCCATGTCGTCGGCGAGGACACCGCCGAGGCCGCAGCGCTGCAGCAACTGCATCCAACCAAGTCCAAGGCGCTGATACGGGCGCAGTGTTCCGACGAACGTCTCCGGCGGATCGATCGACTCCACTTCGGTGAAGCTGCGCAGTTCATGTCGAATGCGCTCGATCATCACTTCGACATCGACCGTCTGCGCACTGGCGAGCAGCGCATCAACCAGCGCCGCCTGTGTGGACCGGAAGCGATAGTTCTTTCCCTGCCGCTCGCCGAGCGCGATGACCGGCTCCATCTCGTCGATCCACTCGAACGGTACGCCGATGAGGGAGCCGTCTTCCATGGTCAGCATGCGTACGCCATCCGCGCGCGCCGCACGCAGCGCGGTGAGCGGCACCGTTTGACCGTCGGAAAACTCGATGCCGGCATCGAGATCGAACCAGTCGATACCGGAGCTCATGCGCACGAACGTTTGTACGTCGGTGCGCAGCGTGGCGCCATCGAGGGTGACCTGCCAGCCCTGCTGATTCATCGCCAGCGCGAGTGTCACGGCGCGCGTGACGGGGATTTCGTGCGACGGCATGTTGGGCGCGTTCCATCGCGTCTTCTGCGCCCCCTGCTCTTCCAGCAACGCCAGGGCGCGCGACTCCGCTTCGCGATCCCGATGCGTGAGTGTGCGCGTGTCGTGTTCGAAGAAGCGATCACGTCCACCGCTCGCCGGCAACAGGCGCGCGCCATACGCGAACTGCATGTTCACCGACGCCGTGGCGTAGGCGCCGACGGCGGTTGGGGCGACTGTGATCGACAGATGGGGGACCGGCGTGCCGATGCGTTCGGCTATGACGATGCCGGCCGGCCAGCGCACACGCATGTTCGCCGGCAACTGCATGAGACTGTCGATGAGCGCGGGAATCTCGTGCGGCGCCGCAACAATGGGCGGCGCATTGCGCAGATACTCGAGAAAGCGCGTATCGGTGCCTTCGGCGAGCGGTTCGACGGTGCCTTCGTGAAAGGCATACATGCCACGCACCACAACATCCGCCAACGTGCGCGCCGGTCGTCCACGCACGTCCACCGCCGGGTCGTACGTCGCGTCGTCGTCGACGGGCAGTTCGTCACCGTTCTCACTGTCCGGCGGCGGCTCCACGGAGCGTACCAGCCGACCACCGAAGCGCCACTGCTCGATCTCGCCTTCCGCGGCTTCGCGCACACACGCGAGGTCCAGTGACCACGGCTCGGCATCGTTCCAGCGCAGGGGCAGATACGACTCCTGCGCGACGTAACGCACGCGTGCGCGCCCCGTCTCGCAGACCCGTCGCAACGTCACCGGCAACGCGCTGTCGGGCAGGATGAAGCGCGCACTGGGCCGAGCATTGGTCGGCGAGACCGGCACGAAATCGTTGGCCGGACGCGCACCGAGCAGCAGCTGCGCGATGACGCGGTCCTCGTCGTTGGCCGCCAGCTCCCACGCCTCGCTCGACACCGAGATCGCCTTCGCCGCGCCCCACTCGCCATCGCGCTGACGCCGCTTCTCCACCGCCACCACCACGGACACCATTTGCCGCTTGCCCGATTCCGAACTCGGATCCACCAGGTAGACCAGGCGCGTTTCATCCGGTGCGCTGCGACGACGTGGCAGTGGCGTCACCGGTCGGCCGCGATCTTCGGTCGCCCACTGTTCGAAGT
>CAYWCJ010000217.1:0-2509 GCA_964456595.1 uncultured Gemmatimonas sp. | reverse complement strand
CGACGCCGGTCCTAGCGGCGACGTCAGCGTCGTCGCGTCTTCGGCCGGCATGATGGTGGCCGGCAGGATCCCCGCGCGCACGAAGTGGCGAGCCAGCGCCCACACATGCTTGCAGCACTCGCCATCGCGCCCGTTGGGGCAGGAACAATAGAGTACCGCGCGCGGTCGATCGTCTTCCCACCGGACCGACACGTTGTACCAGTACCCGCCCCGCACACTCGCCGCGATCGCGTGATTGGTGACCTGCGGCTGCCGCAACTGCAGTCCATTCGCCAGCAGCTCCCCACGCTCGCGGACCGCGTCGGGTACCTCATGCAGTTTGATGCGAAGCGCGTCGTATCCGGAAAGGGGCATCCCTGCAATCTCAGCGACGACACGTCGTTCTACAATTCCTGATTGGCGCTCCGTGCCGCCCACCCGATCGGCGAGCTGCCGCATCGGCGCATCGACGGGCCGTTACGGTCGAACGGCGCGCCGTCTCGCGGTAATCAGCGTGGCGATGTCGTCGGGGCGCGGGTTCACGAAGTCAAGCCGTACCCGTCCGTCCGGCATCGTGGAGACCGTTGCCGGAATCGCACTGTTGGTGAGGACCCAACCGGCCGGCAGTACCACTGCGTTGGCCGGCCGCCCGAAGGCACGGTCCCACACCAGCTCGTCGTTGACCAACCGGTAGCGCGCACTGTCCGTGTACGTCTCCGACATGCGCAGTCGCGTGGAGCCACCGGCGAGCATGGCGGGAAAGCGAAAGACGACGGCTTCGGTGGTTGCGGTCACGTCGGTGACCCCCACGTCGGCCTTGGTGATCGCGTCGCCCTTGAGCACGTCGTACGGCAGCGGTTCGCCCGTATCGAGATTGCGCGCCGACGGATTGGACACCCTACTGCCCGCACGCACCACGTTGACGTAATAGTTCACGCCGACGCGTGTTTCGGTGTAGTCGTGATACAAGTCGAAGGCGTGCATCTCGGGTTGCTGCAGAAAGTAGACGATCTCGCGCGACTGCTTCGCGCGTTCCTCGAGCCGCGGCGCGACACTCGACCGTGCACCCGTCGCGGCGGGCGAGGTTGGCGCGAGGGCGCGCGCGCGCAGGATCAGCGGCGCTTCCGCCGGCGTGGTGTTCCAGAAGCTGATGGCAATGCGACCATCGGCCTCCTGCAGTGTCTGCGACGGATAGTTGCACGACACGAGTTCGTATCCCCTGGGCAGCACGACGGCGTTGCGCTTGATGCCCAGTGGCCGGTTGAAGACGATCGCGTCGCCTTCCACGAAATAGCTCTTCCTGTCCTCGTACGTCTTGTCGATCAGCACACGCGCTTCGCCGCCGTCGGCAGGCACCGGTCGGGCGAGTGTGACACGGATGTACTGCTGCGTGCTGTCCGACACGCGTACGCCGCCCGCACGCGCGACGGCGGCCCCCACGATATCGAACGCCAGCGGCTTGCCGGTCGCGCGATCACTCACCTGCTCGTCGGTGGCGATGCTTCCCGCGCGAATGGGATTGAAGTAGTGCGTCGCGCCGGCGGCCGTCGCCGTCACATCGTAGACGATGCGGAACTTGCCGCTCCCGGGCGCGAGCAGTTCGTACCGGGTGTACGCGTCCGCGTCGGTTTGCCTCGGCGCGGGAGCCTGCGCACCGGCAGCGGGGCCGATCGCGAGCAGTGTCACTGCCACAGACGCAAACACAGACACCGAGAGCGCGGCGCGGCGACGGGTGGAACGTAACGTCTTCACGAAGGTGGTCATGCAGAACTCCTGGCGCGCGGCGGGCGAGATGGCGGGGCAGCTGGCGAGCAGTATCTTGCACGGACATCGACCTGCGCGGAACCCGCGGCGGCTCGTGTCCACTCCGCCGATGCTCGTCTTCCTTGGTCCGACGAACCATGCCCGTTGCTTCGCGTGTTCTCTGCTGCGCCACCATTGCGCTCTCCGCAGCGCTGCTCGCCGTGCGCACACCGTTGCTGGCGCAAACGGCCGCCCGCTTCGTGGTGCCGTCTGCCAACCCCGACGCGCGCTGGTTCAAGGGAAATACGCATTCGCACACCACCAACAGCGACGGCGATTCGTCGCCCGAAGTCGTGGCGCGCTGGTACAAGGCCCACGGGTACGCATTTCTGGTGCTGTCCGACCACAACGTCTTCACCGATCCGGCCACCCTCGCGTCGTTGACCGACTCGTCGTACCTGCTGCTCCCCGGCGAAGAGGTGACGACGTCGTTTCAGAGGGCGGCGGTGCATGTGAACGCGCTCGCCGTCACGCGCGTCATTGCGGCACCCAGAGACTCGACGTTGCTGGGCACCGTGCAGAAATCCATCGATGCGATCCGCGCCGAGAACGCGATTCCGCACATCAACCATCCGAACTTTCTCTGGAGCGTCGATACGGCCACGCTCTTTCGCATGCGCAACGACAAGCTGCTCGAGATTTTCAACGGGCATCCGATCGTGCACAATCTCGGCGGCGGCGATTGGCCGGGCATGGAAGAAGCGTGGGATGCGCTGCTCACGCGCGG
>CAYWCJ010000216.1:0-8190 GCA_964456595.1 uncultured Gemmatimonas sp. | reverse complement strand
CTCGGATGGATTTGGATAGGTCTACCCATCGCAAATAAACCGCGAGCGGACGCAAAAACGATGGCACGGGCGACCCCACTCAGGCCCGTCCCCTCGCCGCCCATGGGTACGTACGGGACGGTTCTCCGCCCAACGCCGTTTGTGGAGGGCGCACGGTCTCCGATCGCGCCGCGGACAAGACGCACGCCGATCGAAATTCCTATTCTCACCGAGATCGGAATTTCGCGTGGCAATCTCGTGCAGTTTCCTAGCGTGGAGGACTTGGCAATCTGCTCAGACTGCTCCACGGTGTACGCTACTGCCCTGGTGAGTCGAGCGATACCCGCTCCGCACTCGACCACGGGCGTCGCTTCACTCTCAACGGAGGCACTGCCATGGCTGTCACGATCTATATACCCTCGTCGCAAAACGGGACGCCGCTTTACCACCAATATCCCACACAGAGCGGTCCACAGGGTGCATTTCTGGAAATCAACCCGAGCGAGAATTCTGCACGATGGTGCTGGAATCAATTGGTTGGCGGGGGCGACCCCGGAGAGGTCATTTTGGTGCACTGCTCGAATAATCTCTCTGAATGCCAGATCGAGGAGCTCACCGAAAGACTCCGCCCCTGCATTGAGCAGGTGTGCGCGGCGAGTCAGTCGGACGGCGACTGGGACGACGAGGCGGCAGAGGCGCTCGAGACGATCGCCGACGAGCTCGCGAACGAAGATGGAGAGGAGGAAGTCTGGGATGCCCTTGAGTGGTTGTATCCGAGCGTACAGTGGCAAAAAAACGCAGACGGAGAGACGATCGCAGTCGTTATCGAGGAGCTGATCATCCGGGGGGACATGACTCGGCAAGAGGTCCACGCGTTGGACAGTGCGCTGCACGAGATGGCGGCCGATGAAGATGTCGCCCTCAGCAATGTGGACGGCGCCATTGAGCACTTCCAACAGCAGTGCACCGGAGCACCCGACGCTGACGGAATCTCAGAAGACGATTCGTAACTTTTTTAGACGGAAGCACGTGGTGCGGCAGCATGAGAAACTGTACACAGCGTGCGGTCGGGCGCGGACGATCTCCGTTCGGAGACATTGGAGGCTCACCACGCATCCTCCATCTATCACGACGGGGAGCGTCCGCGTCACGAGAACGTCCGTCGCCGGGTTGCTCACGACCCGCTGCCTGACGGGCAGTAGATGACGTTCTGCCAGTCGTAGCAACGAGCCGGCCGGCGCGACACGTGGAGCGCGGCCGCTGAGGGATCCGGGGCCACGGGTCGGCGCCACACAGGATCCGCTTGATACTTATTCGCGACGACAGGCATGACTCGGATCCCTCGATGGACACTCGTGGCAACCGCTGTTTTTCGTCGCGCGATTCCTCCGCTGCACAAGGCGCCTCAGTCCGTCGGGAATCCGCAGTGGACGGCGAGCCTCAGGCCCAGTGCAGCAACGGAAGGCGGTCCCCTGCCGGGGTACCGTCCCAACAACGGGCGGGGACGGCCGTCCTCGCCGCATCGGCTTTTGCGGGAGCGTGCCGCCGTAAGTGTTTCACGTGCAACGACTTAGCACAGCCTAATGACGTCGCATCACCGTGATTCAATCGCCGGGCACGTCCACGCTCGGATGGACCATACCACCTCGGAGTCTTCCTCGGGCTCCGTGCTCAATCCGTCTCGTACATTTCATGGGCGGCATCCACGCCCGCGGTCGTCGGTCTCCGCGCCGCGATCGTCGGCGAGTCAGGCGCCGACACGGGAGCGCGGCACGACGTGCAAGCAGCGCACACAGTAGTGGGTCGCGACTGCCTTCAACCGCGCGTCGCGCTTTTGGGCGTGCGGCACGGACGTCCGTCAGCGTGTCCCACTGGTGACCACGTTCCGCGCTGACATGAGCTTGTGCAAAAGCGCCGATCGACGGTGCGTCCTATTGCGGACCTTCATGAGTGGAGCTAATATGCTCCGAGTGGCGCGTATACGCCCTATGGGCTTGCTATAAGCGCCACTTTGGGCATTTAAGCATCGGCCAAGCAGTTGAAGCGAACCCGTGTAAGAGGTCGACCGCAATGAGACCGACGTCGCAGGCGCAGAGCAGCCTGCACACGCCGCTGAATGCGATATTGGGCACCGAAGGCGCCGTCCGGGTGCTTCGGGTGCTCAGTGGCTCACCAACGCCCGTCAGCGCAGGGATTGTGGCGCAACGGGCCCAGCTTCAGCGCTCCACGGCACGACGCACACTACAACCGCTGGTGGCGACTGGCATGGTGGCCGCCACGGGCGCCGAGGGCGGGGTGCCGCACTACGCGATGCGCCTCGCCCACCCACTGGCCGCGGTGATTACGACGCTCTTCGTCGCCGAGGAGCGCCGTGCGTCTGCCGTGGTGGAGGGCCTCGCGGATGCCACACTCGCGCTCACCCCACCACCGATCGCCGCGTGGATCGAAGGGCCGGCGGCAGAGGGGACCGATGGGCCGGAAGACGCGATCCAGTTCCGTATCCTGGATGGCGCCCCACGCCTGCCGCAGACCTTAATCGAACTCCGCCCCGCGATACAGCGGCTCGAAGACGCACTCGATGTCACGATCGAGCTGTCCGGGCTGACCTTCGCCGACGTCGCCGCCCGGCTGGCGCAGGAGCCCACGTGGGGTGCGTCGTTGCGCCGTGCTCGAATCGTCGGCGGTCTGCCGCCGTCTATCTTCGTGGAGCGGGCTGAGGTAAGCGGACGCACGGCCGGTGCGTCGACGAGCGAGTCGACAGGAGTGCCGCGCGCGCGACCGCGCCTCCGCACTCACGCCGATCTTGATGCAGGCGCGCTCGACGTTGCGCGCGCGATTGTCGCGCGGATGGACCACGACCCCACGCTCCTGCCACGCGCTCGGGAGTTTGTCGCCCGCCGGCTCCAGCAGGCCTCCGCGCGCGAGCGCCACGAGCTCGAGGAGTGGGCCAACCTGCTCCGGCGCGCGTCCCCACAGCGACTCCGGCACGTGTTGCTTGATCCTGGTGAGCGCGGCACGCGCCTGCGCCAAACGTGGCCATTCCCTGGCGTGCTCACCGAGGCGGAGCGCGCGACGATCCGTAGCGCCGCGATCACACCGTCGACGGACCGGACGCGGTGACGCGGGCGGAGTTGGAGCATGCGATTCGCGCGGTCTGCGATCTGACGCTCGAGACGGAAGTGATCGTGTTCGGCTCCCAAGCCATCCTAGGGCAATTCCCAAACGCGCCCGACGCGCTGAGGCAGTCTGCGGAGGCCGACATTGCCCCAAAGCGCGACGGCGCCATCGCGGAGCAGCTGGCGCTTGAGATCGACGGCGCCTTGGGACTCGGGTCGGACTTCCATCAGGCGCACGGATTCTACGTACACGGCGTGCCGATCGAAGCCGCCACGCTGCCCGAGGGGTGGAGGGAGCGCACCATCCCCGTGCGCAACGCAAATACGCGGCACAACACGGGGCTGTGCGTTGAGGTGCACGATCTGGCCGCGAGCAAGCTTGCCGCCTTTCGGGAAAGAGACCGCGATTTTGTGCGCGTGCTCTTGCTGCATGATCTGGTGCGACCGATCACGCTGCAGCTTCGGCTCCGACAACTCCCGGACGATCCAGCGGATCCCGCACGGCAGGAGCGGCTCCTCACCTGGCTCGATCGGACCCTCAAGGAACTCGGGCGCGCGGGGCGCGCGGGCTGAACTGCAGCGGTCGTACGTCACGGCCCGCATAGAAACCACCCCGTGGCGATTCATCACTAACAGAACCGTCAGTGCCCGCTCCCCGGCTGATCTCGGGCGCACGCCATGTCGCTCGTGTAGCCGCCTACCGGTGCACAGCCGCGCGCCGAGGTGCCGCGTCCGCGGGGACAGGATCCCGGGTCTGTCGGGCGAGCGCCAGGCGTGGCCCGCACATCCCATTCGCGTTGTCTGTTGCTGGGACGCGCACGCGTCTTGAGACAGGGTAAAACGCTGACGCAGCAGGGAGGGGCACCAGTGCCTCTCACTGCTGCGGGTTCTAGTCCCCACTAGCGTGGGGAACGTGACAACCTGTACTGCGTGGTACGTCCAGCCCTCGGATCATCCCCACGACGTGGGGAACAGGTGGTGATGCCTGATGCGGCGCGCGAGGACAACCGAGCCACCGTGCCAGACCCTACTAAGTACGGAGGGAGCACCGGCGGCGTTGCATACGACCGGCACAACTGGGGCGATTGCCATCCGGCGGTCTCGTTGGACGGTGGGCCGAGCTGGAGCGGCGGTGACAGGACGATGCGGGTCCGTGGGGTAGCAAGTGCGTCAGCACCTCGAGCACCGCGCCCTCCTCGGCGGCATCGAGTCGATCGGATAGCTCGTCTTAGAGGCAGCGCGAGGGTCGCCCTGTGCGCGGGCCGGCCGTCAATCGCTGCGGCCGCTTCCAGCAGGCCCCACTCGCCCGTGCACCACGCTCCGCGCGACCGGAGGTGGCCAGCGTAGATGTCGTCTTGTAGACGGAGACTCTGGATCCACTGCGGCTGACCGCTAACGCTAACGATCGGCGCGCTCGTCAGGAGGTGGCGGGTGAGTGGCCGGTGGCGGTTCGCGGCCGTGGGAGAGTTGCACGGATGCATGGATGACTCTCGTGCGGGTCGCGACCGGTGGCCCGTCCGCCCAAACGCAGGCCATCGGACCGGTGCCCGCGGTGACGCCCACGGCACGCCGCCGTTCAACGCGACACGCGTGATCGAATGCACGCGAGGGGCGAGCGCGTTGCTCCGCGCCCACCCCTCACGTGCACATCCGATGCTGCCTCCGTGCAACTGCCTCGAACAACTCTCATTGTAATCCCGCTCACGCGAGGGAGAGACGACGGCGTCGAGCGGCGCCCTGTCGTAGCGTCGTGCTCCGGCTGTGCTTCTCACCCCCGCTCACGCGGGGAAATCGGTTCACTCTCGCCTCGAACAGCGTCGTACGTCTCGCCACGTGATGCGCGTTTGGGTTCACCCCCGCTGACGCGGGGACCCTGCACACTCGCACGACCATCGGTGTCCGCTCGCCTTCGTTGCTTCGAGTGTCCTTCGTTTCACCCCCACTCACGCCGGGAACGGCACCAAAGGCGCCCGACACTTCACTTGCTGCGTGAACCAGTTAGCGAGGTCGTACGGCAACCACCTCCCCTCCCGATCCACTCGACATCGCTTGGGCCACCATTAAGCACCCATCGCAAAGTCGTGCAGATCAGTACGGAGCGAGCTCCCAATAGGTTGCATTGCAGATCAATTTCGCGCCATGCCACCCCCGACGGACTTCCGCGAAGGTCAGACCGCCCGTCATGTGTCCAGCCGGCGGGGGTCACTCCGCTCCACCTTGGGCGGCAAGAATCAGACGATTATCGACAGTTGGCCGACGGGCGCGGCTCTCGGGCGCTCACGGTCGTCGATCAGTGGAGTCGTGAGCCCGATCCCTCAGGTGGCATTTGGCATGAATGGCACGACCGTCGGCGCGTCGTTCGACGTGGCGATTGTCACGTACAGGATGGCGATGGCGATACCGTCCGATGACCGGGCGGGATTCACATCGCGGTTACCCGAAGACTGGGCGCCCTATGCCGCGTCCTGCGGCATATGACCCGACTACTACC
Source organism: uncultured Gemmatimonas sp. (assembly GCA_964456595.1). GTDB lineage: Bacteria > Gemmatimonadota > Gemmatimonadetes > Gemmatimonadales > Gemmatimonadaceae > Gemmatimonas. The sequence continues at coordinate 2,604 of CAYWCJ010000216.1, read as the reverse complement.
GTTAGCGCGCTCCGGTGCGGCGTCCAGCCCAGCTCTGTGTTAGGCGCCGATTTCCGGAAACGGTTCATCGGCCGTTTTCTTCGTCCGGCGCCATTCCAGCACGACGGATTTCTCGCCACGGTTGAACGCGTTAAACGATTGCACGATCAACGCGGCGAGAAATGGACCTCGCAGCTGCTGCTTCGCGCCCGCCCCGCGTTGCCCAATCAAGATCGCGCGCAGCTCGTACGCCGGCATGCCCTTACGGAGGCTCTCTCCCTCCTGCACCTGCGTCAGCCACTGCCGCGCCTTCCGTGGCGCGATCTCGCCCGCGAGCGCATACACGAATGCCAGCACGGCGTGCGGCTGCACGCTTCCCTCCGCCACCTCTTCCACCGCGCCGGGGAGACCTTTGTGCTTGCGCAGCACCAACTCCAGCTCGGGATGGGACACGGCCTGTCCTGAACTCAGGATCGAGCCATGCTCGTAGTGCCAGATCATCTTGGCGACGGCGGCGATCTTTCGTGCGAGTGAGGGAGCGACGGCGTGTACCCCTTCGCGCATTGCGAGCGCGTCGCCGAACGAGCGTTGTTTACCCGTGTCGACAATTTGCAGCGCCTTGTCGTCCAAGTTGCGAATGACGTGGAAGGAGTATGTCTTGCCCGAGCGAATAACGGCTTGCAAGCGGTGTTGTCCGTCGCGCAGGCGCCCCTTCCGGTCGAAGCGGATGGGATCGCCGTTGTCGAACCAATTCCCTTTCGACATATCCGTCTCGAGCCGAACTACATTCGCCTCATTGAGGCGCCGATTCGGCCCCATCGTGTCCAGCCAAGTCTGCGCGAGTTCGGGGGCTACAACGAGCACCTCCGCGCGGATGTCCGTGGATGCAAGCGCCGCAGCGGCCATGAGAGGTTCTCGTCGGGATGAAGTGGGTATTCCTAGCGGACTACGGCGTCGTGAGACGCGTGGGTCCCCACACGATGCACGCGCCGCTGCTCGCCAGTATACGCGCACGCGCGCAGGGTCGCTGCCCGACGGCGCACGCCGCGGTACTGGCACCTCCCGTATGATGCCGCTGAGCACCGTGGGAACAACGCCGACAAGGCCCGCCACTCTACCAACAGAGCGTCTCGCAGTCCAGCACCGACACATGCCATGAGACCCTCCAATGGCTACTCTCGCCACCCCAAGACGAATCGACGCTGCCCGCTGGCGGAACCTGTCAACGAACTTGGGACACCCGTTGGATAACGGCGAGCGCAGTGTAGGCGTCGGCCCGCGTATCCAAGACGCGACTGCGAAACTCACTCCCGTTGCCAACTGACAACCACCGTGGCGTGCCGCGGTCCTCAATCCCGCGCTCCGGACGGAAGGGATGCCCAGCGGGCAATTCCAATCGACGTTTTTGTGCAATCTATTTCAACAGCGACGACTGTCAGATCAGGTTCGGACAGTTGTTCGGTCTGGACGGTCAGACGACCGCACTCCGTTTGAACAACCCACCGAACCGACCGACTGACCGATCCCGTGAACGCTCCGCACGTTGAGGTTGCCGATGCCCCTCTGTGATGGAGCACTGCTCATGCGAGCGATTGTGGAAGCGATCTCTGTATCGGTCGAGGTCACGCACCCCGCTATCATCAGCCGCATTATGCGCGCCTACCGGCCGCAGATGTCGGAACAGGCGCTGTACGAGATCGCGCGTGGCGTCTGGGTGATCGGCCCACGGAGGGCCGGCGCGAAGTACGCATTGGCGGTGTACGGCGGCATCGTCCGCGAGGTCTTTGAGATCGCCGCGTGGCACCCGGCCGGTGCCACGGAATACCAAACGCGCCCTGCGGATCACGTTTAGCGGGAGGGACGATGGGAGTTCACCGGGCAGCGCGCAGCCGATGCCATTCGGGGCCGCTACGTGGGCAAGTCCGTCGCCGCGCTGTGGAAGCGCGGCGACGCCAACCCGATTACAAACGTGAATTGTTGAATAGGCGCACCCGCAGCGATGTGGCCATTGCCACGCCGCACGTTCATCAGCGTCGACAGTCACGCACTCGATCCTCGACGCCGTGCCCGACGTCTGGTTGTCCCCGCTGGATGAACGATGCAACGGCATCGGCGGTGCTTCTTGCTGGGATAGAAGGTGCGGCGCGGCCAATGTCCGTGAGCGGGGGCGGCGCCCCTGCGCCTACGTGTGTTCTCCTCGCCCGCGCAATTGACTGAGGGAATCACGATGCACGTTGGGTCCGAAATGCCTGCCTGAGCCATCTCAAGGGGATGCCGAGGATCGATGCAGGTGATGTGCAGAACGACCTGTGCTCTTCTGTCGATCTCCACTAACTCACACGCGAGAGCACGTACAGCCCTACTGGCGTCACCGCCACACTCCTTACGCCGACGAATGGGATTGCGCGCCCCCGTCAGAATAGCCCGGCGTCGCACCCGAGCTTAACGCTCGATACAATCGCGACTCGACGCGATTGTGATTGCATACGCCTAATGTCAGACCCCCCTGGTCCATTGTGCTCACCTGTGATCTTTCACATTTCACTCTGCCGATCAGTGAACACAACACTCCGTTGCGCGACGATTATCGCAATCCACCTTGCCGCGCCACTTGGCGCGCAGGTG
>CAYWCJ010000215.1:0-8253 GCA_964456595.1 uncultured Gemmatimonas sp. | reverse complement strand
CCAGGAACTCCGCAAGGAGAATCTCGCCAGGATGGATCGGAGCAAGTTTCGTTGCGGACGTCTCCAGCCCGGCCTTTACGTAGATCCCATCGGCCCACACATACACGAGATCGAGTGTCGAGAGATCGCGGGTCTTCCAGGCCGCGTACTGGCGCTGCCAGTCGAGCGTGAGCCGTTGCACGGCACTCGCACTGAGTGGCGCCCCATCGCCCAGCAGCCCGCGCAGCGCCAACTCGAAATCGCCCGTGGCCAAGCCGTGTCAGTACAACTCGGGTAACAGCGCCGCCACATCCGGCGTACGCCGCTGAAACAACGGCAGGATGCGACTGACGAAGCGCTCCTCGCGCCCCCGCACGCGCGGACGGCGCAGCGTGATCGTGCCATTCATGAGTCCGAGCTGGCGCGGTTTCCCGTGGCCATTCCGATAGCCGGCCGGCGTCTCGTCCGTCGAGCGGGCGCTCTTGGGGCGTCCGAGCAGCGCCTCGACTTCCTTCTCCAACACCTGCTGTAAGCACTGCGGCACGTGCTGGCGGACGAACGTCTCCAGCGTCGGCCACGTCGGGCTTGACGTCACGACGTTTTCAGTGAACTTGGCAATGGGCGGTGGCTCCTTTTCGATGTCGGGATTCTCCCGAGGGTGAGTTGGTTACCCGAGAAGGTGCACCGTCTGCCGTTTATTTCCACACTATTTGACGATACCTCGTCCGCGACGCCATTTCACGCTCGAGACATTCTCCGTGCGGAACAGGAGCTTGTTCGGCGTCAGCGCCGAGGTCCGCAGCGACACGGTGAGGCGCGCCTGTGTTTTGGCGTCGTAGCCGCGAAGGGATGAGTCCTGCGAGCTTCGTGCGCGGCGGGCGAGCATCACGAGCGCGCGCGTCGCACTGTCTGCAAAGGCGCTCGACATCAACACCGGTGTAACCGGTCGGCGCCGCAGCGGCTCGCGATGGTCTGCGGGTGCCTGCGGTGTTGATTGCTGGAACAGAAGGATGATCGCGTGCAGGAGCATAGGATCGAAAAAAGGGCGGACCGTCAGAATGCTTCCTACGACCGCAGCGACGCCGGGTTTCGGCCCTCACGTGCGCGACGAGCTTTATCTGTCCGTGAGGGTGATCGCTTCGAGCGGTGCGCCACCGCCCGTCCTCTCGTCTACGACGGACTCACCGGATCGTCGTCACCGCAGGCGGTAAGCGAGAAAGTGGCTAGCGTTGCAAGGACAATTCGCGCATTCCAGCGCATACCAAGACTCCGTGACGAGAGTGATGGATGACGACCAGAGGTCGTCATCGCATTGCATACCCCGTCGATGTGCGCGCCTGTCACGCGTGACACGTCTGCTTCCTTAATAGTGCTGATTAGAACCGCACGCCCATTCCCACACTTAGATACGCAGGAATCGGAAGCGTTTCGCCGCCCTGTGTGCGTGGCACCCCGGCGCGCAGCATGAGTTCCGTGCGGCCCATGGTGACGCCGCCCGTGGCACCGAAGCGCCACGTGCCACCGTTCTCCACGTACCAGCCGTCCTTTGCCTCAGCGTACCACAGGTCGCGATACTGCTGCGTGTGCGTGAAATGCGTAACGATCGCTTTGTCGAATCCCATCTCCGCCGCGACGAACCACCGACGACGGTACAGTCCACCAACCGCACCGACATCGGCGCCAAAGTTGACCGCGCGAAACACGTCGTTCGATGTGCCCCGCGTGATCGCGGCCACACTCGCCGACAGTCGCAGCGACCCGTACTGCACCAGCTGTACCTGACCCGTAATTTTCGCACGGTAGTCACGCAACTCTGCCTCGCCAGCGACGACGCCACCCTCAACACCGACCTGCGACGTCGCGCCAAACAGCGACAGGACGCGACTGTAGCCAATGCTGGGAATGACGGCCGGGTCAATACCCGCCGTGAGTTGTACACGCGACTCGCCTGGCGTGAGGCGCGCGAGATTCCACTGCGCATGCGCCACGCTGGCGGGAGCGCAGAGCATGAGCACCATGCCCCATACGATGCGGCCGCTCATTGGTTTCCCCCGACGGCAGCGCTGATGAAAAAGTCGCGCATGTGCTGCACGACCTGCGCGGTGTGCGTCCACTGCACGTCATGCCCTGCACCAGCGACGACCTCGAGGCGCGCCTGACGGTACAGAGGCAACTGTTCGCGCTGCAGCGGCGGCCCCAGCACCTCGCTTCGCGCTCCCGCAATCAGCAGCACACGACCACTGAAGGCCTGCAGGTTGGTGGTGAAATCGAAGTTGAACCGCCCCTGGCTATCCTGCCCGTCTTTCATGAGATAGCGATTGGCCTGTGCGCCATTTCGCCACGCAGGTTCTGCTCCGGGACCGCGTCGCGCATTGTTTCGGGGCTGCGATGCAATGGCGCCGAGCGTGCGGTGGTAGTCCATGCGGACGTGGTCGTCGGCCGAAAAGAACTGCGAGCTCCAGGTCATGTCGTTCAGCCATTCGCGCAGCAGCTTCACATCGTACATGTCGTCCTTGATGCGCTCGAACGTACTCCCACGAATGGGCCCGCTTTCTATTAGGACCGCCTCCTTCACGCGCTCGGTATGGCGATTGATGAACGAGGTGCCGTACATCCCGCCCCACGAATGACCCACCAGCGTGACCGACTGCCCGGGGGCATAGCGGTTCACGATGGCGAGCAAGTCGGCATCGTACTGATCGATGGTCAGCACGTCCTTGTCATGACGCTGCGAGAGTCCCGCGCCGCGCTGATCCCAGAAGACGATGAAATAGTGATCGGCGAGGCTGTACCCGTCGAAGCGATCGGCGAGCGGCAGGAGCGACCGATAGTCGGCCCCGGGTCCACCGTGCAACATGATGAGCACCGGCTTCCCGGGCGTGCCCCGCGTCTCCGCATGGAGTCGCGTGTTGTTGATGACGATTGCCGGGAGCGACGGGTCCTCCATGACCGTGCGGGGAACGACGTTCCCCGGTTCAGACATCGTGAGCGGCTCACACGCTCCCAGCGTTACCAGCCCTAAACCAATCCACCAACGTTGCCGCATTGCGGTACCTCCCTTGAGTGTGTCGCGCGGCCCGACGAGATCGGACCGCGTCGACGGCAAGGTCGGCACCGAGCAACGTGGTGGCGACAGGACCGGTCGGACTGCACCTCCCATCCGATCGGATTGGACTCCTTCAGCCCTCTCGGCTGCTTCGGTACTCGGAAGGCGTCATGCCTGTCTGCTTCTTGAAAACCGCATTGAATGTGGACTTCGAGGCGAAGCCGGCATCAAGGGCGAGAACCAGATACGTGTAGCGCGCACCATCATCACCGGCGATCCGCTCCTGTACCTCGCGCACCCGATATCCATTGACGAAATCATGGAAGCTGAGCCGAACCTGCGCGTTCAACACCTCCGAGAGACGGTGCGGTGAGGTGTCGAGCGCCGACGCCAGATCGCCCAGCGTGAGCTCTGACCGTCTGTAAAGGCGCTCGCTCTCCATCAACGCCATCAGGCGCGCCTCGATCTTTTCGGCGGCGCGTGCATCGAGGCCGGATCGCTCATACCGCTCGGCCGGCGCGCTCGCCACGTCCGGAGTCACTTCGGCCATCGCGTCGGGAGACGCGACACTGAAGCGGACAATTTCCGGCTGACGCATCCCCCGGTAACCGATAGCGTAGATGAAGCCTGTGATCGCCGTTGCAACAAGCAGATCCGGCTCAATGTCAGGCAGATGCCCGAGGTCCGCTGCCAATGACAGCGTGCAGGCGAGCAGCCAGATACCGCCTGCCGCCAGGACCAGCTGCCGCACCCACGCGAGGTTCACGCGCTCGAGCGATGAGTAGTTGTCCTCGACGATCTGTCGGTGTCGACGGAGCACCACGAGGTTGGCCACGGTGTACCCGGTTCCCGAGAGGAAGCGCAGCACATCGGTCATCTTCGCCACCATCGGCGGAGAACCAGCTCGGATGGCCCCATACATGGCGACCTTCTCGGGAGCCGAGAGCCGAAAGATCGGCACGGAGAGGATTAGAACCAGAATGGCCGGCGCCGCATGCCACGCGTCGCGCCAATGCAGTCGACGACTGCGGTCGCTGGCGGTGGCCGCGTACAGGTAGACGAGCGGCCCGAAAAGAAACGGCAGCGGCTGCGATAGGGCGAACAGGTGGGGGAATCGACCCACGAGCGCTGCGGAGTAATAGACGACGCTGGCCAGGAAGAGCGCCAGCGATACAATCGCCGCCGCCAGCAATCGATGCGGGGTGTGAGTGCTCGGTCGCGTCGCCAGTGCCGCTGCCAGCAGCAGCCCCTGCAGCGTGCCGAGCAGCGTCACAAGCTGCCACCAATTCAGTCCACCCGCATCCACGTCAGTTTCTGCCTAAGCTTACGTTCACCGCATTCTCAATTCCGTTTGATAGTTTAACGGAACCACTCGCGGCCGGCGCAGCCATCGGACAGCCACGTAAAAATATTCGCATCAGCAACGCAGCAACGGTGCGAGAGGTAGGGTCACGGTGCCGGAGCAGCCCGGCGGGATTTTTCACGGAGTGCGATGGTCACACCGATGCGAATGACGTACAGGTCGGCCTGGGAGCGCTTGATGTCGAAACCGAGTGATCCGTCAGGCTGGTCCGTCAATCCACCCTTGACGAGATAGTCTCGTGCGCCGTGGTGCTCGTAACCGACACCGATATCAATGCTGGCGCGGCGGTGAACGGGCAACTGCAGGCCGAGACCACCCCGCCACACCACGCCGCCATCAGCAAAGTTTTCGTCGGCGGCCACGAAATCCGGAACGAGGCCGCCACCAAGTGCGCTGAGAGTGGCGAAGCGGCTCATGCCGACAAGACCGTAGCCATACGCCCGGACGCGTCCGAGCGGCACCGAGAGCTGCGGGCCTAGGGCCAACGAGAAGATGCCGTTGGCCGTGGTCAGAGCCACGGCCACGCGACAGTGCGGCGCCGTTCCCAGACAGCTGCGCTGGCTCTCGTGTCCGTAGTTCAGCCACCCGCCCTGCAACCGCAGTGAGATCAGGCCGTGCTGGTCGAGCCGCAGTAACACGTGGGCTTGCCCCCCCGCCGCGTTCTTCACGTTCCGCTTGAATGCGCCTACCGGCTGGCCTGCGTCGACGGTGAATCCCACATGCCAGCGAGGAACGCGCATGGCAACGGTGTCTGCCGCGGGCAATGGCGATTGCCCGACAGCGGCGGTGGCGAAGAAAAGCAGTCCGGAGAGGGCGGCGAGAGATGAGCGCATGACGATGGACAAGGAAAGAAAGAGTACGTACACTGTACGTTTAACGTACGCCGTACGTCGCACGCCGTCAAGCGCAGCCGGCTGCTTGCCCTTCCCGCGCTGTGCTTATAGCGTCCCCCGCATGCCATCCTCTCGACGCGCACCACTGAGTCGCGACCGTATTCTACGCGCCGCGATCAAGCTCGCTGATCGGCACGGGCTCGAGGCCCTCTCCATGCGCACGCTCGCCACGGCGCTCAAGGTCGGTGCGATGTCGCTCTACAATCACGTCGCGAACAAGGACGAACTGCTTGACGGCATGCTCGATATCGTCATGGGCGAAATCACGTGGCCCATGCGCGACGCCGATTGGAAGGCGGCGCTGCGGGCGCGCGCCACGTCGGCGCTCGCGGTGATGACGGCGCATCCATGGGCCCCGCTGCTGGTCGTGTCCCGCATTACCGTGGGCCCCAAGCGCCTCGAGTACATCGACGCCACGCTCGGTACGCTGCGCGGAGCGGGGTTCTCCTGGTTTGAGACCGATCGCGCGTGGAATGCGATGGACAACTACATCTTCGGATTTGCGCTGCAACAGCAGCACTTTCCCGTGAACCCGGACGAGTACGCGGCTGCGGCTGCGGCCTACCTACCCATGTTGCCCGCCGCGCGGTACCCCCACATGCACGAACTCTCGGCACTCGTGGCCGACGAGGCGCACGACGGGACGCTCGATTTTGCGTTCGGGCTGGACCTGATTTTCGATGGACTGGAGCGGCGGCAGAACTCACGCAAATAGGCGCATGGAGTTGGAGCATGCGGTGACGCCGACCGCTACGGCACCCTTGCCGTGCGCTCATCCACCTCGGCCGCAAGGAAATACCCCAACGCCGATTCCGTCGGCCGCGAGACGTTGGCCACGTTGCCGCGCAGGCTGGCCGGTGGCGTCGAGAACGGCGAGCCGTCCCCGAGCGACACATTGTTGAGCGTGAGGTAATAGCGATACCCCTGTTCGCTGAGCGACATGTGCCGCAGGCGCACCGTCTGGCCCGAACGCAACACGATGCCTGAGTACGGCTGGTAACCACGAACGAGCGCGCCGTTGAAAAAGGCGTCGCGCTCCATGGGGCGGTACCGGAACGCGGTGTCGGCCTCCACCAGTCGCCGACCGTCCACGAACTGATCCCACACGTAGTAGTTCTCCACGCCGGGCGGATCCCTGAAGTCGACCGTCGCCCGCGGACCCGGCTCCCGCGCGACATCTGGTGGCGCGAAGAGCCCCGTACGCTCCCGGAAGTAGAACGAATCGATCGGAGTTACCGGCAACAGCGAGTCACTTCCTTCGTACGTCTCATTGTTCCACCGGACGCGGAGCGTGTACCGCCGGTAGAGTACCGGAACGAGGCTGTCAGTGATGTACACGCCCGGCGCGTTCGCCTCTTCGCGGAAGCGCGTAGTGATACCCCGACCATCCGTGACCTGCACCTCCGCACTGCGAGCCGGAAGCGGACCCGCGGGTTCGAAGTATGCAGTGCTGGTGGTCAGGGTGATGACCTGCCGCCCGGACGGCGCGCCGCGCACCAGTTCGAGCCGTCCGCTCACCACTAGGCGCGGAGCCATCGTTGGCACCGTGATATCCACCACGCGTTCGCAGCCCATTGCCAGCAGCAGTGAGGCCGCCAGTAGCGTCACACGCACACGCACACGGATCTCAGAATCGGAAGACATAGCTCAGGCTCGGGATGATGCCGAAGATTGACGTCTGGATCGCGTCGGCGACTAGCGGATTGTCATTGCGCTGCTGCACCCGCAGCGATTGCGCGTTGAAGTGGTTGTAGGCGTTGACCGCGCCGAACTGCAGTTCGCCACGCCGGTACTGTCGCGTGAGGCTCAGGTCCAGACGGTGATAGAGTGGCAGGCGCGAGGAGTTGCGATCGCCGTACTCCGCCACGAGGAAGCCATCCACCCAGTAGCGCGCACGCGGCAGCGTGGCCGGCAGCCCCGAGGCGAGCACGAAGGTCGAGCCGACACGCCACTTCGGTTTCCACAGCCAGCTCCCCACGAGCGAGAGGTTGTGGGTCTTGTCGAAGGGCGACGCGTACCACCGTCCGTCGCTGATCCCACCGTCTGTGGTCCCCGGCGCCGGGAAGCGCTGTTCCGCTCTTGCCAACGTGTAGCTTGCCCAGCCGGTGAAGCGCCCCTCGACGCGTCGCGCAAACAGCTCCAGTCCGTACGCCCGTCCCTGACCCTGCACCAGCATCGTCTCGAGGCGCGGATTCAGAAAGACATCCACTCCACTGACGTAGTCCACGACATTCTGCGCCCGCTTCCAATACGTTTCAGCCGTGAGCTCCAGACCGCGGTACTGCCCCGTCCATCCGAACGCATACTGATCGGCCACCTGCGGACGGATGAACGGCCCGGCCGGCTCCCAGACATCCAGCGGCGTGGGCGAGTTCGTGTTCGATACGAGCTGCAGGAACTGCTGCGTTCGCGCGTAGCTCACTTTCAAGCTGTGCTGCGGGGTAAGGGAGAAGCGCACCGTGGTGCGTGGCTCGAGGCCATCGTAGAACGCCATGCGCGTGCCGCGCGGGACTCGGCTGCTGTCCACCAGGACGCCGGGCTCGTATCGCCCGAGCGCGGAGCTCCAGACCAGTGGTGCATCATTCGCGTATCGGTAGCGCGTCCCGTCGCCCACGCGGGCGAAGTCCGCGTAGCGCAGGCCCGCCTGAAGTCCCAGCCGATTGCCCACATCCATCTCCCAGTTCACGAACGCCGCGCGGGAAACGCCATAGCGTCGTTCCACCTCGCGCGTGCGCAAACTCGACCCCACCGTGTCACCGACCGGACTCAGTCGGCCGGGGCGGAAGACGCTGCGCGTGAACTCGCCGCCGACACTGAACCGCTGGTTGGCCGTCATCTGCCAGGTTTCGTCGATCCGCAGGTCCGCGCTCACGATGCTCGCGACCCACGTTGCCGAGTCGTTCGGCTCCGCGCGGAGGCCCAGCTTGTAGTCGTAGTCGCTCCACGCACCGGAGATCTTCGAGAAGAGCCGC
>CAYWCJ010000214.1:0-8260 GCA_964456595.1 uncultured Gemmatimonas sp. | reverse complement strand
GCACCGGTCTCGAAAACCGGCGTACCGGCAACGGTATCGTGAGTTCGAATCTCACCCTGTCCGCTGCAGCAGGTGCTGCGTGTGACATGTCGTGTTGCAGGATGTGGGTTAGGACGCGCCGTCGTGGAACCCCGCGCCGGCGCGTTCGTCTATCAGAACGTAGTGCAAGGTTGTAAGGATGGATGGCCGAGTGGTTTAAGGCGCACGCCTGGAAAGCGTGTGAACGTGAAAGCGTTCCGTGAGTTCGAATCTCACTCCATCCGTAGCGCAGCAGAGTACGACTCCCGCCAGCGATTTCCGTCGTTGGCGGGATTCGTATTTCTGTCTGCGGCGAGCGCTCCGTCGGAAGTCCGCCGAACCCGCGATGCTTTCGACGCGGAGCGGCCTGGTGGAGGGTTGTCATAAACTCGATGGGACGGGATGTTGCGCGGCTCACGTTTGCAATTCATCATTGGCCATGACTCTCACTCTCCGTCTCCGATTCCCCGAGCTGCTCGAGAACGCGGGCATTTCCGCCTGGGGCCTGCACAAGCTGTCCAAGGGCCGCATCACTGCCCCCACTGCGTACCGGCTCGTCCGTGCAAAAGGCGCCATGAATTCGTTCCCGCGTGAGACACTCGAGGCGCTGTGCGACGTGCTCGGTGTCAACTTCTATGACCTCTGGGAATACAAGAAGCTGCGCGTCGCCCAACGGCATCAGGTGCCCGTCAAGGCCGTGAAGACGAGTGCCAAGAAGGCGGCAGCGAAGACGAGCGCGAAAACCGCCACGAAGAAGACGGCCAGGAAGGCCGCCACCAAAAACGCGAAGAACAAACGCGCGCGTTAGATGACGATGTAGTTCCGCCGTACCGCTCGCCACGATCACGGTCGCCACATGCCAAAGACTCCCCGCGTCCTCATGTGCGCGCCCGATCACTTCGGTATTGCGTACGTCATCAATCCGTGGATGGAAGGACAGATCGGGCGCGCAGACCTCGACGAGGCGCGACGCCAGTGGCACGCCTTGCGGGACGTCGTCGCGGCCCTTGCGCACATCGAATTGCTCGCGCCGCAACCTGGCCTCCCGGACATGGTCTTCACCGCGAACGCGGGGCTGGCCTGTCAGGGGACGGTGGTGCCGGCGTCGTTTCGTGTTCCCGAGCGCAAGCGCGAAGAGCCGCACCATGTGCAGTGGTTCCAGGACCATCGACTGCACGTCGAGGAATTGGGCCCGGATCAACCATTCGAAGGCGAAGGAGACGCGCTCTTCCAGCCAGGCGAACCACTGCTCTGGGCCGGCTACGGCGTGCGCTCCAGCATCGAGTGCCAGCCGTGGCTGACCAACGTCTTCTCCTGCGAAGTCATCTCGCTCAGACTGGTCGATCCGCGTTTCTATCATCTCGACACCTGTTTCTACCCGCTGCCGGGCGGCCGAGCTGTGTACTGGCCGGGGGCGTTCGACGAAGACTCGCTGGCACGCATTCGACATCGCGTTCCCGCCACCCATCGTCTCGAAGTACGCGAGCAGGACGCATTGCGCTTCGCGTGCAATGCGCTGCGATTGGGCACCACGATCATCGCCCATGCGCACAGCGATGATTTGCGGCAGCGGCTCGGCGCATGGGGATTCACCGCACGCGATGTCGACGTCAGCGAATTCCTCCTCGCTGGCGGCGGTTGCAAGTGTCTCGTGATGCTGCTCGATCAGGATGCGGGCACCGGTCATCGCGCGGGACTCACGTTCGAATCGCTGGTGCGTACGACGCGCCTGTCCATGACCGGGCATCTGCTCGACACCGGCAAGCTGAATCGCGTCATCGCCGCAGCCACCGACGCCGGCCTTGGCTGCCGCGTGGAGAAGCTCGAAGCCGGCGAGCGCTTCGATCAGCACTCGCATGCGCAGCTGCGCGTCACCGCGCCCACGCAGGAGCGGCTCGACACCAGTGTGGCCGAACTCATCGCGCTCGGCGCCGAACCGATGGCAGACCATCCGCAGGAGGTGCAGACGCAACCCGCGCCCAAGGACGGTGTGGCGCCGGAGGACTTCTACTCGACCACCATCTATCCAACGCGGGTGTTGGTGGACGGCGAGTGGTGGCTGGCGTCAGGACAGCGCATGGACGCGATGCTCGTCATCGATCGCGATGCGCGAGCCGTGCGCTGTTGCCTGATGCGTGACTTGTGTTCGGGCGACGACGTCGTGGTGGGCCATCAGGGGATCAAGGTCGAACTGCCGGAGATGAACTCGCACGGCGAGGGGTTCTCGTTCATGAGTGCCGGTGTGTCGAGTGAGCGCCGGGTCGAGCACACGGTGGACGAACTCGCATGGGAGATCGCGCGGTGCGTGGAGCGCGGTGGCAAGGTGTGCGTCGTCTCAGGACCAGTGGTGATTCACACCGGCGGCGGCCCGTATCTGCAGCAGCTCATCGAACAGGGGTTCGTACACGTGCTGCTCACGGGAAACGCACTCCCCGTCCACGACATCGAGAGCATCATGTTCGGCACCTCGCTCGGCGTCGACCTCTCGCGCGGTCGCGGCGTACGCGGTGGACATCGACACCACCTGCGCGCCATCAATCGCGTCCGACACGCCGGGTCCATTCGAGAAGCGGTGGAGCAGGGCGTCATCACCGGCGGCATCATGCACGCGTGCGTGCGGCACAACGTGCGCTACGTGCTCGCTGGCTCGATTCGCGATGATGGTCCGCTTCCGGATACGCTCATGGACCTCGTTGAAGCGCAACGCGCGTACGCCGAGGCGCTTCAGGGCTGCGAAGTGGTCCTGATGCTGTCCACCATGCTCCACTCGATTGGGGTCGGCAACATGACACCGGCGGGTGTGAAGCTCATTTGCGTGGACATCAATCCTGCGGTGGTCACCAAGCTCGCCGATCGCGGAAGCATCGAGTCGGTGGGGATCGTGACCGACGTCGGGCTCTTCATGCGCCTGCTGGCGCAGCGACTGTGTGAGGCACGGTAGGCGTGCCGCTGTTGTGGCGCCATCACTCGCGGTCCCGCAACTCCCGCAGGTAATTCGCGGCCCGGTGGCGATAGTGCGTGGGCGTCGAAGCAATCGCGGACCGATGGGCATCACTCACCTCGCCGATCTTACGGGCCGGACAGCCCGCCCACAGCTCGCCGCTCCGGACGACTTTGCCGGGCGACACGACCGCGCCAGCGGCGACGAGCGCACCGCTCTCGACCACTGCTTCATCGAGAATGATCGCGCCCATGCCGATCAGTACGTCGTCGTGAATGAGGCAGCCGTGAATGATCGCCGAATGGCCAACGGTGACGCGATCGCCCACCTGCGCATCCGGACCACCGCGGCTCGTGTGGATCAGCACGAGATCCTGCACGTTCGTTTCAAGGCCGATGCGGATCCCTTGTTCGTCACCGCGCAGCACGCAGCCGAACCAGATGCTCGATCCGGCGCCGACCACGACGTCGCCGATCACCATCGCGCTCGGTGCCACGAAGACGTCCGGCGCGAGGCGAGGGACGAATCCGTTGAACGAGAGGAGATTGGGAGGGATCGAATCGATCGGCATGGGCGGAAGGCAGATGGTACCGCGACAGAATCTACACGTTGCGGCAGGTCGCGTTTAATCCCATCTTGACGTTACGTGCTCGGCAGGAACGCCGACGCGTCACCTGATTTGTGGAGGAGTACCATGTGGGATTCGCAGCGAACCAATCGCAACCAGACGCGCGCTATGTTGATGTCCCGAACGTCGATCGTGCGCCGTGCGATGGCGCCTATGCTCGCCGTGGCCGCGCTCGCGTTGACCACGACGTCGGCGCTTGCCTTGGCTGATGTCGCCCAGCCCAAGCCACAGCTCAGCGTCGAAGCCGAACGCTCTCCGCAGGGCGCGCGACTGAGCTTCAAGGGGAAGGGTTGGGCACCGGCCGCACGCATCAAGATCACCGGTACCCGCGCCCCTGGTGCCAACGGAGCACAGGACTTCGGCATGTACTCCGCCGACAGCAGCGGCAACCTGAACGGACGAAAGGTTGTGGCCTGCAGCACGACCAACATGGAGGACGGTTCGAATGAGGAGGTGACTGTCACGGCCGCCGATTCGGCCTCCGGCGCCAAGGTGACGCAGCGTGTGCAGGGTGGCGCCTGGGTCTGTCAATAAGACGCGGCACCCCAGCTGACGCTCATCACCACCAAGCATACCACCAACCATCCGTGCATCACTGAATGACTCTCGTCGTCTTTGTCGCACCGATGTTCTCGCCGGCCGCCTCTCAGATGATCGAGGCGGCCGCGTCGTTGTCGGGGGTGCGACTCGCCGTGATCGCGCAGGAGCCGATGGAGCGTCTGGCGCCGGCCATCGCACGACGTCTCGTCGGGCACTGGCGCGTGGAGGACATCACCAAGGCCCAGCAGCTCGAGTGGGCGGTGCGCGAACTGTCGTCGCGCCTTGGTCACATCGATCGATTGTTCGGAGCGTACGAACAGGCGCAGTTGCCGCTGGCCGTCGTGCGCGAACGTCTGGGCATTGTGGGGTTGCCCAGCGCTGCGGCGATGAATTTTCGCGATAAGGCGCGCATGAAGGACGTGCTGCGCGCCGCCGGCGTGCCCGTGGCACGGCACCGACTCGTTGAACGCACCGGCGATGCGACGGCATTCGTGCGCGAGGTTGGCTTTCCAATTGTCATGAAGCCGCCTGCCGGTGCGGGCGCGGTCGCCACGCACCGCGTCTCCACGGCCACTGAGCTGGAACGCGTGCTCGCCGCACACCCGCCAAGTGTCGAGCGTCCGCTGCTGGCGGAGGAGTTCCTGCGCGGCACGGAGCACTCGCTGGAGACCATCTCCATCGACGGTCGCGCGGTGTGGCATTCGCTGACGCACTACCACCCAACGCCGCTCACCGTCATCGAGAATTCGTGGATCCAGTGGGGCGTGCTGTTGCCGCGAGAAGTCGATGATCCACAGTTCGATGATATTCGGCGTGTTGGTGACGCCGCGCTGCGTGCGCTCGGGATGACCACCGGCGTCTCCCATTGCGAGTGGTTTCGCCGCGCTGACGGCGCGGTCGCGATCAGTGAGATCGCCGCGCGCCCGCCCGGTGCGCAGATCACCACCATGATCGCCCGCGCCCACGACTTCGATTTTGTCGGCGCGTGGGTACGGCTGATGGTTGACGGCACCTTCTCCACGCCACAGCGTCGCTATGCCGTCGGCACGGCCTACCTGCGAGGACAGGGAACCGGTCGCGTCGTTGCTGTCGAAGGACTCGACATCGTTGAACGTGAACTTGGCGCTCTGGTGTGCGACGTTCGCAAACCCGAAGTTGGTCAGGTGCCAACCGGCAGCTACGAAGGCGAAGGGTTCATCATGCTCCGACACGCGGAAACCGCGGTCGTGCAGCGCGGCTTGCAGTTCGTTGTCTCCACCGTTCGCGTCCGACTCGGCTGAACGCAGCGCGCTTCGGCGTACGCATTGCCCATACGCTCTCCCTCACCAACGATGGCCATGTCGAAGACCGTTCTGATGCTGACTCCCGGATATCCGGGCGAGATGCCATTGTTCACGCGCGGTTTGGCGGAGCAGGGCGCCACGGTGCTCGGCGTGGCCAGTGGACCGGTGAATGAGTTGCCCGAGAACGCGCGACGCTATCTGAGCGGCTATCTGCAAGTGCCGGATCTGTTCACCAATCCCGTTGCGGCAATTCCGCAGATCCGCACCTGGCTTGGCGATCGCACCCTCGATCGCGTTTGCTGTCTGTGGGAGCCTGGCGTGGAGATCGCCGCGCAAATTCGCGAAGCGCTTGGAGTGCCGGGGCAGTCGTACGAGCAGGCGCTCAAATTCCGCAACAAGGACCTCATGAAGCAGGCGCTCGCCGTCGGTGGCGTCCGTGTGCCGCGACATGAGATCGCGCACACCGCGAAAGAGGTGTACGCGGGCGCCGAGAAGATCGGATACCCGCTTATCATCAAGCCGATCGCCGGTGCCGGATCGATGGACACATTTCGCTGCGATAATCTCGCCGAGGTGGAGCAGGCGGTTGCCCAACTCGGTCACGTCGCGATCGTGGACGTTGAAGAGTTCATCGACGGTGAGGAGTACACCTACGACACGATCTGCGCGAAGGACGAGATCCAGTACTTCCACATTGGGTTCTATCGCCCGCGGCCGCTTACCGCGCGAACGAATGAGTGGATCAGCCCTCAGACGCTGAGTGTGCGCAACGTCGACGATCCGAAACTTGCGGGGGGGCGTGCCATGGGAGAGCAGGTGCTCAAGATCCTGGGCTACGAGCGTGGCTTCACGCACATGGAGTGGTATCTCAAGTCCGACGGCGAAGCGGTGTTCGGCGAGGTGGCCGCGCGTCCACCTGGCGCCCGGACGGTCGACCTGATGAACTACGCGAGCGACGTGGATCTCTTCGCCGGATGGGCCGAAGCAGAGCTGTTCGGCACCTTCTCCCTCGAGATCGAGCGCAAGTACAACTGCTCGTGCATTACCAAGCGCGCGCACGGGCAGGGACGCATCCAGCGTATCGACGGACTCGATCGCATTCGCGAGCGGTGCGGCGAATCGCTGGTCGCGGTCGATCTGCTCTCGGTCGGCACGCCGCGTCGTGACTGGAAGAGCACGTTGCTCTCTGATGGTTTCGTGATGCTGCGGCATCCCGACTGGCAAACGACGATGGACATGTCCGACTTCGTAGGCACAGACCTCAACCTCTACGCCGGCTGATGTCGATCTGACCGCACCCCTTGCCTCCACTCGGGACTCGCCGAATGTGGCGTGGAGGCCGCAGGTGCAGTGGGGTGCAAGCAACGGTGCCGGGGGACGCAGGCAGACTCGCAGAGTGTGATTGCGACTGTTTGAGCAGGCCAGAGGCGGCACAGCCCTTGCTCAGATCGCTTGCGGAAACGGCGCGCATCAGGGCGTGCCGCAGGTGAGGCCCCCGTACCCGGAACGACGATGTCCAGAATCCTCGAAGAGCCGCCGATCGATGCGGTGCGCGGCTACTTCTCCCAACTGTGCGTGATGTTGACGGGGATTGCGTCCGGGATTGTGGAACCGTCCGCGGGTGATGCGCTGCGTTCGCCCACGTACCTCATGGGCCGTCGCGATGGCTATCACGTCGTGGTCGCACATCTCGCCTGCAGCCGAACGCTCAAGGAAGCGGCGGACAAGTGTCTCGCGTTCGGCAAGGGCGTCGAAGAGCGCGCTGAAGCGCATCCGTATGGTCCTGACTGGAGCCACGGTTTTGCCGAAGCCACGCTCGACGCGGCGTCGGATATCGCCATGTACGCGGCGACCCAGACGCTGCCGGCAGTAGACAAGGCGCGTCTGCGCGCGGCACGCGCCGCGGCACGGCACGTGTCGCCGCTCTCGGGCAACTGGCCCGCGCGTCCGGTCAAGCCGGAGACGCCGCCCGTGCGTCGCGACTGGTAAGCAGTGCGCCGAGGCGTCTCGCGGCGCCTCGGGCGTAGGGAATTCGCTGTGGCCCGATATATTCTCCGGCCATGCCCAAGAAGCCAGAAACGGTTCTCGACGCGCGTGCACTCGATCGCACACTGCGTCGCATGGCCGACCAGATCGTTGAACTGAACTCCGGAACCGACGCACTCGTACTGGTCGGTATTCAGCGTCGCGGTGTTCAGTTGGCGGAACGCATCGTCCGCATGATTGCCACGCAGGAAGGCCCCACCATCCCCTGCGGCGCGCTCGACATCACGCTCTACCGGGACGACCTGCAGACGGTCGGACCGCGTCCCGTGGTTGGTGCAACGTACCTGCCGTGGACGCTCGACGACCAGAACGTCGTGATCGTCGACGACGTGCTCTACACCGGTCGGACGGTGCGCGCCGCGCTCGATGAACTCGCAGACTTCGGCCGCCCGGCGCGCATCGCGCTGGCGGTGCTCATCGATCGTGGTGGCCGCGAACTCCCCATTCATGCCGATGTCGTCGGCCGAAAGGTGGACGTCTCGAGCGGACAACGCGTTGACGTCTTTATCGATGAACTCGATGGACGCGACGAGGTGGTGATCGCGTCACGCAACAGCGAGGACTGACCGCATGGCCGGCTCGCTGGGCAAGGACCTGCTCGGACTCGCGGACCTGTCCGCCGATCAGATTCGCCTCGTGCTCGATACCGCAGTTCCATTTCGCGAGATCTCGGAGCGACAGATCAAGAAAGTGCCGACGCTGCGCGGCATGACGATCGTCAACCTCTTTTTCGAGCCGTCCACGCGGACGCGCATCTCGTTTGAGTTTGCAGAGAAGCGGTTGAGCGCGGATACGGTCAATGTC
>CAYWCJ010000213.1:0-8290 GCA_964456595.1 uncultured Gemmatimonas sp. | reverse complement strand
GTGACCCGTTCATCGCCGCACTGGCACCGCTGGCGGCGCTTCGACACGAGTCGCTGCGCGTGCAGGCGCCCATCGACGCGCTGCTCCGAGACGGGGTACAGGAAGTCACGCGCGTCTGGCAGTCGTGGTACCCCGAGCTGTCGGCGGTAACCATCGAGGGCGAGGCGCTCACCTCCGGCCGCGAGACGCCCGGCGCCACGGCGTCCTTCTTTTCGGGCGGTGTGGACTCGTTCTTCACGGCGCTCCGACACGCGGCCGGTGAAGGTACGCCGGCCACGGAGACGATCGCCGATCTCGTACTCGTGCACGGGTTCGACATTCCGATCGACAACGAGCCGGCGTTCGCCCACGTGGAGCAGTCGCTCGAGCGTGCGGCGGCCGCACTCGGCAAGCGGCTCGTCGTGGTCGCCACGAACCTTCGCAAAACCCGATTCGACGACACGGACTGGTCGCGAGTGTCGCACGGTGCAGCGCTGGCGGCCGTCGCGCATGCCGTCGGTGGCGCGTACGATGCGGTGCTGATCGGCTCATCGGCCGGCTATCGGGACCTGCGCTTCTGGGGCTCGCATCCGCTCACCGATCCGATGTTCACGTCGTCGCGCACCCGGGTGGTGCACGATGGGCCGGCGTTCATGCGCGTGGAGAAGACGCAGTACGTCGCGCGGTCGCCTGTGGCGATGGAGCATCTGCGCGTCTGCTGGCAGTCCGATGACGGTCGCAACTGCGGTGCGTGCAACACCTGCTATCGGACGATGCTGGCGCTCGACGCCATCAATGCGCTCGACGCCTGTGCGACATTCGATCGTCGGATGCTCGATCTGCAGCAGGCCGGTCGCATCTTCTGCCGACACGACTACGACGTGCGGCAGTTCGGCTACGTGCTGGAGTTGGCGCGCGCAAACGGCCGCGCCGACATCGCCGACGCCGTGCAACGCAGTCTGACCGGCTCGCGCTCGATGCATCGCAAGCTGCGACTGGTGCAGCGGCTCGCACTTCGCCCCGGCTGGCACATGCGCGCGCGCGCCTGCGAGCGCCGCTTGCTCGAGGGGTGGCTGTAGGCGGCTTTCAACGTCGCCCGCGGTCAGCCGCGCGCCGAATCCCTGGTGCCATCCATCACGGCGCCGCGCTTCATGGCGCCGCGCCTCATGGCGCCGCGCAACACCGACTCGTAGCGCTCCTGTACCACGGGCAGATCGAACGACAGGGCGCGTAGATGACCGGCAGCGGTGAACCGGCTCCGGAGCGCGTCGTCGCCGAGTACGCGATCGAGCCCGTTGGCGATGGCGCCGATGTCTTCGGTCGGAACAATCAATCCGCAGTCCCCGTCGAGCAGGCTTTCGCGGATACCGCCCGTGCAATCGGTGGCCACGACGGGAATGCCCAGCGCCATCGCCTCCGTGAGCACATTGGGAAACGCCTCGGTCCGTGACGTGAGCGCCAGAACGTCGGCGCGCGCCATGTAGCGCCACGGATTGGCCACCTGACCGACGAACGTCACGTGCGCGCGCACGCCCAGCTGCTCGGCGAGTGCTTCGAGGACCGGCAGCTCCGGACCCTCGCCCACCAACAGGAGGCGCACGTCGCGTGTGCGGCGCAGTAGCGCCAAGGCCTGCAGCAACAGGTCGTAGCCCTTGAGGTGTACCAATCGCCCGACCGCCACGATCGTCTGCGCACGCTCGTCCGACGCCTTCGCGCCAGGCGTCAGGTCGACCGGTGATGCGCCTGCACGGCGAATGCGATCGATCTCGAGCGGGTTATGCACCACGTCCACCATGTGCGCGGGGACCCCATGGCGTTCCACCAGATCGCGTCGCAGTGCGTCGGCCACCACGACGATGCGATCGGCGCGCGGAAAGAGATGGCGCGTGATCCAGCGCATCATCGCGCGGTCGCGCCGCTTGGGATACAAGTGCTCCGCCGACTCCGACATGTGCTCGTGCACGTTGAGCACCAGCGGAAGCCCCGGCAGCAACGTGAGCTTGGTCAGCAGCGCCACCACGTGCGCGCGCATGAGGAACGACGACACGACCGTCGCTCCCGTGGTTCGCACGACGTCGCGCAGCCAGAGGCACTCGAGCGCGAGTCGCGCGAACGTCTCGCCGGGGATCTCGGGCGACCAGCGCGTCACGAACGAGACGGGAACCGTGCGATCGATGCGCGCATGACAGGGAACCGTCGCGTGCAACTCGTCCAGCAGCGCGCCCTTCTTCTCGAGCAACCCGACCACTGGTCGAAAACTTCGCGCATGGTTGGCGTAGGTCACCAGCACGCGCTCGGCGCCGCCCGTGAGCAGGTTGCGCGTGAGGAGCAACCCCACCGGGCGACCAGCCTCCTCCGTCGCCCGATCCTGCGTCCCGTTGGATGCTTCGCGGCGTGACTTGATGGGCGATTCGGTGAGCGGTTCGATGCGCGATTCGGTATGCGAGGAGAACGCCTCACATTGCTACGAGTACGCTGCGCAGACAAGAGAGGAGAATGATCGCTCGGCGCACCTTACGCTGGCGTGTCATGACCACGAGACTGAAGGCAGGTGACGATTCGACGATTCGCCAACGACCGGCTCCCGACGACTCATGACGCGCATCGTGATGGTTTACAACACCGAGCGGGTGGGCGTCGCCACGCCAGTGGACATGGCGCGCATTCAGTTGCTGGAGAGTGCACGCGCCCTCGCGCGCCTCGGACATTCGGTGGACATCGCCAGCGCGGAGCTCGGACTGCTGTTCGGCGCACGCAGCCGTGCCGTCTGTGACGGGGTGCGGCGGGTGGCGCTCTCGCGCGTCCGGTGGCGTGAGTACGACGTGGTGGAGACGAACTTCCATCAGGGGTGGGAAACGCTTGCACGCTACGGCGGCACGTCGCATCCGTTCATCATCGCCAAGCTGGGCTCCGTGGTCGGCGACAGCGACCTGCCGGGGATCTACTTCTATGGTGCTGATCGGGAGCGCATGCTGCGCACGCAGCGCGAGATCGATGAACGCGCGCGATATGTGACGCTGCTCTCGCAGCCTGCGCGGGACTTGTGGGTACAACTCTTCCGCGAGCGTGATGGAGTGCTGGTGGTGCCCGGCGCCGCGGCCTCGGAGATTCCCGCCAGGGGCGAGGATCCGTTCCCTCCGCGCGACGGTGTACGAGTGCTCTTCTCGGGCAACGTCTACGATTCGCAGCCGGAAGCCAACGCGGTGCTGGTGGCCAAACTGAACGCGCTCGGTCGGCGACTTGCACCGCAGGCACGGCTCTATGTCGCGGGGCCGGGTGACACGCGACGCCTCGATCCGCAGTACGTGACCAAGCTCGGTGTCGTGCCCTATCACGCGTCGTGGCAGCACATGCTCCATGCCGACGTCGGCGTCGTGGTGTCGGCGGGGCCGTTCATGCACAACAACGAAAGCACCAAGCTCTATCACTACCTGCGCGCCGGACTGCCAACGGTGAGCGAGTCGGGTTTCCCCAACGACCACGTGGTGCGCGACGCCGGCCTCGGCGCGGTGGTGGCGAACGGGGACATGGATGCGATGGCCGAGTGCGTGCTCGCCTGCGCCGGAGCCGGCGGTGAGCGGCAGACCGCGATCGACTACATCCTCGCGCATCATACCTGGGAATCGCGCATGGCCATCTATGACGACGTGCTGCGGCGCGAGTTCGCACCGTTGGTGTCGCGCGGCGCCACGCACACGTCCACCAACCGCGCTGACTGACATGTGCGGCATCGCCGGCGTACTCACCTTCGCGCCTGAAGTAAGCGCATGCGCGGGCGAGCTTGCACGATCGCTCGCGCTCGTCGCGCGTCGTGGACCCGACGACACGGGTGTCTGGTCGGATGGCGCATACTGCATGCTCGGCTTTCGCCGGCTCGCGGTGCTCGATCTCTCACCAGCCGGTCATCAGCCGCTGGTGACCGATGACGGACGCTACGCGCTTGTGTGCAACGGCGAGATCTACAACTTCCGTGCGCTGCGCGAGCGGCTGCGCACCGAAGGCATTCGCGTCCGGTCCACCGGCGACGCGGAAGTCGTACTGCAGTCGCTGGTGCGCTGGGGTGTCGACGCGCTTCGCATGTTCAACGGCATGTTCGCGCTCGCCTTCTACGACGCGCAGCAACGGCAGCTGCTGCTGGCGCGCGACCACGCGGGAATGAAGCCACTCTACGTGCGACGCGGCGAGGATGGACTCGCGTTCGGCTCGCAGTACGACCAGCTGGCCGTGCATCCATGGCTGCCGCGCGATGCGGTGCGCCCGGATGCACTCGGACTCTATCTCCGCTTCGACTATATCCCCGCACCGTACGCGCTGCACACAGGTACCATGATGCTCGAGGCGGGATCGTGGCTGACGATCGATGCGGGCAATCGAGAGGCGCGCGGACGGTTCTATGATTTTCCGGTCGATCGCGTGCCCGACCTGCGTGCTGACGAGGCATTCGACGCGGTGGATGCGGCGGTGACCGCAGCGGTGCGACGACATCTGGTGAGCGATGTCCCCGTCGGCTCGTTCCTTTCCGGCGGCATCGACTCTCCGTTGGTCGCGACGCTGATGCAGTCGATGCTCGATCATCCGGTGCCCGCGTTCACACTCGGACTCGCCGGCGAAGCGGAAGATGAGTCGGAGGATGCGCGGCGCTACGCGC
Organism: uncultured Gemmatimonas sp.; assembly: GCA_964456595.1. GTDB lineage: Bacteria > Gemmatimonadota > Gemmatimonadetes > Gemmatimonadales > Gemmatimonadaceae > Gemmatimonas. The sequence continues at coordinate 3,663 of CAYWCJ010000213.1, read as the reverse complement.
GCGAAATCGGGGTGGAGCACATCGTGGTTGAACTCACCCCCTCCGACGCTCCCTCGCTGGTGGAGTCGGCGTGCGCTGCCTGCGCTGAACCGTTCGGCGACTATTCCATCCTTCCGACATTGCTCGTTTCACGCGCGGCCCGCCAGCGTGTCACCGTGATGCTCTCCGGCGACGCTGGCGATGAACTGTTCTGGGGGTATGTCTCACGCGCGGCGTCGGTACTCGATGCAGCGCGTCGCTTCCGCCATCCGCCGTGGCGCCGGCGCCTGCAGTGGGCGGCGGACCGTCGGCAGCATGCGTTGCTGTACCGATCGCTCGGCGATCTCTTTCAGTCACACCACCAGTTTGTGGGCATGGCCGATATCGAGGCGTTGTTTCCGGAGCTGCCCGCCCTGCCAGCCGACTTCACGGTCTTTCGCTTCGCCGGACACGAGCAGGATGCGGCGGCGCGCTGGATGCGCGGTGTCGAATTGGGCTTCCACTTGCCGCGCGTGCTCATGAAGGTCGATCGCGCGAGCATGCATCATGCACTTGAAGTACGCATGCCGCTGCTCGATCTCGAGGTGCTGGATGTCGCGTCGCGCGTGGACTGGCAGACGTGCCTGGATCTCTCCCGGCGCGAAGGGAAGCGTCCGCTGCGCCACGCACTCGCGCGTCGGTTACGGTATCAGACGACCGCCAAGCGCGGGTTCACCGTACCGATGGATGGTTGGATGCGCGGTGTGCTGCGACCGATGTTCGAGGACGTCGTGCTGGCGCGCGCGGATCTCGTGGGGCTGCCACTCAATCGCCGTGCACTGCGATCGCTTCATCGACAGCATCTGGATCGCACGGCGAATCACGGCTGGCTGCTCTGGCGACTGCTCAGTCTTGCGCTCTGGGCCGACCGGCGGCCGACGGCAGGTGCACCGACATGAGCGGAGACACGCCGCCGCACGCGAGCAGCTCCCAGGGCGTTTCGGGAGATCGTCGCATTCTTGTCGCCTGCTTCGAGACGCCTGGGTATGGTGGCGCCAGTACGGCGACGTATGCGCTGTTCGAGCGCATGCAGCGCGATGGCCTCGACGTCACGTACCTCAACCTCGTCGACGCGGCGAGTGAGAAGTTTCTGCGCGATACGTTCGGCGCGAACTACGACAACCCGCGCCGTCTGCGCAACGTGCGCACGCACACGCTCGCCGGCGCCTTTCACCAACCGCAACCGAAACTCGCCCATCTGCTGGGCGAGATTGCCCCCGACGTCGTGGTGGCCGTCGGGTTCATTGCGGCGCTCGCCGTCAAGCAGGCGGCGCCGACCACGCACACGATCTTCTTCACGGCGGGGTGCGACCAGGTCGATCGCTACCTGCGTCTCTTCGGCGATGCGACAGGTGTGTGTGATGCCATGCGTACGGGCGCCGAGCCGCCACTGCTCTTTCACGAGTGGGAGCGCAGGGCGGTCGAGCTGGCCGACCTCATTCTCGTGCATTCGCCTCTCGTGCGTGATCTCTGCTCGGGCTTCTATCCGTATCAGGCCGGCAAGCTCTATCCGGACGTCATCTCGATGGCCGAGTGGATCCGCGCGGAACCGCTGCAGCACGCCTCACTCGCGCTGCCGTTCGACGCGCGTGACATCGACCTGCTCTTTGTCGCCAGTCGATGGGACCGGTACGAGAAGAACTTTCCGTTCGTGCGCGGCGTCATCGAGGAATGCCGGGAGCTGCGCGTGCACATCGTTGGACTCGCCGCGCCGCCGGTCGGAAATAGCGTACGGCATGGGCTGATCACCTCGCGCGCGGAGTTGTTCGCCTTGATGGGGCGTTCGAAGGCGGTGGTCTGTCCTTCACTGTTCGACGCGGCACCTGGGGTATTGTTCGAAGCCGAGGTGATGGGGTGCAATGTCGTCGCGTCGAAGAATTGCGGGAACTGGGCACTGTGCGCGCCGGAGTTGCTCGTCGAACCGGCGACGCTGGCGGAATTCGTACGCGCGGCGCGCGTGAGTGTGACCCGGCCGTACGTGCACGCGACGCCGATCGATTTCGGTTGCGGCTACGCGACGCTGCTGGACGCTTGCATTCTCGTGCAGGGCAGCGCAACAGGATGCGACCAGTGAGCGCATCGAACAGGGAGCACTCCGCAATGGCCATGTCAAGAGCAACGCGAGGTTAGATTGCGGCGGATTCCTCGGGGCAGTCTCGCCGGACGCGTCGTCCCGGCTGGACGACGATGCTTGTAAAAACCTAACGGCTCGGTTACCATCGGCCATGCCCACGGTGCTGGACGCCAACGGATTTCAGGTGCGCGTCCTGCTCCCGGCCCGGGAACATGGGCCGCCGCACGTCCATGTGCACAAGGGCAGCGGGGAACTGGTGATCACCTTGCCGGACGACGAGTCCACGCTCGCGATTCGGACGATCCATGACCTGAAGCCCGCCGACGTGATGGCGGCGTTTCGGCTCGTGGAGGCGCACCTCGGGCCGCTGTAGGCGGCGTGGAGACGGTACCATGGCTAGTCCCTCGATCAGTGTCGCCGAGATCCTCGCGCAGATTCCCGCCGCGCGGAGCGCATTGTCCTCGAGCTCACGAATGGCTTCCTGTTTGCCTTTCCGGTGCGCGCGATCCCCGCGCTGCGGCGCGCGACGCCGACGCAGCGCGCGGCCGTGGCGGTGAATCGCGGCGGGAGCGCGTTGCGATGGGAGGCGCTGGACGTGGACCTGAGCGTCGCCGGGCTCTTGCTGTCTGCGGTGGGCGCGGACGAGCGCCGTCGCGATGTCGCCCGCATGCTTGGCCAAGCCACGTCGGCGACCAAGGCCGCCACGTCCCGGGCGAACGGCAGCATTGCTCGGCACGGCTCCGCCGGGGTAGCCGCATTCTCACGCCTCACGTTCACCAGCGAGCAAAGGAAATAGAGCGAGCGGAGCGAGCGCACCATCGGTTGCTCGTCAATTGCAACGTGTCGTCAGCCGCAGCGTCGCGAAACGGACTTCATTTCGGTCGTGACCTGACGCGTCTCGCCACGAATGAGGAATCATCCCCCTGATGAGTGAAGATTCGACCGGCGAGCTGACCATCGGTAACCGCGGCCCAGCCCCGGCCCATCACCGGATCCATCTCATCCTGGCCGTCCCACGTGAATTCAATGGCGTTCGCGCCGTCACGTGTGACGCGCCGATAGTCGATGATCCCGCTGACGGCGCCGAACTGGAATGCGCCGCGTTGGCCTCGCTCAAGCGCGATGTACGCCGCCACCTCCATGTCGAAATAGTCCGCATCGTACGCGTCCATGTGCGTGATGCGCCATGTCCCAAGGAACGGATTGCGCGAGGGAGCCTTGCGTGACGTGGGCATTGCTTGCGCCTCCCTCAATTCGTGCGGCGAACGCCCGCAATGCTGCGGCGGCGCATGGTCAAAAATGCGGCCCGCGGGCGCATCGCGCGAGCCACCACCGGCATCCGCCGCGCCGTCAAGAGTACGTGCATGAGCCGCCGGGCAGCCGCGCTACTCGTCTTCCTCGGGATACTGTGCGGGGGACGCGCCCCGCATGTCGACGATTCGCGGATACGCCTTCGTCGGATCACTCGCGCCGAGGGCGTCGACTTTGATCGCGTGCCACCATTCGTCGCCAAAGTCAAACAAGTACTCGAACGTCTGGCCTTGCTTCAGCTTGAGGTCGTCGAGCCGCAC
>CAYWCJ010000212.1:3995-8360 GCA_964456595.1 uncultured Gemmatimonas sp. | reverse complement strand
GGGTGGAACCTGCTCCTAATCATGGCGGCCGTCGGCGTGGTGTTGCTGCCAGAGACGGCCAGCGGCGTTCGCGAACTGGTCGAACGATTCAAGCGCCGGGACTTCGTCGAGGCGGCACGGGAACTCGGCATGAGCGACAACCGGATTCTTTGGGATGAGATCGTGTGGCACAATGGTCGGCAGTTCATCGTGGAACGTGTTGCACAGTCCTATGCTGCGGCTGTACTGGCGGAGGTGACACTTGGTTTTCTCGACCTGACCGACTCGCTTACCCCCAGTCTAGGCCGCGTGCTTTTGGTCGGACGTGAAGTGAATGCGCCGGCGATGTTGGTGCCTGCGCTGCTCTTGCTCCTGCTCGTGATTGGCTGCTTCTCACTGCTTCCGCGTGGGTTTGCCGAGCTGTGGGGGCGCCCGCGTTGAAGAATCCTGAGCCAGTTCTCGAGATCCAGGACCTCGTCTCGCTCTTCGAGACTCCGGCCGGTGTGGTGCGCGCTGTCGATCGCGTCAGTCTTTCCGTCCAAGATGGTCGCGTCCTTGGCATTGTGGGCGAGTCGGGTAGCGGAAAGACGCAGACGTTCTTCGGCGTGCTCGGACTGTCGCGTGGGACGCCGGGGGTCGTGTCGGGTCGGGCGCGCATCGGTAACGTTGACGTACTTGAAGGGTTGCCCGAGCACATTCATGAGCGGGTCGATTCCGATGGCGCGGTTCGCGTAGTCAAGGATCCTGCATGGCGTCGCCTGCAGGAGGAGCGCTTGAAGGGCGTGCTCGGACATACTGTTGCGATTCTATTTCAGGATCCTCGTCGGTCGTTGGTACCCTACTGGACAATCGGTCGGCACTTGCAGGAAGTGCTCCACCGCAAGGGCTCGGCTCCCGATGATGCGCGTAGGGGTCGTGCCGCCGAATTGCTTCGCGGTCTCGGCTTTGCCGAACCCGCTCGCGTGTTGCAGTCTTATCCGGAGCAGCTCAGTGGTGGAGAAGCGCAGCGCGCCATGCTCGCACTCACCATGGCCATCAAGCCACGGGTACTGATCGCCGATGAACCCACGACCGGTCTGGACACGATCAACCAGGCACTGGCGCTCGAGTCGATCGTCGAGCAGCACGAACGGCATCGAATGGCCATCGTCCTGATCTCGCACGATCTCAGCGTGATCGATGCCATGGCGGACGATGTGCTGGTCATGTATGCCGGCCGAGTCGTGGCGCGTGCGCCAGCCGCAGTGTTGCGTGATCTTCCAGACGAGGCCGTGCATCCATACGCGCGGGAGCTGCGCGAGAGTCGGCGGCGTCGCACACTCGGCCAGCCGATCGTGGCTGGTGCCGCCCCCCCTCGGCCACTTTCTCCAACGGGGTGCGCGTTCCAATTACGTTGTGAACTGCGCTCGCGGCTCGATGCGGACCGCCAGGCGATGTGCGCGACCGAGGCGCCGAACCTTAAGGCGGTGACTGAAGTGCATTCGGTGGCGTGCTGGGGGATCGCGACGTGACGTCTCTTGCTGGGGGAACCGAAGAGCGCGAAGCCAATACGACCTTAGTTCTCGAGGCGCGCGGACTCGTTCGGCAGTTCAATCGGCGAGTGCGGTTTGGTGTCTCGGAGTCGATCCTCGCGGTTGACCACGTCGACCTTGTGGTTCGCGGTGGTGACGTGCTGGGGATCGTCGGCGCCAGCGGATCGGGCAAGAGCACGCTTGCCCGCATGCTGACCTGTCTGCTTCCGCCGTCAGCCGGTCAGGTGATTTTAAACGGGCGCGACGTCTACACTCTCGACAAGGAAACCGTGCGCCGGGAGGTGCGTCCGGCAATCCGCATGATCTTTCAGGATCCGGATGCGGCTCTCAATCCAGCCTACCCTATCGGTGAAGGCCTGCGGCGGGCGCTCATGCTCGGTGGTCGTGTTTCCAGCGAACACATCGACGAGTCCATCAGCAAGCTTTTGGCGGAAGTAGGGCTGCCGTCGAGCTACGCGTTCAAGTATCCGGACGAGCTCTCCGGTGGAGAAAAGCGTCGACTGGGCATTTGTCGTGCGTTATCCAGCGATCCCGTTGTGATTGTCGCGGACGAACCCTTGAGCGGCCTAGATGTGGTGCTGCAAGAGCGAGTCCTTGCACTGTTCCTGCACGAGCAGACCGTGCGACAGTTTGCGTTGGTTCTGGTATCGCACGATCTCGATCGCGTTCATCAGGTGTGCAATCGGGTAGCAGTGATGTTCGCCGGTCGAGTCGTAGAATCGGCTCCCGTGGTGGCGCCGCAGCTCGCACCGGAGTTCCGGTACAGGCACCCGTATGCCATCGAGCTTGCGGCGGCGAAAGACCGCCTGCACTATGGCCTGCAAGGTCGTTCGGCCGACCACCGTCACACGTCCGAATTCGCAGCGACCCGGGAGTTTGGCACGCCGACCGGAACGACGTCGCGAATGAAGGGCTGCGCGTACCGGGGCGCTTGCCCGCGATATGTGCGACTCGGTCGTCCAAGTCATTGCGCTGAGGCCGTGCCAGAACTCACGGAGCAAGCGCCCCACCGATCGGTTGCGTGCCACTTCTCTGAGGCCGACTGAGCGCCGATCAACTTGCCGAAGTGCGAGGCGCGTCACAAACTCCTTCTGTGTAGTTAGGCCGGGATCAGCCCAGTGCATCACTTCGAGCTCGCGAATGCCGCCAAGTTCATCCGACATCCCAGAACAGGGCATCATCTGTTCCGCGTGTGCAGCACCGCTTGCTCCAGGCCTTCGCTTCTGCAAGGCGTGCGGTCAGGAGGCTGAGCCACGCTGCGTGTCGTGCCGGTCACATATGCCCGAAGGTGCAACCCAGTGCCCGGCGTGCGGCACGGCCGTGGTGCGTTCGTCGGCTGACTCGGAGCCGAGTCGATCGGGTACATGGGACCTCATATTGGCTCGCCTCCGTTCCGGGCTAGCCGCCGAGTATCAGGTTACCCGTGAGCTTGGGCGGGGCGGTCAGGCGACCGTCTATCACGGGGTACAGCGCGCGCTGAACCGCCAGGTCGCGATCAAGGTCCTCGCTCCATCGGCCGCCGCAGATCGGGACTCTGTTCTGCGCTTTCGCAGCGAAGCGAAAACACTTGCCGGCATGCAGCACCCGCATATTGTGAAGATTTTCACGATCCGACAGGTCGGGGACCTGAGTTGCTTCATCATGCAGTATCTCGGCGCTCGTTCGCTCGGCGATGTCCTTCGTACGGAACATCGCCTTTCGCTACCGGTGGCGCGCACGATGTGGTATCAGATTGGAAGCGCGCTCGACTACGCCCACCAGCGGAAATTCGTGCACCGCGACGTCAAGCCCGCGAACGTCCTGTTCGGTACGGACGGACTGGCCGTCGTAACAGATTTTGGCATCGCAAAGCAGGTACAGGAACGTGGCATTACCCAGACCGCGATGCTCCTGGGTACGCCGCGATACATGAGCCCCGAGCAGTGCATGGCAGAGCCTGTCTCTCCGGCATCGGACCAGTACTCCTTTGGCATCATGGCGTATGAGATGGTCAGTGGGGGCGCACCGTACATCGGTTCCGACTTGGCGGTGTTGCAGCAGCACGTGCAGGGCCAGATTCCGGCGCTGCTTGATGAGTGGCCAGAATGTCCGCCGGCACTGAGCCACGCGATCGTGCGCATGATGGCTAAGGATCCGTCCGATCGCTTTCCCGACATGCGTTCTGCGCTCACCGCGATCGGCGCGACTGCGGCATCGGATCGCGAGGATGCGCGGGAGATGGTGCGCACGGTCGTGTTCGCCTCGGAGAAGACAATGGGGCGTTTGCTGACGCCCACTGATCGAATGTTTGCGATAAATGGAGTCCCGATTGGCGCTTCCGCCGAAATCGACACTCTGTACCAGGAGTTGCCGAACAGTCGACCTGTCGAAGGGGCCAATTCCGACGCGATGGTCGCTGAAGGGTCAACGGCGCCGAAGAAACCCGAGGCGCCCGGAAACGGGCGCGGTCGCCAATGGCTCCTGATTGGAGGAGGCGTCGCTCTTTTAGTGGTAGTTGGACTCGTCGCGCGACGCCTGCAGTCGCGGGACGGGAAATCTGTCGTGACGCCGACAGACACGATCGCCGTAAAGGACAGCGTTCCAAAGCTGGCTACCCTGCCGCCACCGGCACCGATGTCCGCTGCGACGGTTGCCCGACTGAAAGGTCCGGACGAGCTGAATCTCTACTTGGACGGTCTCGCGGTGGACCCGGTACGTATGACCCCAGTGGACAGCGCTGGTCGTCGGGTCCCGGATGCTACGGTTCGGTATGTGATTACCGATACCAACATCGCGACGATTGACCAAGAGGGCAACATCGCGCTGCACGGCACCGGCACCACGCAGTTGATCGCAACTTCGGGTGGGAAAGTTC
>CAYWCJ010000212.1:2122-3985 GCA_964456595.1 uncultured Gemmatimonas sp. | reverse complement strand
AGGTACTCGCAGTGCCTGGGCAGACGGCTCCATCATCGCCTGAGGACGAGTTGGCGCAATTGCTCCAGCGCCGTGCATTTCGCGCCTTGCGAGCACGATTGGACCGCAGCTACACGCTGCAGCCCTTCAACGTTCTGCAAGCCTGGATGGGCGACAGCATTCCCGCAGAGGTGACGTGTAGTCGCGTCGGCGCAACACCGGCTTTGACCGACGAGAATTTCGGGGTTCGTTGCCAAGTCGATGTTGGCGACAAAGGGCGCCAAGAGGCAACCGTCGATATCGAGCGGCGACCTGGTCGAGCGTGGACGGCTCGCTTCCGTTAAGGCCGTCCGTGAACTCTCATCTGCATCCCAGTTGGCGGCCTAGCAAAAAAGTCCTCAGCGATGACCTAGGAAACTGACTAGCTCCTCGGCGAGTCGCTTTCTCGCGCGATGGACGCGCACCGATGCGGCGTTGGGTTCGATGCCGAGGCGCGTGGCGATCTCGCGAGGGTCATGGCCTTCGTACGACAGCAGCCACGCTTCCCGTTCTGAATCTGATAGCACGGAGATCGCGCGCTCCATAATCGCCTCCTCTGCAAGCCGGTCTTCGACAGTGGGAGGTTCACTAGGCTCGAAGCCGCTCGGCATGTCGACGGAGTCCGGTCGACGGCGGTCTGCGCGGGCCCTCGTTCGAGCGCGGTTAAACGCGCCGCCGAACATCCACGCATGGAATCGACCGTCCTCACGATAGCCCGGCAGCATGCGAGGCAGTGCCATGAACAAGTCATCCACGACCTCCGCCGCCGCGTCGCCGACGAGGGGTTCGATCGCCAACTCGAGTTCGTCGCCGAGGCGCGCGCGCAGTTCGCCGATGTATGGCGCGTAGCCGATTTTAGCGCCGTCGATCAGCTCTTGGAGGGACAGTGCACGCGCTGCCACGATGTGACCTGTGGAGAGCTGAACGAGTGTGGTGTAAGGGTCGTGCATCGCAATCGGGGTGAAGGGATGGTAGCGGTGCGGCGCGGTCGTCCAATATTGTACGGGTCGTTGCGTTCCCGTCCAATTTTTGGGTAGATGCCTTAGCGATCAGCCTGCATCAACGAGGGGGTAAATGCCCGTTGTTGATCTTCGTCCCCGTATAACGGTGCAGTTGGTGCTGGAGGCTTAACTGCTCGGTTTGGGAGGCGAGGGCTTCTACATCGAAACGGGCGTGCCGGTACCAATCGTGAGTCTGGCACGCGACCTGAACCCACTCTCGGGGGTTGAACCCACGTCGACAGGGCAATTTGGTGTACCGGCGTTCGTCCGGGCGACAAGTTGCACAAAGAGATATTCTTCGGTTGCGCCATCCATTCGTCCGGTGAGAGCTTCGGCGTGCATGACGCGCCGACCGCGGTATCGACGAAGTTCGTCTTTCATCATCTACGCCATTGCACTCGCTCTTTGAGGTTACCGACGTGTCCCGAGTTGTCCTTTGCTCCAGTCCCGGTTCCGCATGACGATATTTTCCGATTTGCCGGTACGATCTGTCCCCCCGAGACTCAGAGAGCCCCGACAATTTACATCGGGTTGGGGGGCGTTAAGTCGGAACGCGCTTATGACTGGCGTTCTCTTGCTCACAGGGGCGTACACGGTTGAGGCTCAGACGACGCGACCCACGCCAGCTGAGGCTTCAGCGCTGTTGCAGGCGAGGCCCGAATTGGTCGCGCAGTTGCGTGAGCGCATGGCGACCAGCGGGCTTTCCCCGGAGCAGGTCCGGGCTCGGTTGAAGGCGGAAGGCTATCCGGAGAATTTGCTGGACGCTTATCTCGCCGGTGGGAATGGCTCGGCTGCCGCGCCGTCGAGTTCCGTGTTTGCCGCCATGCGCGCGTTGGGCGTGAGC
>CAYWCJ010000212.1:0-2112 GCA_964456595.1 uncultured Gemmatimonas sp. | reverse complement strand
GCGATGCGCAGGATTTGAGCGAGCTTGAGCTGCTGGGCAACGGGCGCCCGCGCCTCCCGATTGCGCCCGTCGTGGTGGACTCCGAGGCGCTTCGAGACCGGTCGTTGTCGGCCGCGAGCGCCGAACTTTTCGGGCTCTCCCTGTTTCGGACCTCCAGCACTCGGTTCCAGCCCAATCTTGACGGTCCGGTGGACGCCGGCTATCGCCTTGGGCCGGGGGATGAGCTGGTCTTGATTCTCTCCGGCGATGTGGAAGCCGCGTATACCCTGGACGTGACGCGGAGTGGGTTTGTGGTCGTGCCACAGGTGGGGCAGATTGGCGTCGCCAACCTCACGGTCGCACAGTTGGAGGACCTGCTCTATTCGCGGCTTGGACGGGTGTATAGCGGGGTTCGTAGAGGGACCGACGCGACCACAAAGTTCTCCGTGACGGTGTCCCGGCTCCGGTCCAACCAGGTGTTCGTGGTGGGTGACGTGGTTTCGCCGGGCGCGTACCGGATCTCGAGCGCTGGCACCGCGTTAACGGCGCTGTATGCCGCCGGCGGACCGAGTGACCGCGGCTCGCTGCGGCGCATTGAAGTGCGACGCGGGGGGAAGACGGCGGGAACCCTCGACTTGTACACGTATCTGCTGCGTGGCGATGCCTCGCAGGACGTGCGGTTGCAGCAGGGGGATGTGCTGTTCGTGCCGTTGCACGGGCCGCGAGTGCGTATCGACGGCGAAGTCTCACGACCGGCGACCTATGAGCTCACCCTCGGCGAAACGCTGACCGATGCCGTGGCGGCTGCCGGTGGTGCGCGCGCAACGGCGGGTGGCCGACGGTTGTTGGTCGATCGGATTCTTCCGCCAGCCTCCCGCACCGTTGCCGGGTCGGATCGTGCGGTGATCGATGTTCCGCTGGGCAGCGATGGCGCCGTGCCCGCCTTTGGTCTCGCCGATGGCGACGTGGTTCGTGTACCGCGTATCGCCGATCGGGTGCGCAATAGGATTGTCGTGAACGGGCACGTCTGGAGTCCGGGTGCGCAGGGATTCGCGCCGGGGCTGACGCTCGCTGAAGCGCTGAAACGTGCGGGCGGGGTGAAGCCCGACGCCTACCTCGGTCGCGTGCTGGTTTCGCGGCTGCGGCCGGACTCGACGCGCATTCAGTTGCGGGCCATGCTGCGCGACAGCACCGGCGTGACGATAGAGCCGTTTGCGCTGCAGAGTGATGACGAGATCACCGCATACAGTCGCACGGCGTTTCGGCCGGATCGGTATGTGGCGATTGGCGGTGCGGTGCGGAATGGCGGACGTTTTCTGTGGCGCGACGGCATGACGCTGCGCGACCTGGTGCTGCTCGCCGGTGGACTCGAAGAAAGCGCCTACCTGCGCGAGGCGGAGATTGCACGGTTACCCCAAGTCCGCGATGCGCAGACATTGGCGACCACGCTGCGCGTGCCGCTCGACTCCGGGTACCTCTTCGCGGATGGTCGCGTTGCGTCTGCCGGGAGTGCAGAATCACAGCTCTCGCCGTATGACAACGTACTGATCCTACGGCAACCGGACTGGCGTTTACCGGTGGCCGTGCAACTACTCGGTGAAGTGCGTTTCCCGGGGCAGTACACGTTGCGCAATCGCGGTGAGCGGCTCACCGATCTGATTGAACGCGCAGGTGGCATAACCCCGGAAGGGGATGCGAGCGGGACGTATTTCACGCGACGCTTGGCGGAGACTGGCGCAGTCGCGGCCCGCACCCGCGCTGGAGCAACGGTGAATGCCGACTCCGGCAAGCGCGGTGTCGGCGCGCAGGCGGCCATTGGAGATTCCGCGCGACTCGAGCGCGGCGGAAGCCGCATCCGGGTGGGCGTGGATGTGGCTGACGCGCTGCGGCGGCGTGAGAGTCCGGACAACTTGTATCTCGAGGCGGGAGACTCGTTGTTTGTACCGGCGCGTCAGCAGACGGTCACAGTACGAGGCGAGGTGAACGCCCCCACCGCACTGGTCGCCAGCGGACGAGGGCTTGGCGCATATATCGGAGCGGCCGGTGGTGCGACGGAGCTGGGCCGTGCGTCGCGCGCGTATGTCATTCAGCCCAATGGGAAAATCGAGAGCCGCCGAAAGCTGTTCTGGTTGG
>CAYWCJ010000211.1:0-8383 GCA_964456595.1 uncultured Gemmatimonas sp. | reverse complement strand
TGTTGGACGTGTTGCGCGGAGTGTCCGCATGAGTCCGAACACTCGACTCGACGAGGAACCGTTCGACGATGACGATGCCGAGTTGGATGAGTCGCCGGAGTCGACAGCGGAGGCGACGCGCGAACTGACGCAGGAGCAGCGCGTGTTGATGCATGACGCGGCGTACGTGTGGCATCCGTACACACAGCATCATGCGGCGCCGATCCCGGTGCCGATCGCGCGTGCGCGCGGGGCGTGGTTGTACGAGCCGAACGGCCGTCCGATTCTCGACGCGATCTCGTCGTGGTGGGTAACGACGCACGGACATTGTCAGCCGGAGATCGTCGCGGCGATCGCCGAACAGGCGGGCATACTCGATCAGGTCATTTTCGCGGGCTTCACACACGAACCGGCAGCGATGCTGGCCGCGGCGCTCGTGTCGAAACTGCCGCAGGGGCCCGATCATTTCCTGTCGCGCATTTTCTTCTCGGACAACGGCTCGACGGCGGTGGAAGTGGCGATCAAGTTGTCGCTGCAGTCGTTCGCCAATCAGGGCAAGCCAAAGCGACTCATCGCGGCACTCGAGCACGCGTATCATGGCGACACGTTTGGCGCGATGGCGGCGGGCGCGCGCGGTGTATTCACGCAGATGTACGAGCCGCTGCTGTTCGAGGTCGCGCGTCTACCCGATCCGTCGGAAGGTGACACGTTGCGTGCACTCGATGCACTGATCGCGTCGCGTGGCAGCGAACTGGCGGCGGTGATCGTCGAACCGCTCATACTTGGTGCAGGCGGCATGCGCGTGTGGGATGAGCGCGTGCTGCAGCAGATGCGCGCGCGAACGGCGGCGGCGGGCGTGCATCTCATCGCCGATGAAGTGATGACCGGCTTTGGTCGGACAGGCCCGCTGTTCGCGTGTCAACGCGCGGATGTGACGCCCGATCTGCTGTGCATGTCGAAGGGAATCACCGGCGGTGCATTGCCGCTCGGCGCCACTGCGGCGACGGAAGCGATCTTCGATGCGTTTCGCGACAGCGACCGAACGAAGACGTTCTTTCACGGCCATTCGTACACCGCCAATCCGCTGGCGTGCGCCGCGGCGCTGGCGTCGCTGGCGCTGTTCGATGACGAGAGTGAAGACCATCGCGTACGCATCGAAGTCGCGCAGGCGCGACACCTGGATTCATTACGTGGCACGCGCGGTGTGCGTGCAGTGCGCCAGCTCGGCACGGTGGCGGCGGTGGAACTCGAATCGGCGCCCGGGTATCTGAGCGAGGTCGGTCGCGAGTTGGCCGCGTTCGCGGTGCGCGAGGGGGTATTGTTGCGTCCGCTGGGGACTGTGGCGTACTGTCTGCCGCCCTACTGCACGACCGACGAGGAGTTGGACCGCGTGTACGGCGTGCTGCAGCGCTTCCTCGATGGGGAGCGGGCCGACATGCCCGGATCCGGAGGACCGGTGGATGACTGAGATCCTGCCGCTGCGACTCGGCATCACAGGTACCGATACCGGGATCGGCAAAACGGTCGTCGCCTGTGCCATTGCGGCGCGCGCCGTGCAGCAAGGGCTGCGCGTTGGCGCGATGAAGCCGATCGAGAGTGGCATCGATCCACGTGTTGAGGACGACGGCGCGCCGCGCTCCGATGCCGAACGGTTGCGCGCAGCGGCGAACAGCAGCGTGTCGCTGTCGCACATACGGCCCTATGTGCTCGAAGAACCGCTCGCGCCGATGGTCGCTGCGCAGCGCGCCGGCATCACGATCGACCTCGCCGCGCTCGACAGTGCCTTCGAAGCCGTCGCGACCGATCAGGATCTGGTCCTCGTCGAAGGTGCGGGTGGATTGCTGGTGCCGATCACGCGCTCGATCTCGTTTCTGGATCTGTTCGCACGCTGGCGCTGCGAACTGGTGATCGTGGCAGGCAATCGCCTCGGTGTGCTCAATCATGTCTTGCTCACGGTGCGCGCGGCCGAAGCAGCGGGCGTCACGGTGCGCGCGGTGGTGCTCACGTCGTACACATCACCGGACGCGAGCGTCGCTGAAGCCACCAACTACGATGCACTCGTGGCGCTGCTCCCCACGTATGCCGTCCTGCGATTTCCCTGGGTGGATCGCACCGACGCGAACGATGCGTTGGCTGCTGCCGCCGCGGGCAGCGGAGTGGACACGATGCTGCGGCAGGAACCGCCGGAGCCCACCGCTCCCGGTACTCTCTTTCTCGACTGACATTTTCCCGAAGACCGCTCTATGACTGCTCTGGAATCGATGCCGTTCGCGACCGCCGCCGCTCCAATCAACTGGCAGGAGCTGGCCGATCGCTCGCTGGCCGGTGACGTCCTCACGCGCGAGGACGCGCATGCCGTGTTGTCCGCACCGGACGATGCGCTGCTCGATCAGCTCGCCGCGGCGTATCGCGTGCGCCGCGCGACGTGGGGTAATCGGGTGCGTCTGCACTTCCTGCTGAACGCGCAGAGCGGCTTGTGTCCCGAAGACTGTCACTACTGCTCGCAGTCCAGGATTTCGACGGCGGAGATCGAGAAGTATCCGATGCTCGCGCAGGAGAAGATCATGGAGGCCGCCGATCGCGCGGCCCAGCTCAAGGCAGGGACGCTGTGCATGGTCATCTCGGGTCGCTCGCCTGGCGAGACCGTCTTCAGCAAAGTGATTGCCGCGGTGACGGCCGTACGCGCGAAGCATGACCTCAAGATCTGCGCCTGCCTTGGCCTGCTCAACGCCGAGCAAGTGCAGCGGCTCAAGGCGGCGGGTGTGGAGACGATCAACCACAATCTCAACACGTCCGCCAACTACACTGCGGCGATCGTCAGCACGCACACGTTCGACGATCGCGTGGGTACGGTGCAGGCGGTGAAGGACGCCGGCATGAAGACGTGCAGCGGCGGCATTCTTGGTATGGGCGAAAGCGATGACGATGTGATCGACCTCGCGCTGTCGCTTCGTGAACTCGACGTGAAGAGCGTGCCGGTGAACTTTCTCATCCCGGTACCGGGCACGTCGTTCGCCGGGCGCAACGAACTCGATCCTCGGCGCTGTCTGCGGATACTGGTGCTCTATCGCCTCCTGCTGCCGACGCAGGAGATCCGCGTCAGCGGCGGCCGCGAAGTCCATCTGCGCAGCATGCAGGTGATGGGGTTGTATCCCGCCAACTCGATCTTTGTCGGTGACTATCTCACCACCCAGGGGCAGACGGCGCGCGACGACCTGCGCATGATCGAAGATGCGGGATTTGTCCTGGAAACACCCGATGGCGAGCCGCTGGTTGGCGATCCGTTGGAAGGTGTCCCCGAGGCGTATCCTCGGGCCCCGTTGCCGTTGATCGAGGTCTGAACCAACCGCGACCCGCAGATTACGCTTCGTTTCGACTCGTACGTTTCGCGCACGTCCAATCCGCTCCCGATGGCACTCGCTGATATCCGCACCGACTACCGCCTCGCCTCGCTCGACGAATCCGATGTCGATGTCGATCCGATCGTGCAATTCACGCGTTGGTTTGACGAAGCGGTGAACGCCGAGGTGCGGGAGCCGAACGCCATGTGTCTCGCCACCGCGACTCCCGATGCGTATCCCTCTGCCCGCATCGTGCTGCTCAAGGCAGTGGATGCGCGCGGCTTCGTCTTCTTTACCGACTATCGCAGCCGCAAGGGACAGGAGCTGTCGGACAATCCCGCTGCCTCACTCTGCTTTTTCTGGCCAGAGCTGGAGCGGCAGGTACGAATTGGCGGCGCAGTGCAACGCGTCTCGCGCGCCGAGTCTGCGGACTACTTCCAGTCGCGCCCGCTCTCGAGTCGGATTGGCGCGTGGACGTCGTTCCAGAGTAGCACCCTGCCCTCGCGCGCCACT
The DNA here is from genome assembly GCA_964456595.1 of uncultured Gemmatimonas sp. Lineage (GTDB taxonomy): Bacteria > Gemmatimonadota > Gemmatimonadetes > Gemmatimonadales > Gemmatimonadaceae > Gemmatimonas. The sequence goes on along the minus strand of CAYWCJ010000211.1, from coordinate 4,550 downwards.
CTCGAGGCGGCGCTGGCGGAGAATGAGGCGCGCTTTGCCGGCACCGACGTCCCGCTGCCCGAGCATTGGGGCGGATTTCGGATCGTGCCCGAGGAGATCGAATTCTGGCAGGGGCGCGAGAGCCGATTGCATGACCGGATCGTGTTTCGACGTGCCGCCGGCGTGTGGACGACGCGTCGACTGTCGCCCTGACGCGGGAGCCGCGAGGCGGGTTGCGATAGACCTGCGACGGATCCCGCGACTGGCCCGTGGCGAAACCTTTTCTCGGCCGTCCCGGACACACATCTTAACTTAAGAATGGTCGTTCCCTACCAACGACACTCTTTTGCCCCCGCGGGAGGCGCCATGCGTAGTCCTCGTGCCGTTTTGTTCGTTCGCGCCTCAATGGCCTTCGGGCTATCGTCCTTGCTCGTCGCGCTGGCGGGTACGCCGGCCCAGGCGCAGCTCGGTCGTTTGAAGAAGATGGCGGGAGACGCCGCCAAGAAGAAAGCCGGCGTGGAGCAACCGATCGACAAGAAGACCACCGAGACCGCCGTGGCGAACGAAAGCTCGGCCATCAGCAGCGATCGTATCGATGCCGTCGTGGCTGCGCTCGAGCCGTTGGTGGCGTCGGCGGAGAAGCAAGCAGCGGCAAATGCGGTGCGTACGCAGTACGAAGCCGACGCCAAGCAATCGCAGGCATGCGTGGAAGCGTTCGCCACCAGCGGCGTGATGCCCTCGTCAACGATGGCGGAGGAATACGGCAAGTCCGCCCAGCAGCTGCAGGTGCTCAGTGAGCGCGCCGAAAAGGCCATGGCAGCGGGACAGTTCCGCACCGGATTGGCCACACGCGACTCGGCGATGGTGTCGCAGATACTCGGGACAGCCAAGCTCCTGTCGGCCAAGTGCAAGCCGTATCCGTACAAGCCCGCGGCCATGATAACAGCGGAAGCGCAGCTGCTGCTGGACGCGAGCGAGGGCCGGATGAAGTCCGGCGACTCCGGTGACGGCTCCAACGGCGGCACGTTCGAGGTGCCGGCGGCGTCACGTGGCGGGATGAGCACGCGGATGTTTGGTCGTACGCGTGAACGAATGGCACTGTATGGCATGCTCGAGGCCAGGCTGATCACGACCAATCAGGCTGGCGCCGAAGGCGTCTTCACCAACGACGAGCGCGCCGCACTCGATGGACGGAAAGCGCAGATCCTTCGCATGGCGCCCCTGTTTCATGGTCGCACCCTGCAGTGGCAGACGTGGCCCGATCTCAAGGCCTGGTAGCGCTCGCGGCGCTTGTCGTTGCGGCGAGCGCTGTCGAGGCACGGTCCACATCAAACGCTCAACCAACAGTCGCGCAGGCTGAAAACGCGCCGCGATTCAACGCGCCGCAGCGGATCTCCGCGATCCGCTGCGGCGCGTCATCGCGTACCGCCGACGCACCCGCGCTCGACTGGCGTGGTGATGCCGTGCAATGGACGGAGTGGTCCGTGGCGCTCGGCGCGCGCGCGGTGTCAGCGCGCATCGTGGTGGCCCGCTTCGATCCGCTTCGGGTGCAACTCTCGCTCGAGATTCTGCGCACCGGCGATGCCATGGGCGCATGGACACTCGATCACGCGGCCGACGACGCGGCGATCGCGCTCAATGCCGGCCAGTTCACTGATGCCGGTCCGTGGGGATGGGTGGTGCATCGAGGACGCGAGTGGCAGGCGCCCGGAGTTGGGGCGTTGGCCGGAGCACTGGTGATCGATAGCAGCGGCGCGACGCGACTGTTCGATGCGCGCGACATCGCGGCCGCGCGCGCTGCACGTACAGCGGTCGAGGCGGTGCAGTCATATCCGACGCTGCTCGACGCGAGCGGGGTTGCGCCGCGACTCGTCTGCGACACGACAACGGACGAACGCGCGCTGGATCGGGCGCATCGCGATACGCGACTGGCGATCGGTACGCTGGCCAGCGGGCACGTGATCGTCGCCATGAGTCGCTACGCTGGTGCAGGAATCGTGGGTGAGCGATTGCCAGTCGGACCGACCACGCCCGAGATGGCGGAGCTCATGCGACGACTCGGTGCGACGCGTGCGTTGATGCTGGACGGTGGATTGAGCGCGCAGATGCTGGTGCGCGCGGGGAACGGAGTCGTGACGCGATGGCCCGGACTGCGCGGTGTGCCGCTGGCGTGGGTGGGGACGCGGCGGTAGCAGCGCGTGTCGACGCGCCCCGAGTTTGACTTGCTGTTGCGGGAACCCTGCGAGAGTTTGACGGTTCCAGGGCGGACGTGCGCTCCGCGCTACCGTCGTGTGTGCACAGCGTGGCGACGATCGCTGGATCGCGGCACAACACCCGAACGATCACGCGAGCATTTCGATCAACGCATTGATATCCGCACATCGACGGATGTTCGCGGGTGGGCCTCCTGCGACGCGGCCATGCGGCTTCTTGCTTTCGCTCATGAGGTGATTGAAGGATCGCCGATCAAGCACCGCCACGTCGACGTATGCGGAGAAATGCACGTGATCCGCGTCCCAGAAATCAGTGCGTCCGAACGCGCCAGGGTTGCGCAACTGACAGCGCGTTAGCGCAATGCGTCGTGAAAGTCCTCTGAGCGAGTGTGGGTCAACGGTGTCGACTCGCTCGCAGAAAAGTGGCGACAACAGTCCTCCCTTCGCCATTTCGTGGAGGCTGCTTCCTGCGGTATCGCGTGCGATCCCCGCCACGACTCTATCCCACTTGAATCGCCAGCCTGACCCGCTTGCTGTGTAGTCGTTCGGTCAGGAGAGGGACTCTCTCGTCACCCTTCAGCATGGCCAACTCAATCGCAGAGAATGTATGCGTATCCAACGAAAGCAGCATCTAGTCCTCCCTGGACGAGTTTCGTCGCGGCCTGGAATCACTCCGCCGCGACGCACCCTGCGACAATATGGTTCCTCTGTCGAGTGCGGTGCCGGAACGTAACGCGTCAGACCGCTGTTCACTGCGCATGATCGATCTCCAACGCACCCCGTCCTACCTGATCCTCGGCGCGTCCGGCGGCATCGGCTCCGCCCTCGCACGCAAACTCGGCTCTACCGGCGCCTCGCTCTTCCTTGTCGGCCGTCGCGAAGAACCACTCGCGGCGCTGGCCACCGAACTGGGCGCACGGTACGCCACTGCCGATGCGGCGGACTTCGCCGAGGTGGATCGTGTGACCGATCTCGCCAGTGAACAGCTCGGACCGCTGAACGGAGTGGCGAATTGTGTGGGCTCGCTCATGCTCAAGCCCGCGCACCTGACAAAGGTCGAAGAGTTTCAGGCGACGATCGCGGCGAACCTGACGACCGCGTTCGCGACGGTGAGATCCGCCGCGCGAGTCATGACCAACGGTGGCAGTGTCGTGCTGTGCAGTTCAGCGGCAGCGCGACTTGGATTGGCGAACCACGAAGCGATCGCGGCCGCGAAGGGCGGCGTGCTTGGTCTGACGCTCTCGGCGGCCGCCACGTATGCGTCACGAGGGTTGCGTGTGAATGCCGTAGCACCGGGGCTCGTGCGGACGCCGCTCACCGCGCGCATCACAGCATCAGTGGCCGCCGGTGAAGCGTCGCGCACCATGCATGCCCTCGGTCGTCTGGGTGAACCGGAAGACGTGGCCAGCCTGATCGCCTGGTTGCTCGGCCCCGAGGCGACGTGGGTGACCGGACAGTGTTATGGCATCGATGGCGGCCTTGGCACCGTGCGCAGCAAGTAGCAGAACGCTGTGGCGAAGCCACCCGCCACAGCGGCCGCGTTACGGCTTCGGTGCCTCGACGGCGCCCACGAGGAAGGGTGTCATGGTCGGCTGCGGTGATCCTTCCGCCGGTTCTTCCGTGACGGCGAACGCGGCGACCCCCTGCAGGTTGCGCGGCACCTCGATGCCGTTGAGCAATCGGGTACCGTCCGCCTCGGGATTGAACAGCTTGAGCGCGACCGGCTTGCCATCGCGAATCATCCAGAGTGCGTACGTGCGATCGGACGCCAACTGGCGGAAGCCCGATGCATGAACGACCGCCGTGCCTTCCTTCAGGTTCCAGAACACCTGCATGTCGGGACCGGCGCTCGTGTTGGCGACAAGCCGCACGAGCACGAGATCGTTGCCGCCACCGGTAAGAATGCGCACGGTCTCATCACGTTCGGCCAAGCGCGACTGGTTGCGCTTGAGCATGACGTCCTTTTCCGTGAGCAGCGATCGCACAGAGTGGAGCTGATTCGTGATGTCGAGCGCGAACACCAGCGACGCGGCCAGCGCGACGCCGAGCATTCCCATACCGAACCACGGCGCCCTGCTCCCCTTCCGCACGATCTGCTGCGGCGGCACGAAGGTGGCACGCGGCGGCGGTGGCTGACGATTGGCCCGCGGTGGTGCCGCGCGCATGTAGTTGGCCTGCCCAGGTGCCTGAAACGGCAGCGCGCTGCGCTCCGGCGCCACTTCCGCGGAAATGCGAGCCAGCACGCGGGCCTTGAGCTCGGGTGGCGGCGTGACGACATGTTCGGTTGCCAGAAACTCGATGGCCGCGCGATGCGCCTCGATTTCCGGTGCGAGTTCCGCGGCGAGCGACGGCTGTGCC
>CAYWCJ010000210.1:2554-8399 GCA_964456595.1 uncultured Gemmatimonas sp. | reverse complement strand
GTGTCGACTCAGGCGCAACTTCGCACCGTCTTCGAGAATCACGACGTAGTCACCGGAGAACCACTGCTGCATCTCGCGCACCCGATTGAGGTTCACGATGGTGGACCGGTGAATGCGCGCAAACAGACGCGGATCGAGTGTTTCCTCGAGATGACTGATGCGCTCGCGAATCGTATGCGCCGTCTTGCCCACATGCAGTCGCACGTAGTTGCGATCGGCCTCGATCCAGTCGATTTCGGTGGTCTTCACGAAGAACATCCGACCATCCTGCTTGACCAGGATGCGACTGGCGTAGCTGCCGTTATGGCCGGCAGGTGCACCGCCGTTGCCATCCGGTCGCGCGTCCGGCACCGCCGTGCCATCGGCCAGCCGACGCACCGTCTCGAGCAATTCGCCCAACCGTTCTGCCGCGACCGCGTGCGCGCGCTGCTTGCGTGCGCGATCGAACGCGGCCTTGAAACGTTCCTCGTCCAGCGGTTTGAGCACGTAGTCCACCGCGTGCACATCGAAGGCACGCTGCGCATGCTCGTCGTACGCGGTGATGAAGAGAATCATCGGAGCGTGCTCGCCCTCGAGTTCACGCAGTACGCCGAAGCCGTCGAGCTCCGGCATCTGCACGTCGAGACAGACAAGATCCGGTTGCAGTTCGCGAATCATCTGCACCGCTTCGCGACCGCTCTCCGCTTCACCGACGATCTCGACATCCGTCTCGCTCTGCAGCAGACGCCGCACGCGCTGTCGCGCAAGCGCCTCGTCATCAACGATCAGTACTCGCACGATCGCCTTCTCCAACCTCCGCGAGGATCGTCATCGGCGCGACCAGCATGAGCCGGGAGGAACGGCACATCTTCACGCGCGCACTGACGCAGCATTCACTCTGGTACGCCGATACAGCCTCGGAGGTTCACCGAGATCTCTCATATTCGTCAGACGCTGCAACTTTTCCGTCACGTGCCGTCGTAAAGCTGCACGTACTTCTTGTAGTCCGCCCAACCTTCTGACGTTCCCACACGAACATATGGTTGCTTCCATCAAGCCACTCACCATCGCAGACGAAGGCGCGCGATTCAAACGCATGACGCGCGTGCTCTTCGCGTTCGTCTGGGTCATTCCCGGGTTGCTCGCCGCACTGCAGCTGTCCGTCTTCGGCGACCTCTCCGGCACTGACTACGGTGTCATGCACGCTTTGGTTTGGCAGGGTTCCGCCTGGCTGCTCTGGGGCGTGTGGTCCCAGTTGATTCTGACGCTGGTGAGCCGTGTGAAATTGGGGACGGGGCGCCTGATCGCCTGGCTCTCCATCCATATCGCGGCCACCGTTCTCATCTGCGCGGTCAATGTGCTGCTCGTGGCCTGGCTGGATCACCGATACTTCCACAGCGATCGCGCGGAGACGTACGCCTTTGCGGTCCGCTCGATGCTGGTCAATCATCTGGATTTTCAGGTTGTGCTCTACTGGGCGGTGCTCGGCGCCGCGTACATGGTCGAGTTTGTTCGCCGCTATCGTGAGCGCGATCGCGCCGCCGCCGAGCTGGAGCAGAAGCTGGCGATGACGCAGCTGGAGTCGCTCCGCATGCAGTTGAATCCGCACTTCCTCTTCAACGCGCTGAACTCGGTCGCGGAACTGATGGAGATGGACGTGAAGCAGGCCCAGCGCACGCTGACACGCGTGAGCGATTTGCTCCGACTCTCGCTGCGCAGCGCTGGATCAAGCACCATTCCCCTCTGGCAGGAGATCGAGCTGGTCGAGCTGTACCTGCAGATCGCGCGCGTGCGCTACGGCCAGGGGCTCGAAGTGGATATCGACGTTGATTCGTCCGCAGTGGACCTGCCGGTGCCGAGTTTCCTGTTGCAGCCGCTGGTGGAGAATGCGCTCAAGCACGGACTGGCACCGGGACATCGTGGCCAGAGCATTCACGTGAGTGCGCGACGCGTCGGCGATGCGCTCGAACTGGTCGTCGATGACAACGGCAAGGGACTCGACGGCCTCATCACCACGAGCGGTCGCTTCATGGCGGCGCGTCCATCGGTCGACGGACTCGGCATCGGCCTGACCAACACGCGTTCGCGATTGACCATGCTGTATGGTGACCGATATGCCTTTCGCATGACCAACCAGAGCAGCGGTGGCTGTCGCGTGGAAATTCGACTGCCGCTGGACTGATCACGCGTGCCGATCGCGTGGTCCGGCAGTCAACGATCGCGTCGGCCTCGATCTCGCGCCAACGCTCACGGCCCGCGCATAGCGAACGACACGTTCCCCGCTCGTGCCCGATGCGATCAGGTGACGGTCCAACGGTCATCCTCGATCAGTTCGGTGTAAATTCACGCGTGCGAACGACCGTGCGACATGGAACGGGATTCACCACTGGATATCACTCTCGATGCGCAACCTCATGCACCAGACGACTCGCCGCCGCACGCTGCTCGCGCTTGTGACTGCGGGCGCGGCGATCATCACCCCGGTCAATCTGTTCGCGTGGGGCGATGCGGGACACCGCATGATCGGTCTCGCCGCCGCCCAGGCACTCCCGGCCGAGATGCCGGCGTTCTTTCGCGCGGCGAGCCAGCAGCTGTCGTATCTCAACCCCGAGCCGGATCGATGGAAGGATCGCGCGGAACGCACACTCGATCCGGCGCTCGAGGGTGGCAGCTCACCCGAGCATTACATCGACATGGATCTCGTCCGGCCGAACGTGCTCGCCGGTGCACTCGCGGCACCGAATCGATTTGCCTTTGCCGACTCAGTGCGAAAGGGGGGCGCCGCGGTGAACACCCTGGGGCTGTTGCCCTTCCAGATGCTCGAGCTGGCGCAGAAACTTCGCGGCGATTTTCGGCTGTGGCGCATTGCCCCGGACTCCACGGTGCGCGCCTGGATCGAGCAGCGGATCATCGACGACGCGGGTGTCCTGGGCCACTACGTCGCCGACGGTTCGAATCCGCACCACACGACCAAGCATCACAATGGTTGGGTGGGAGAGAACCCCAGGGGCTACACCAGCGACAATCGCTTTCACGGTCGCTTTGAGTCGGCGTTCGTGCAGGGGCAGATTAAACTCCACGACATTGTCGGGCAGATGAACGGGACACCGCGTGTGCTTCCCAATCTGCGCGAAGCCATCATCGCCTACCTCAACACCAGTTTCTCGCAGCTCGATCGCCTATACGAGATCGACAAGGCAACGCCGTTTCAGGCCGAAACCAGCACGCCTGAGCAAAAAGCCTTTGCAACGGCGCGACTGGCGGCAGGGGCAGACATGCTGCGCGATATCTGGTGGACAGCGTGGGTCACGAGCGGGCAGCCGGTCGCGATCCCGCCAGGGCGCCCCGGCCGCGACTGACCATCCGGACCCGCGGCGATGTGCCGCCAACGGCTTACGTCGCGACGGTCACCGGGTAGCCTTCTGCTTCGACCGCATGCGTCACGCGATCACGACTGACCGCCTGCTCGTCGAAGTGAACGGTGGCGCTTCCAATCGCGACACTGTCCACGGCCACCCCGGGTACCGCCGACAGCGCATTGCGCACCGCCTGCACGCAGTGGCCACACGTCATCCCGTCGATCTGCATCGATAGTTCCGTCATCATCCGGTCTCCTCAACCTGGGACTGGGGAATATACATACCCTCTCCCCCTATTCCAACCACACGGTTCCTCATGGCTGATACGGCGGGCACTTCCCGAGCATTGGTAATTCCGGCACTGATCGTCGCACTCGGCATCGCCGTGGGCGGATTGTTCGCGGGAGCCGGCGTTGCCCGCATCCGCACCGCGGATCGTACGGTAACCGCGCGAGGCGTGGCGGAGCGTGACGCGAAGGCCGATCTCGCAATCTGGCCACTGCGGCTGGTGGCGACGGACGACGATCTCACGCGCGCCAGCGCCGGTCTCGAACGGAGCGTCGGTGCCGTGCGGGCCTTTCTCAAGGAGCAAGGCCTGGATGGCGCCGACACCGAGGTCTCCGTGCAGGAGTTCTCGGTGCAGGACCAGCGCACCACGGGGAACTATCAGCAAGGCAGTCGTTACATCATCCGGCAGACGTTGGTCGTGCGCGCGACCAACGTCGACCGCGTACAGGCGGCGAGTCAGCGCGTGCCCGACCTCGTGCGAAACGGCGTCGTCTTGTCGTCCGGGCAGGAGTGGGGTGGGGGCGGACCGACGTTCATCTTCACCGGCCTCAATTCGATCAAGCCGCCCATGATCGCGGAAGCGACGGCGCGGGCGCGCGAAGCTGCCGAACAGTTTGCGCGCGACTCCAAGAGTTCACTCGCGGGAATTCGGCGCGGCAGTCAGGGCAGCTTCGAAATTCTGCCGCGCGATCAGGCGATGGGGATCAGCGAGGCGAGTCAGGTGGTGAAGAAAGTCCGCGTGGTCACGACCGTGGAGTACGCGCTCAAGAACTGAGGACGCAGGCGGACGCGATCGCGACTGACTCGCCGGTTCGTCACATCGTCAGTACGATCGCCCGCGCGTCGAGTGCGTGACGCACGGCCCTCGTGAGCAACGCCGCGTTGAACGGCTTCTGCAGGAACGCGACACCGTGCTGCGCCAACTGCTGTTGCACCGCATCGGTCTCGCCATAGCCTGACATCAGCATCACGGGCACGCGCGGATAGAGCTCGCGCAGACGTTCGGCGAGGACGACGCCACCAACACCCGGCATCATGACATCGCTGAGCACCAGATCGACGTCTGTACCATGCGTCGCCATCAGCTCGAGCGCCTCCAGACCGTCCTTCGCGATCAGCAAGCGGTAGCCGTTCGCGACCAGTACGCGTCGCACCACGTGTCGCACGGCGGCTTCATCTTCGCTCACCAGAATGCACTCGGCGCCACGAGACGATACCGGGACGGACTCCGCGTCGCTCGACTCGGGCGGAGCGTCGGACGCAGGCAGGTAGACATGGAAGGCGGTGCCGACGTCGTCTTCGCTTTCGACCGTCACACCACCGCCCCACTGCTGTACGATACCAAAGACAGTTGCGAGGCCGAGCCCTGTGCCAGCACCAAGCGGCTTGGTGGTGAAGAACGGTTCAAAGATCCGCGGCAATACGTCCGCTCGAATGCCGCCGCCGGTGTCGCGCACCGACACCTGCACCCAGCGACCCGCGGCGAGCGGACCGTGCGGCGTCGGGATCGGCTCGACAAGTGACACGATCTCGCACGCAACGGTGATCACCCCACCCTCCGGCATCGCATCGCGCGCGTTCAGCACAAGATTCATGAACACTTGCTCCACCTGCGTCGGATCGGCCAGCACGCGCGTTTCACCGCTGCCTTTCGGCGTATCGATGCGCACGTTGGCCGGAATCAAACGGCGAAGCATGGGCGTGAGCGCCTGCATACTCGCACGCACATCCAGTACGCGTGGCTGTACAACCTGCTTTCGACTGAAGGCGAGGAGCTGCTGCGTGAGCGCACTCGCGCGCACCGCCGCCGCCTTGATCTCGATCAGCTCGACGCGTGCATCATCGTCGGAGATGGTCGCGTCGAGCAGTACTTCGCAGTTCGCGCGCACCACGGTGAGCATGTTGTTGAAGTCGTGTGCGATGCCGCCAGCCAGCGCGCCGATCGCTTCCATCTTCTGCGCTTGGCGCAACTGCTCCTCACGCTGCGCAAGTGCGGCACGCGCGGTGCGGTTCTCGGTCACGTCACAGAAATATACGGAAAGGCCGTGACGCATCGGCACGGTGCGCAATTCAAACCAGCGTCCGAGCTGCTCGACGTAGCACTCGATGCGCATCGACCGTCGCGACTGTGCCGCGACGCGCAAGGTGCGCTCGATCGCCGTGTCGGTGAGCAGCGGAAACTGATCCCACAGCGTCGCGCCCACTGCGCGACGCCGCGG
>CAYWCJ010000210.1:0-2544 GCA_964456595.1 uncultured Gemmatimonas sp. | reverse complement strand
GCAGTCGCACCGCCCGACGGTTGAGGAACGTGATACGCCACGCGCGATCGAGCGCGATCACGCCATCGTTGATGCTGTCGAGAATATCGAAACTGCGCGCCGGCAACCCTTCCGCGTCGAGCGACGGATCCCTGGCTCGCGCGTGATCCTCGCGATAGGCCAGTTCGCCGCGCAGTTCGAGATCGGACACGACGCTCACGGCCAGGTCGCGCAACAACTGCTCCTCCGCGTCGGTCCATTCGCGCGGCTCGTTCGTGATCGCGCACAGCGATCCGAGCGTATGCCCATCGGAGGTACAGAGCGGAACGCCGAGATACCCGATCACGTCCAGCTCGTTGATGGCCGGATTGTCGAACACCAGCGGATGACGGCGCGCGTCGTCAACGCGCAGCGACTCCGCCAACTGCACGACATGCCGACAGAACGAGTGCGACAGCGGCGTTTCCGCGCAGTCGACCAAGGCACCCGTGAGACCAGTGGCACCGGGGAAGAACTGCCGCCGATCATCCACCAGTGACACCATCGATCGCGGCACGCCGAGCACCGCGGTGACCACGCGCGTGATGTGCGTGTAGGGAGTGGCCGGGAAGGCGCGTGGTCGAACCGCCGCCTCCAGTGCGCGAAGCCGGGCGGGGTCCGCCAGCACTGCGGGATACACTTGACTCATGACGAACGGACCCGACCGAGGAGCGTGCGCCGGTTCGTCATCGGACAGGCAGCATCAACAGGGTTGTACACGATCCGGAAGCAGAAAGGTTCCACCTGCGCTCGTGCCCGATGCGCGCTACTTCACAGTCAGCGGTTTGGCCGTCTGCTGATGCGCCTCCACAAACCAGAGCCACTGGTCAATGCCGCGCGTGACTTCGGTCATGATATCGGCCGAGACGTCGTCTTCCAGATCATCCATTTCTCCGATCGCCATGCGTGACACGCGGGCAAACGCGGCCAGAGAGTCAGAAAGCGCGGCAACGTGTTGCTCGCCCGTCTGCAATCGCGTCGGATAGTCGGGCAGGGTGGTGCGGGCAGCAATCACGCGTGCTGTACCGTCGGCGATTCCCCCGAGTTGCACGATCCGTTCAGCGACGAGGTCCACGTACTCCTCAACGGCTTCGTTCACCTCATCGAACAGCTTGTGCAGCGCGATAAATTGTGGCCCCTTCACGTTCCAGTGCGCCTGCTTGCACTGCGTCTGCAGGTCGATGCAATCGGCCAGACGCGCGTTGAGCAGCGTCACGACTTCAGCACGAGTCTCCGACGGCAGGTCGTTCTTGGTCGCGAAAAGCACATCCGTGATGATTCGCTCGGCGTCGGGGCGATTGTTCGCTTGTTGCGTGGCGCGCTTTTTGGCGGGCATTGGACCTCTATGAGTTTGCCTGGTGACCAGCGGACGGATCAGGCGGATGAATCGTCCTACACCGCTGTGCCTAAGCAAGAGCGGTGCCTAGCTTTACGTTGCACGACAGTCGCGTTGAAAGCGACTACCTACATTCGTCTTCCGTACCCTGTCATGACCATCCGACGACTTCCGCTCGTCCCCGCTGCGCAGCTGCGGGACGAGTTCGCGACGCAGGAATTGGTGGTGTTGTACAAGCACAGTCCGACATGCGGGTTGTGCGACATCGCCATCGCCGAAGTGGAGGCGTTTGTCGCGGCCAATCCGACGGTGCCTGTGTGGATGGTGGACGTGATATCGCAGCGTCCGATGTCGCAGGGCCTGGAAGCGATGCTCGGCGTGCCGCACGAGTCGCCGCAGGTGATCATGGTCCGTCATGGAGAGCCCGTGTGGAACGGCTCGCATCGCCGAGTCACCCGCGTGCGCCTTGAGGAAGCAATGGCCGCGCTCCCGGAGCCGGGCGCACAGCTCTGACGTCGGTCGTGCGCCATGAAGCTCGATCAATACCTCGCCAAACTGGGATACGGCACGCGTCGCGACGTCGCGTATCTCTTCGATCGCGGACGCGTCAGGCACGTCAGCGGTCGACGGCTCACCGTCGCCGACCCGATCGTGCATGACGATGTCCTGGTGGACGACGAGCCGCTCGACCCGGCGCCGGGAACGCTCATCATGCTGCACAAGCCGCTTGGCCATGTCTGTTCGGCCAAGGACGTGCCGCCCCTCGTGTACGACCTCTTCCCGATCAGATTCCGCGACCGGACGCCGATCATTGCACCGATCGGACGACTCGATCGCGATACCACGGGGTTGCTGCTGCTCACCGACGACGGCGCGCTGAATCACCGCATCTCGTCACCCAAAACGCATCTCCCCAAGGTCTACGATGTGGAGCTCGCCAGCGACCTGCGCGGCGACGAGGCCGCGTTGTTCGCCAGCGGCACCCTGCAACTCGAACGCGAACCGGAGCCGCTCGCGCCGGCCGCGTTGCAGCCACTCGATGCACGCCACGCACGCCTCACCGTCACCGAAGGGCGCTACCATCAGGTGCGCCGCATGTTCGCGGCCGTCGGCAATCACGTAGTGTCGCTCCATCGTTCGGCGATCGGTTCGCTCGCCCTCGGCGACTTGCCCGCGCGTGAATGGCGCCT
>CAYWCJ010000209.1:0-8409 GCA_964456595.1 uncultured Gemmatimonas sp. | reverse complement strand
CTGCTCCCGTATGTGCTGATTTCGGCGGGCGGTTATTCGCCGGTTCAGGCAGGGCTGGCGATGCTTCCGCTGCCAATCCTGCTGAGCGTCGCCTCGCCGCCGATGGGCCAGTTCGCCGGCCGCATTGGCCCCCGCTTGTTCCTGATCATCGGACCTTTGGTGGTGGCCGCCGGAATGCTGCTCGGTCGCCGCATCGGCACCGACACCAGTTACTGGAGCAGCGTCTTCCCGGCGATGGCGGTGATGGCGGCGGGCATGGCGATCGTCGTCGCGCCGTTAACCGCCTCGGTGCTCGGCTCGGTCGATGAACAGCATGTCGGCACAGCGTCGGGCTTCAACAGCGCGGTCTCGCGCACCGGCGGGCTGATCGCCACCGCCTTGCTCGGCGTGGTCCTGTCACGTGAGGGCGCGGCGCTGATCGCGGGTTTCCATCTGTCGCTGGTCGGCGCCGCGGTCGCGGCGATGGCCGCCAGTCTCGCGGCGCTGCTACTGGTCAGCAAGGTCAGGATGAAGCACGGCTGACCTGCTGACTCGACGCGCGAGCACTGCTATGGAATCGCTCCAACATCCGACTCTCTGGGGGAGGGTGCTGATCGGACATCATTCCCTCGAAAATCCATGAATGGATACATCCTGCTTTTCGGACGATTCGGAACCAGACAAGCGAAATTTGCAGAAACCAACCAAGATGCCAATCGGATATCAAAACACTCATCATTCATTCGCATCACGACGATGCGTAGCGTACCAGCCCGCGATGGAAAACACACCTACGCCGCGTCGAGGGTGTCGCGGCGCAGTGCTTCCCGCTGGCGCTCCCGTTCGCGACTCTTCTTGAGCAGTCGATGCGCGGTCGTTCCCGTGATGAGCCGCACGCCGCGCTGGTAGGTGAAATACTGATACGCCCACTGCACGAATACCGTGATGCGGTTGCGGAACCCGGCAAGATACAAAATGTGAATGAAAAGCCAGGCCAGCCAGGCGATGTTCCCCTGCAACCGGATGCGGCCAATCGCGGCCACCGCGCGGTGCCGTCCGATGGTCGCGAGGTCGCCTTTGTTGACGTACGCGAACACCGTGCGCGGTGTCCCGCGCAGATCATGCAGAATGCCAAGCGCGGCGTGCGCCCCCATCTGGTTCGCGGCTGGCGCGACCGACGGCACCGGCGTGCCGTCGGCTGACGTCACGGCCGCCACGTCGCCAATGGCAAAGACATGCTCATGGCCAAAGATCGACAGGTCGGGCTCGACAATGACGCGTCCGGCGCGATCGAGTGGTGCGCCAAGTGAGCGTGCCAGCGGGGACGCCTGATTGCCGGCGCCCCAAAATACCGTGTGTGCGAGGATGCGCTCGCCGCTCGCCAGCGTCACGCCGTCGTCATCGACACTGACGACGGCGGTGTTGACGCGGACGGTCACGCCGAGCGCTTCGAGATCGTGTTGTGCCCGCGCGCTCAGCGAGTCAGGAAATTGCGGAAGGACCCGTGGCCCGCCTTCGAGCAGAATGACCCGCGCGTCGGCCGGATTGATGCGACGGAAGTCGTTCTTCATGGCCTTGGTGGTGATTTCGGGAATCATCCCCGCCAGTTCGACACCGGTGGGCCCCGCGCCGACAATCACGAAGGTCAGGAGGGCGTCGCGTTCACCGGCCGCGCTGGCGCGTTCGGCCGCTTCAAAGCTCAGGAGAAAACGACGACGCAGTTCCAGCGCATCTTCGATGCTCTTGAGTCCCGGTGCGTGCTCTTCCCATTCGGGATGACCGAAGTACGCGTGTCGTGCCCCGCTCGCCAGTACGAGGTAATCCCATTCGACGGTGGTCGTTCCGCCATCCAGCGTGAGTGTGCGCCCCGCGACATCGATGGCATCGACGTCGGCCATGATCACGGTCGCATTCGTCTGATGACGAAGCAGCCACCGGATCGGCACCGTGATGTCGGCCGGGTTCAGCACCGCCGTGGCCACTTGGTACAGCAGTGGCTGGAACAGGTGGTGGTTGGTGCGATCGATCAGCGTGATGCGGACGTCTGCCTTGGCCAAGCCTTTGGCTGAACACACCCCCGCAAAGCCGCCTCCAATGATGACGACGTGCGGCCGTTGGTCGCGCGCGTGAGTGCTGGTCATGCGCGAGCTGGTATTCGGTTCGGTTCGCATATCGTCCCCTCGTGCAAGCGGCGGTCCATGCACGGACGTCCTGCGCGCCCGCGAAACCGCGGCGCTGGGACGCCGGGTCATCCGCTTGTGAATTATTTCACAAGGATCGCTGGGGAGCAAGTGCTGCGGTGACGGTTGTCACTGGGGTCGCGCGCAGCAGGAATGGGTGGGATGCTCACTGACGTCGTCCGCCGTGCCGACATGCCCCACTTCAACGCACGCGTTACGCTCGAGCATCCACAGCTTCGCCCACTTCATCGCCGAGCCCTTGAACGCCGTCGCGTAGTCGACCGGCTCCATCGCCAGAATCTCGCGCGCCAGCGTCTGTGCATCCTTCTCAACGAACCACTCGCGCGCCGCAAACGGCGACCCAGCCGGCGGTTCCTGCGAAAATTTCACGTTTCACGGACACACACTCTGGGAGGTGTGCCCGCTAACCCATTTTGAGATTCCGTTGGCTGCGGGGAGGTGAACCCCGAGGGAATAAAGAGAACGCCGCTGCAGCAAGTACTCCCCGCTGTGGCGCCGCTCGATGTCGAACTCCTGAGCGGCCTCGATGCCATCCTGCTGACGCAGCTCGGCCGGAATGACGATCTGGCCCCCGGAAGCGACGGTGGTTTTCACGTCAGTAAGATGACGTCTTACTGTCGTCCGTCAAAAGCGGGTCGGGCAGGCGCTCAGTCGTCGGCATTTGTGCGTTGGCCACAACGCTGCACCACCGCGTTCCCAAACTCCACCGTCGAACACGACGCCTCTCCTGACACAACGCAATCCGCCGTGCGCCAACCGGCCTCTATCGCATCGAAGACGGCGCGCTCGAGCAGCGATGCTTCCTCCTCCAACCCCAGCGAGTGCCGCAGCAACATCGCCGCGCTCAGGATGGCGCCAGCCGGATTGGCAATACCGCGGCCCGCAATGTCAGGCGCCGAGCCGTGAATGGGTTCGTAGAGCCCTTTGCGCCGCCCGTCCGCGTCCACCTCGCTGAGCGACGCGGACGGCAACACGCCAATCGATCCGGCCAGCACCGCCGCTTCGTCCGTCAGGATGTCGCCAAAGAGATTCTCCGTCACCACCACGTCGTAGCGCGACGGCCCCTGCAGCAACTGCATTGCGAACGAGTCGACCAGCGCGTGTTCCAACGACACATCCGGAAACTCATCGGCCATCACCCGTGATGTGACCTCACGCCACAGTCGCGACGTGGCCAACACGTTCGCCTTGTCCACCGACAGCAGCTTGCCGCGACGCGCGCGTGCACTCGACGCGGCTACGCGCACGACGCGCACGACTTCCTCCGCGGTGTATACGCACAGATCGGTGGCGATCGTCGAATGCCCATGCACATCGCGCTCATGTGTCTTGTCGCCGAAGTACAATCCGCCGGTCAGTTCACGCACAAACAGAATGTCGACATTCGCCAGCAACTCCGACTTCAGCGGCGCGGCCGCAGCGAGCGCCGGATGCACCACCACCGGCCGCAGATTCGCAAAGACACCGAGCAGGGCCCGCAACCCGAGCAGTCCCTGTTCAGGGCGCATCATCGCACTCGGATCGCTCCAGCGCGGTCCGCCCACGGCGCCGAGCAACACCGCATCGGCCTCCTTCACCAAGGCGCGCGTATTCGCCGGCAGCGGATCGCTTGCCTGATCGATGGCGATGCCGCCGATCAGTGCATCGCGAAAGTGGAAGTCATGATCGCCGCGATCGGCGACGGCGTGCAGCACGCGAACCGCCTGCGCGGTGACCTCCGGACCAACACCATCACCGGGCAACACCGCGATCAACGCCCTCATGCTCGCTCCCGTTCAGGCTCACGCTCACGCTCACGCTCACGCTCCCGCTCCCGCGCCCGTTCACGCTCCCACGCTTCGATGGCCGGAAGCTCGGCCACGAGTGCACCAAACTCGTCCAGCCCTTCCAACAGACACCGCTTGCTGAACGCATCGATCGAAAACCACACGTCCTGACCACTTGGCAGCGCGGCCGTTTGACGCGCGAGATTGACGGTGATGATGGCGTTGGGATCTGTACGCAGCGCGGTGTGCAGCGACGCGATCATCGCATCGTCGAGCGCGATCGTGAGCAGGCCGTTCCTGTGCGCGTTGGAGCGAAAGATGTCAGCGAAGGACGAGGCGATGACCGCGCGAAATCCCCAGTCGGTGAGCGCCCATGGCGCATGCTCACGGCTGGAACCGCAGCCGAAGTTGCGACCGCCCACGAGAATCTCCGCACCCTCCGACGCGGACGCGTTGAGCGCGAAGTCGCGGCGCGGCGCTCCATCAGCCTCGTAGCGCCAATCGGCGAAGAGATGCCGGCCGAGACCGGTCTTTGACGTTGTCGTCAGGAAACGCGCGGGGATGATCTGGTCGGTGTCCACGTCGTCGCGGTCGAGCAGTACCACGGGCGACGCAAGAGACGACCCGTGTGATGTTCCGTGTGATGTTCCGTGTGATGTTCCGTGTGATGTCCCGTCGGCACTCCATGGTGCGCTCACAGCAGCGTTCTCGGATCGGCCACCACACCGGCAATCGCCGATGCCGCAGCGGTACGTGGTGACGCAAGCAGTGTGCGCGCGCCCTTGCCCTGCCGTCCTTCAAAGTTGCGGTTACTCGTGCTCACGACGTATTGCCCACTGGCCACCGAGTCTCCGTTCATGGCGATGCACATGGAGCAGCCGCTTTCGCGCCACTCCGCACCGGCTTCGCGAAAGATATCCGCCAACCCTTCGCGTTCTGCCTGGCGCTTCACACGCTGCGAACCCGGCACCACCAGCAGGCGCGTATTCGCGGCGACGTGGCGACCCTTCAACACTCCCGCAGCGGCGCGCAAGTCGTCAAGTCGTCCGTTGGTGCAACTGCCGACAAACACGACATCGACGGGGGTGCCGAGCAGCTGTTGTCCCGGCGCGAAGCCCATGTAGGCGTAGGCGCGGTTCGCCGCACCATCCGTCAGGGCGGACGCTTCAGGAATGTGTCCGTCCACGGCGATGGCCATACCGGGATTCGTGCCCCAGGTGATCATCGGCGCGAGACGCGACGCATCGATGACCACGCGCCGGTCGAAGGTGGCGCCATCGTCGGTGGCCAGCGTGCGCCATTCCGCGACCGCCGCATTCCACGCCTCGCCGCTCGGCGCCTGTTCGCGACCGCGCAGCCATTGGAAGGTGACATCGTCGGGCGCGATCATGCCGGCGCGTGCGCCCGCTTCGATGCTCATGTTGCAGACGGTCATGCGCCCTTCCATGTCGAGCGCGCGGACGGCGTCTCCACGATACTCGATGACGTGTCCCGTGCCACCGCCGACACCGATTTGCGCAATGATCGCAAGAATGAGATCCTTGGCGGACACGCCGTGCGGGAGTGTGCCGTCCACGCGCACCTCCATCGTCTTCGGCTTGGACTGCAGGAGGCACTGCGTGGCCAGCACGTGACCGACCTCGCTGGTGCCAATGCCGAACGCCAAGGCGCCGAACGCGCCGTGTGTGCTGGTGTGACTGTCGCCGCAGACGATGGTCATGCCGGGCTGCGTGCGACCAAGCTCGGGGCCGATCACGTGCACGATGCCACGACGCTCATCGCCCAGTCCGTACAGTGGCACGTCGTGCTCTGCACAGTTCGCGGCCAGTGTGTCGAGCTGTCGCCCAGCCGCCGCGTCGGTGATGGTGAGTTGACCATCGACCGCGAGCGTTGGCGTGGAGTGATCCATCGTGGCGATCGTGCGATCAGGGCGACGCACACGCAGCCCGCGTTCGCGCAACATGGTAAACGCCTGCGGCGATGTCACCTCGTGTACAAGATGCAGGTCGATGTACAGTACATCGGGCGCGTCGTCACCGCCCGCGCGCACGACATGCGCGTCCCAGACCTTTTCGAAGAGCGTGCGCGGCGTGGTCATGCAGCGGTCTCCTGCATCGCGCGGGCTCTCGCGCGCACGAGCCCGTTCACGGCGGCGACGTACGCTTCGGCGGTGGCGACGATGATGTCGGTGTGTACACCGAAACCGCTCGCGGTGAAGGTGTTCTCGGTGTGGTGCGATCGATCGCGCTCACGCAGCCGGATCGTCACGCCGCCGACGGCGTTGATCCCCTCGGCGGCCGCATCCACCGAGAACTCGATCAACTCACCGACATCGCCGACACAGTCGTTGATGGCGCGACAGACGGCGTCCACCGGACCGTCGCCCTGCGCGGCGGCCACGAGTTCGCGCTCATCAGGGCCACGCAGCTTCACCGTGGCGGTTGGAATGGCGTGCGTGCCACACGACACCTGCACCAGCTCCAGCGTGAAGGTCGCGCTCCCTCGCTTGGTCTCACCGGCGACGATCGCTTCGAGCTCGCGATCGTCCACCACCTTCTTGCGATCAGCCACTTCCTTGAACTTGGCGAACACTGCGTCGCACTCGGCATCGGCTAACGCGTGCCCCAGTGTGGCCAGATGCGCGCGCAATGCTGCACGGCCGGAGTGCTTGCCCAGTACCAGACGCCCGCCTTCGAGTCCGACGTGCTCGGCGTGCATGATTTCGTACGTTTCGCGATGTTTCAGCATGCCGTCCTGATGGATGCCCGCTTCGTGCGCAAACGCATTCGCACCGACGATCGCTTTGTTGGGTGGCACGCGCACACCCGTGCAGCGCGACACGAGTCGTGACGCGCGGCCGATCTCTTCGGTGCGCACATGGGTATCGGCAGCATAACGCGCGCGTCTCGTGCGCAACGCCATCACGACTTCTTCGAGCGCCGCGTTGCCCGCGCGCTCGCCAATACCATTGATCGTGCATTCCACCTGTCGCGCACCCGCTTGTACGCCAGCCAGCGAATTGGCCACTGCCAGTCCCAGATCGTCGTGACAGTGCGTGGAGATGACGACGTCGCGATCGCCGACAACCTGCTGCCGGATACCAGCGATGAGCGCGAAGTACTCATCGGGGGTCGTGTAGCCGACCGTGTCCGGAATATTGATCGTCGTCGCGCCGGCATCGATTGCGGCGCGCAGTACGTCGTGCAGAAATCCGGCATCACTGCGCGACGCGTCCTCGGGGGAAAACTCCACGTCGTCAATGAACGACGCTGCGTAGCCCACCATCTCGTGGACGCGCGTGATCACCGCCGCTCGCGTCATCTGCAGCTTGTACTGCAGGTGCACATCCGACGTGGCCAGAAAGGTGTGAATGCGGCGCGCTGGTGCACCGGCCAACGCGGTCGCTGCCGCCTCGATATCCTTGCGTGTCGCGCGCGCCAACCCGCAAATCGTCGGCGCCACCGGCCAATCGTACGCATCTTCGGCGATCGCGCGGACCGCGTCCCAGTCTCCTGGAGAGGCGGCCGGAAAGCCGGCTTCGATCACGTCCACGCCAAGTCGTGCCAGCTGTCGAGCGACCTGGCGCTTCTCCTCCACCGTCATCGAGCAGCCGGGTGCCTGCTCGCCATCGCGCAAGGTGGTGTCGAAGATGCGTACGATATCCTCGCTCATACACCGCCTGCCGCGGCAGCGGGTACGCTCGTGCTGACGGCCCCGGTATCCGGACGCACAACCTTCGCGTTCAGGAACGGCATCAGCTCACGCAGCCGCACGCCAACCTGTTCGATCGGATGCTCGGTATCCGCACGACGCGCAGCGGTGAAGTTCGGTCGACCCGCTTCGTTCTCGGCCACCCACTGACGCGCGAACGAGCCATCGCGAATCTCGGCCAGCAACTGCCGCATCGCATCTTTCGTCTGCGCGGTGACGATGCGCGGACCAGCGGTGTAGTCGCCATACTCCGCGGTATCGCTCACCGAGTAACGCATGTAGTTCAAGCCACCCTGATACATGAGATCGACGATCAGCTTGAGTTCGTGCAGACACTCGAAGTAGGCCATCTCCGGCTGATAGCCCGCTTCCACCAGCGTTTCGAACCCCGCCTTCACCAGCGCCGACACCCCACCACACAGCACCGCCTGCTCACCAAAGAGATCGGTCTCCGTCTCTTCCGCGAACGATGTCTCGATCACGCCGGCGCGTGTGCAGCCGATCGCGCGGGCGTAGGCTAATGCGTCAGCGCGCGCGTTGCCGGACGCGTCGCGATGCACGGCGATCAATCCGGGAGTGCCACCACCCTCGGCGAACAACTCACGTACGCGATGCCCGGGCGATTTTGGTGCGATGAGCGCCACATCCACTCCTTCCGGCGGATCAATCAGCTTGAAGTGCACATTGAAGCCGTGCGCGAAGAGCAATGTCTTCCCGGCGCGCAACGAGTCGCGCACGTCGTGCTCATAGAT
>CAYWCJ010000208.1:0-8411 GCA_964456595.1 uncultured Gemmatimonas sp. | reverse complement strand
GTCGGACTCGCACTGGCACCCGAGCGTCGCGAGAGGTTGGCGAGTTTCGTTGTGGCGACGGACGACGTCCATAGCGCGCGGCTGGCTGGCCTGTTGAACGGCGAAGCCGCGCGGTTGTGCGGCGAGGATGGCGGTGCGCTGACCGCGCGTTGGTGGGTACGCGCGCGATTCGTCGGACAGGGGTACGAGCTCGATGTGCCGGTTTCGCCGGGCGACGACGGTAGCGCGATCGCGAGTCGCTTTCTCGATCGACACCGGACGCGCACGGGCTTCGTGCTCGATCGCGCCGTCGAGTGCATCAGCCTGCGTTGCGCTCTGCTTGGCGATGCATGGCCGGTGCGGTTCAGTCGCGCCGTGGGCAGCGGCGAGCCGGCGCAAGACGTGGATGATGGAACGATGTTCGAGCGCACGCTGCATGGTCCGTCGATCGTGCGTCTCCCCGATGCCACGCTGCGCGTGATGGTCGGATGGACGGCGCGTGCGCTGCCAATGGGCGGGTGGATGCTGGAGCTGTCGGCATGATCACCGCACGCGATGCAGTCTCGCGCGTGCGTATCATCGGCGCGCCGGTGAGGCCGCTGCTGCCGGACGCGGGCCCGGTGCACGTCTTCCTCGTGGGCGAGGCGCCCGGACCGCGCGGCGCGGACAAGAGCGGCGTACCGTTCTTCGGGGACGCGGCGGGAAAGCACCTGTACGATGCGCTGGTGCAACTCGGCGCCATCGAGTTGCCGCCATCGGTGAGCGGGCTGGCATGGGATGGTGCGCTGTTTGCGCAGGCCGGTGCGCGACCGGTCGCGCACGGCGTCGCATTGGGAAACGCGTACGACCGTTGTCCCACCGACAATGGTGTCTCCTTCCGTGCACCGTCGCGTACCGAGCTCGAAGGGGCGGACAATGTGGAGCGGCTGGTGCGTGAGTTGACCGTGTTCTCGTCGCGCGGCCTTCGCGCCATCGTCACACTTGGTCGCGTGGCCACCAACACCATCGACGCGGTCTTGCGCGCGCATCCGATGCCGCGAGTCGCGCGCGTTGCCGTGCCGCATCCGTCGGCACAAGGACTGCTCTCCATGGCGCCCAATCGTGGTCGGGGCGCGCGCATGGCCGATCTGCAGCAGGCGTGGCAGCAGCAACTGTGCAGCGCCGTGCTCAGCGCCGGTTTTCAGCGTACACTCGCATCTGACGCGGAGCGCGCATGACGACGGAGCATAAGAGTGCCGTCGTGAGTGCCGTCGTGAGTGCCGTCGTGAGTGCAGTGAACGACGCGAATCTCCAGTCGCCCGCTGCGGCCACTGCGCCGACGCACGCGAGCTTCGACGCGCTCGACCTCACTGTCTTCGCGCAAAGCGTGGCGATGCTCGCTGAAGAGATGGGAACGCTGCTCGAACGGAGCGCGATCTCACCCAACATTCGCGAGCGACGCGACGCGTCATGCGCACTGTTCGATGCGGACGGGCGGATGGTCGCGCAGGCAGCGCACATTCCCGTGCACCTCGGTGCGATGCCCGAGTCGGTAGCGGCCGTGCGGGCCGTCGGTGCACAGCCTCGTGATCTCTTCCTGCTCAACGATCCGTCTCACGGCGGCTCGCATCTCCCCGACCTCACCATGGTCGAGGTCATCGCCGATGCGGCGGACCCGACCTGCATCATCGGCTACGCCGCGGTACGCGCGCATCACGCCGATGTCGGAGGCATGAGCCCTGGCAGCATGCCCTTCGGCGCGACGGAACTGTTTCAGGAAGGGATCATCGTGCCCCCCGTGCGACTCGAGCGTGACGGTGTGCCGCAGGATGACGTGTTGCGCCTCATCCTCGCCAACGTGCGCACCTCGTCCGAGCGAGAGGGCGATCTGCGCGCGCAGCGTGCTGCCTGCGCCTCGGGCACCACGGGATGGCAAGCGTTGTACGCACGCCTTGGTGCGGCACATTTGCGCAGCGCCATCGACGCTCTGCTCGACTACACCGAACGCCGAGTGCGTGCGCGATTGTCGCTGCTCGCGGGTGCAACTGGCAGCGCCAGCGACGCGCTCGAAGGTGATGGCGTCAGCGACGCGCTCATTCCGGTGGTCGTCAGCGTGCGCATCGACAACGACACGTTGCATCTCGATCTCGCGGGCACATCGCCGGCTGTGCGCGGCAACGTGAACGCACCACCGGCCGTGGCGCGCGCGGCGGCGGTGTTCGTCTTGCGCGTGTTATGCGACGATGATGTGCCGGTGAACGACGGCGTGGGGCGCGCACTCGAGCTCACGATCCCCGACGACTGTGTTGCCAACGCCAAGAGTCCGAGCGCAGTGGCCGCCGGCAACGTGGAACTGTCACAGCGCATCACCGATGTCTGTTTCGCCGCGCTGAGCAACGCTGCCGCATCGCTCGGCGTGTACGACCTGCCCATTCCGGCAGGCGGACAGGGCACCATGAACAACGTCACGCTTGGCGCGACTGGTTGGAGCTTCTACGAAACGCTTGGCGGCGGACAGGGCGCGAGTGTTCGCGGCGATGGCCCGGACGCCGTGCACGTGGGGATGAGCAACACGCGCAACACGCCCATCGAGGCGCTCGAGCGCGCCTATCCGCTGCGCGTGGTGGAGTACGCGGTGCGACGTGGCAGCGGAGGTGGCGGTGCGCATCACGGAGGTGACGGGGTGATTCGACGCTACGAGGCGCGCGTTCCCTGTTCCGCGACGTTGCTCACGGAGCGACGTGTGCTGGCGCCAAAGGGTGCCGAGGGCGGAGCCGACGGTGCGAGTGGCCGCAACCTGCTCAACCAAGAGCTGCTGCCGGCGAAGTGCCGCATCGCCATGAACGTAGGCGACGTGCTCACGATCGAAACGCCTGGCGGGGGCGGATTTGGACGCGCCATAGAGAGCGACGGGTCAGACAGGACTGGTTGAACGCTGAGTTTCTTACTCAGCACTGTGTCCTTTCGGAGCCAACGTCACTTCCACTCATCGACAGAGCGCAGTGTGATCCCGTTTGGATCGGCCAGCGCGTCAGTCTCGGGCCCGAGACCAGGACGCAACGACCGACAGGTGTCCTAAAAGATGTTGGCAATCGGCTAGAGGCTCAGCATCTCACTACGCGTGTAGACGGCCGCGACATCGAGAAGTGAGCCGTCGTGCATCAACGGGATCATGCGCGGTGTTTCGCTGCTGAGCACGCCGGACAGTCGAGCAGAATGTTTTAATGCACGCGCAACGATTCACGTTCGGTTCATACGCTGCTGCTGGGTTGCAGTCGCGGAGGCATCGTGACTGACAGCGTTCGACCGATGCGTACCAGAAGTGCGTCTGCATCCACTTTGCCGGTGGACGCGATGCGCGTGCGCTTGCTCGCGGAGGGCGTCGTCGTGACTCAAGCGGGCGGTGCGTGCAGTGCGGCATCGGCTCGTACAGCTGTCCGAGTGGTATCAACGTGCGCGCGATCGCGCGTGACGGTGGTGCGATCCACGATCGGCGCTGTCTGTTGTGCGGGAGTTGCGTGGCCCGGTGTCCACGCGGCACGCTGCAGTTTCAGATGCTCGAGAAGCGGCGGTGACACCTGACGTCACGCAGCGCGTGATGCACCACGTGTTGATTGGCTCCGGCATCGCTGCACTGAGTGCGGCAGAGTCGAACCGTCGTGTGGACGCATTCGCAAACATCACGATGGTGAGTCCGGAGGCGGACGTGTTCTATTCCCGTCCGGACTCGCCCACCTGCTGACAGACGAGATCCCGGCCTCGCAACATACGATCGCGCGCTCATCGCGACCGGCGCGGCGTCGATTCGGGCAGACTTTCCTGGCGCAAGGTTGATTGGTGTCGTTTCTCTCGACGATCTCGCCGAAGCGTTGGCGATCGTGGAGCAGACACGGCACGCGCGTGCGGCGGTGGTCGTCGGCGGCGGAAGCACGGCCATGGAGTGCGTGCGCGTCAGGTCATCTGAACACGACCACGCTGGCCGCGTTCAGGCAGGCGCCACGGGGCTGCGTCTCGTGCCACAAGGCAGACGACACGCATCGCGGTGGCTTCGGCACTGATCGCACCTCATGCCACACCACCAGCAGGTGGGAAGCTGCCAGGTTCGATCATGCGGTCTTCCCGATCGATCATGGTACCGGTCGCCACACCGCCTGCACGACGTGCCACAACGTGCCACAACGTGCCACAACGTGCCACAACGTGCCAAACAACTACACGCGATACACGTGCTACGGCTGTCACGAGCACCGTCCGGCGCGTGTGCCAGCGCAACATCGGGGCGAGGTACGGCAGACCAATCTCGACAACTGCCTGCAGTGCCACGGCGGCGGTCGTGGAGAAGGTGGAGAGCGTGGGGAGAGTGGTGAGCGCCGCGAACGAGGCGAAAGGGGAGAGCGGGAAAGGCGTCGGCGGCATTGATCGCGTACCGTCGCCTGCTCGCGCCTCGAGGCGGCGGATTTGTTCGCCCAAGTGCAGCCGATGGGTCACTCACGACTGGTTGAACGAACAGGTGACTGAGCAAGTGAACTTGGACGGCGCCCGATATGGCAGCTCCCTTGACAAACGATTCTCACCATTGCAGAGTCGGCAACCGATTTTGTGCCCCAACGCACACTTCGCGCGCGCACTTTCCGCCCGCAGTTAAGGCCACCCATCACCCCTCCGCTCATGCGCACGCTGCTCCGACCTGCCCGATCCATCGCCGCTGCGCTGCTGCTGACCGGCGCGCTGGCGGCCCCTGCACGGGCCCAGCTCGACCTCGGTGATCCGACAATGACGCCGTTCCTTGCCGGGAATATCGGATTTCTGGGTTGGGATCGCGGCGTGTACTTCCGGGCCATCACCGACTTCTCGATTTTTTCCGCCGGCATCAAGTTCGAGGCACTGCAAGGTGGTGCGACCGAAATCATGGCAACCATCCGGGAGGGCTTCGCCGGACCGACCCGCGGGAACGTCCTTGCGTCGGGCACCACCGTCATCAACAACGTCGGGCTGGACTTCTACGACGTGCCGCTCACTTACGACTTCATCGCGGGTAACTTCTATGACATCTCGTTCGAAGATGTCGGCGGTCCCGATGGCTGGGGGAACAACGGCATTAACTCCATGGAGTTCTATTCCTTCGATTCCCCAACGAGCCCATCGTACACGGTGGGCGGCATCGTGGAGGTCATCGATGGCGGCTGTTTCCCGTCGCAGTGCCGCGAGTACGGCAATACCGTGATGCCGCACGTGCGGTTCGACGCCGCCGCAATGACGGTACCGGAGCCGGGCACCTATGCGCTGCTGGCCGTCGGGCTTGGTGCGATGGCGCTCGTGGGGCGTCGCCGCCGCAGCTGATGGAGGGTGGGAACCGTGCGGGCGCATCCCCGCACGGTGGTCCGCCGACTGAGAAGTCGTTCCGTCGTCGCTGGTCACGATGTGGCAGCCTTCCAACAGCGGCGCCGACACTCTCCCCACCCTTCGCACGCGGTCAGCGGATTCGGTGGAAGTGCGTCATCGAAATCGTCAGTCACGGTCCTCTTGCCGGCACCCATGCCGGCCGCTCGCGTCACCTTGGCCGACAACGCCACCAGACGTGCCCGCGGTTCGCCGTTGCGAGAGATGATGATCTCCTCGCCGCGGGATGCGCGCTGGACCAACTCGGGCAGACGCGCCTTCGCGGCCTGATTTGGTCTGAACCCAGATCGACGTTGATCACGTAGAGGGTGCGATCCCACCCCTCCCTCTCATGCTCGACATTCAATCCCTCGCGAAGACCTACCCCGGCGGTGTTCGGGCGCTGCAAGGCATCTCGCTGCAGGTCCCGCGCGGCATGTTCGGGTTGCTTGGCCCGAACGGTTCCGGCAAGACGACACTGATGCGCATTCTGGCCGGGCTGCTGGAGCCGACGAGCGGGCGTGTGCTTCTCGATGGCGAGGACGTCGTGCTGCATCCGGAGCGCATCTGGTCGCGCCTGGGATATCTGCCGCAGTATTTCGGGTTCTATCCCGGGCTGACCGGTGCCGCGATGCTGATGCACATGCTGCGGCTCAAGGGTGTCGAGCATCCACGTGGGCTCGACGCACTGTGCGCCGAGTTGCTCGATCGGGTGAATCTGGCGCATGCGGCCGGTCGTCCGGTCAAGTCGTACTCCGGCGGCATGCGACAGCGATTGGGTATCGCCCAGGCGATTGCCGGCAAGCCGGATCTGCTCATCGTCGACGAGCCGACGGCGGGGCTCGATCCCGAAGAACGCTCGCGATTCTATCAGCTGCTGGCGGAACTGGCGGAGTCCTGCACGGTGTTGCTGTCGACGCACATCGTCGACGATGTCGCCGTGTTGTGTCCGCGCTTGGCCGTCATCCGGCATGGACGCCTGCTGGCCACGACGACGCCGCACGAGGCCCGCGCGGCGATCGCGGGGACCATCTACGAAGGCGAGGTCGGGCGTCACGATCTCGAGGCGATGGCGGCGACGTTCGAGGTGACGCAGGCATATCTCGTGGAAGGCCGACATCGCGTGCGCGTGCATGCGCCGCATCATGATGTGCCGCCACATTTCGAGATGGTCCCACCGACGCTGGAGGACGCGTACATGCTGCTGACGCAGCGCGACGCGCGGGATCGGCCGTTGCTCGCGGGCTCGGCGTGAATCGCCGTCGCACCACCACGCTGCACGAGCTGCGAGCGCAGCTCACCAGCGCGCCATTCGTTGCCCTCGTACTGCTATTGGTTGCGGCCACCAGCACGCTCAATCCGGTGGCGATGCTCCCGGGCGGATCGGACGCCGACGTTCCGGTGCGCGCGGTGGCGAACTCGGTCTATTCGCT
This sequence comes from uncultured Gemmatimonas sp., assembly GCA_964456595.1. GTDB lineage: Bacteria > Gemmatimonadota > Gemmatimonadetes > Gemmatimonadales > Gemmatimonadaceae > Gemmatimonas. The sequence goes on along the minus strand of CAYWCJ010000208.1, from coordinate 1,641 downwards.
CGCGCCAACCTTCGCGATGAGTGGGTTCTTCGTGTATCCGTTCTTCGCCGCGCTGATGGCTGGTCTGTCGGTGCTGCGCGACGAGGAGGCGGGCGTGTCGGAGCTGTTGCACAGCACGCCACTCACCAAGGCGGAGTATACCTTCGCCAAGTTCGCCGGCGTGGTGGCCGCGTTGCTGATCGCGGTCGCGGTGCATGTGCTGATCGTGATCGTGTTTCGTGAGTCTGGCGTAGGCGGCGTCGCGCGGGGGCCGTTCGAGCTCTCCGCCTATCTGCTGGCTGCCGGACTGTTTGTGGTGCCCGGCGTGCTGTGGATGGCGGGGCTGACGTTCGTGATCGGTGCGCGCACGAAGGCGCCGATGGCGGTGTACGCGCTACCGGTCGCGTTGTTCGCGCTGGAGTTCGTCTTGCTCTGGAACTGGCATCCGCGGGGAATCGACCCCACGCTGGATGCGCTGTTGATGGTCCTCGACCCCACCGGTCTGCGCTGGCTCACGCATTCGCTGTTCAGCGACGATCGCGGGATCGACTGGTACAATGCAGCGCCGCTCGCCGTCGATCGCGTGCTCATGCTGGGGCGCCTGCTCACGGTGCTGGTGCCGTTCGCCGCCGTCGCGCAGCTGGCGCATGGCGGCAAGCGCGTGGACAACGCCGGTGCACGACGGAACCGCTGGCGGCGCGTGATGGATGCCGTCCCCGTTGGGTGGCGATTGCGTGGCGGCGCGGCCGGTCTGGCGCGTGCGAGCAGAGGTGGTAGCGCCCCATCCACCGCGTCCTCGGCATTGGCATCGTCGACGGCAGCGACCGCGCGTTCGTTCGGCAACCTCGAAGATCTGCCGATGCGACGCCGTACGCCCACCGGACTGCGTGCGACCACCACAGTGCTCGTCGCCGAGCTGCGATCACTGATGCAGCAGCCGTCCGTGTACCTGTTCGGGGCGTTTCTCTTCGCCGTGGTGACCGAAGTCGGTGGCGCCGAGGTGGACGCGTACGGCTCGACGCCGGTGCTGACTGCGGGCGGTATCGCGGTCAACGCCTTGCCGGCGGTGACGGTACTGACCTGCCTCTTCCTGTTGTTCGTGATCGTCGAGAGTCTGCATCGGGATCGCGCCACGGGGTTCGACGCGATTGCCCTCAGCAGCCCGGTGCCGACATTGTCGTTCATCGTGGGCAAGGCGCTCGCTGCAATCGCCATGGTCGGCGCCTTCACCGTGGTGTGCGTCGCCGGTGGCGGCGTCCTCTTGGTCGCCCAGTCGGGGGCATCGGCGTCGTGGTGGCCGCTGGTGTTGGTGTTCGGGGCGGTGCTGGGGCCGACGTACGTGCTCTGGACGGCATTCGTGACGGCGGTGATGTCGCTGGTGCGGTCGCGTACGTCCGCGTTGGCCATCGGATTCGTGGCGCTCTTGCTGACGGCGGCACAGTTCATCCGCGGGTCGATGACCTGGGTGACCAACTGGCCGCTCTGGGGATCGCTGCGATGGTCGGAGTTTGCGCTCTTCCCGCTGGACGGAGAGGCGCTCGTGCTCAATCGGCTGCTGGCGATGGCGCTGGCGCTCGCCCTCTTCGGCGTTGCCCGCCGGTGGTTCGTGCGCACCGAACGAGATCCCGTCGCGGCCCGGTCGCGTCGCACGCCGGCCGCGAT
>CAYWCJ010000207.1:0-8419 GCA_964456595.1 uncultured Gemmatimonas sp. | reverse complement strand
ACGGTCCTCGGGTCGAGGGCGGACTCCGCGCGGCGGCGTGGGCCGCCGTCGCGGCACGCGTGCGGAGGGGCGCGAGGATCTGGTCGATCACGGACCGGTTAGGCGGCTCAGGAGGCAGTCGCGACGGCGAGCTCTGCGGCCCCACCGTGGGAGCCTCCGCCCCCGGGTGGTCGGTCCGCAGCCCTTGGGGTACGTTCCCAGCATGGGACGCCATAACAGGTTTCTCGCGCAGCTGCTCGGCGGTCGCGCCGACGCCAACGTCCGCTTCGAGGCGGTGTGCGCGCTGTTGCGGCGCCTCGGCTTCCAAGAGCGCACGCGCGGAAGCCACCGCGTGTTCCGCCGGGCGGGCGTCGAGGAGCTCATCAACCTGCAGCGCGACGGCGACAAGGCGAAAGTCTACCAGGTCCGGCAGGTCCGCGCCGTGCTGGTGCGCTGCGGTCTAACCACGTTTGAGGGGGACGAGGAATGAACGCGTACAAGTACGAACTGATCGTCTACTGGAGCGCCGAGGACACGGTCTTCGTGGCCGACGTACCTGAGCTGCCGGGGTGCATGGCGCATGGAGCGACGCCGGCCGAGGCGGTGGCGCAGGCTCAGGAGGCAATTGCGCTGTGGATCGACACGGCGCGCGAGGACGACCGTGCAGTGCCCGAGCCGAAGGGTCGCCGGCTGATGCTCGCGTAGCGCCGCCGAACGATCGTTGCAGCTGACGGGCGAGCGATGGAAGCTCGCTGCGCTCGCATGCTGAATATGACTGGGCCGTTGTCAAGTGGTCTGTTGAATTACATGGTGTGTGTGGTGTGGTGATATGCACGAAGGGTGTGGGCACGAGTGCCGGCGGAATGCTTCGACGATGAATCCTGCTGATATACGCCGGTCAGCGTGTCGCCACGCCGGAGCGGCAAGAATTGGATTCGTCGGGAGCGCACTCATTCTAGGAGCGGGGATTGGACGATCCGTGGTGGATCGACGTACCCCATAACGAGGGCGAGCGACTCCTGTCGTACCGCCGGACACCCGTGACCACGACGGGCAATGTGATGCGACGAAATGGACTATGCGTCGGCAAGCGTGGTGGGGGGTGTAGCGGCCGGCGTGACCTCACGCATCACCGCCTACAGATACCCGATGAGTTCGCGCGACGGCCACCACGACGATCTGTGGCCCACGCCGCATCGAGAGTCGATGGTACATCGCGTACAAGCGCCGTTGTGCCTTCCACGCGTGTAGTGTCACGGCCGCCGGTTGTCCGCGTTGGCGCACGGCGAGCGCGGGACCACTCTTCGGATGTAAGCGATACGCCCAAGCGGCTTGGACCAAGACATGGCGGCAATGCGAATTGCCCGCCTTCGTGATCGATCCGCGTCGCTCGCGGGTGCCGCTGGAGTGTTCCCGTGGCACGAACCCGAGATACGCCATCAACTGGCGCGGCGACGCAAAGCGCCGCCAATCGACGAGCTCCGTCGCGAGCACCATCGCGCCGTGGACTTGCAGCCCGCGAAAACATGGCAGCGCGGTCACGGCGGGGGCGTACGCGGGCTGCAACGCGAGGGTCTCGATGTGCGCGTCGAGCGCATCGCGGCGCGACAGCGTGTATTCGAGTAAGGCAAAATACTTACTGAACACGAGCTGATCCTCGGACGCGAGTGGTGACGTCGTCCCCGTCAACTGGCGCAGCCACGTGTCGTGGGCGGGACGCCAGTTCACCCCACCGCGATAGATAAAGCCGCGCCGCGCCAAGCACTTGAGGATGTAGTGGCGCGACTTGACCACTTCGCGCTGCAGCGTCTCACGACAGCGCACCACATCGCGCACCCGCTCCTCCGCTGCACTGGGAATGCGATTCACGGTGAGCTCGCCCGCCCGGTACAGCCGCGCGAGTTGACCCGCGTCGTACTTATCGTGCTTGCGCTGGACGCCCGGCTTGATCGGAATCAGGGAGGGCCGATCACGTCGCAGTGGTAGCCCCAGTCCTTCATGGCGCGTTGCAAGACATACCCGGCGCCGCTCGCTTCGTAGCACGCCCGGAGTTCGCCCTCCTTCGCACACCGCTCAACGACGCGGCGCAGCTTCGCGAAGTCGTTCGGATACTTGTCGATCCGCGTCGGGGCCGACGCGTCCGCCGGCAGGACGGCGATGGTGACGGAGTCCTTGTGGACGTCGAGGCCGAGGTAGATGATTGCGGGTGACGCGGTGCGCGATGACATGGGCTGGTCTCCGGAAGAGTGCGACACGAGACGACGTCGCAGGTGGCTCTGGTGACTTCGCGGGATACGGGAGGAACTAACCCACGCCAAGCGCGGGGGCCAGCCCAGTCATAACTTCTAGGTTTGACGAGCGCTGACTGCAGTACCGGGCGCAGGTCGGCTCGGGTCAGGATGCAGGTTCATCACGCACCGACTGCCAAACGCGGCGCACTCTCAGCGGCTCGATCCAGCGCTCGATGTACGCGCCGTCAAGCGCATCGCCAGCAATGGCGAGGAGGCGGCGCACATCTTCAAGCTGGCGTGTGGATCCTCCCATCGTCGCCCACTCGAGCTTGGAGAGGATCACATCTTCGAGGGTCGCCACGGCTACGCGCTGGCCGAGCAGTTCCGTCGACAACTGGCGCCCAAACTCTTCGTCACTGAATGGGCGATGTTTGCGCACAATCAGGTCGGCCTTCCAGCCCGTCTCAGGATCGATGGCGTTGAACATCGTGCGATGGGCCAGTGCCTCGCGCGCCGCATCCTTGGAAACGTAGAGTCCCGCGCCCTCCAGACGCTGCACAAGATCCATCAATTGCGAAGGCGTCGGGTCGATCACGGCATCGACATCCATCGTGGCCCGCCCCGCCCCGTGGTACGCCGCCGCGACGGAGCCGGTGATCATGTATGGCGTTCCCGACGCGCTCAACGACTGCGCGAGCAGTCGGAGGAGGGCATCGAGCGTCACGGTAGCGGGCGCGGCCCCGAGCGGGCCGAGGGGACCATGGACTCACCGGTGATCAGTGCCACCAACTCGAGCGTGGAGCACTCGGGGAATCGCGCTCGCAGCGTTGCGAGGCTGATGGCCCGCATGGACTCGCTGAGTGCGATCGCCGCGTCTACGCGTTGCGCGGGTGATTGCCGTCGGATCGCGCGTTGCACGAGTGCTGCCGCTTCGGGAGTGGTGTCGCCGTTCATGCCGAAGAATCTACCACGTCAGAACCGGCAGCGACCACTCACGGTCAGTTGACCGCCCGCAGGAACGGTTCCGGCGATCACCACTTCAGCCGGAAAGAACTGCGGCTACGCACCCAGTGAACGCAGGATGCGTTCGGCTTCGGTGCGCTCGTGCTGGATGGCCGCGTCGAGCGGGGTGGTGCCGGCGCTGTAGGTGTCGGTGGACTCACCCAGCGTCCAGGATACGTACTCGTCGAATGGGCGCGTAAGCGCGTCCGGGTCGGCTTCGATGATGAATGCAATACGATCGAGCTGGTCGAACTCGATGGCGTCGAAAATGTCGATGTCACCGGCGAGAATACGGCCACAGACGTCCGAGTGCCCCGCGTAACGCGCCCATCCAGCCGGCGTGCCGCCATGGCGTTGCTCGCGCGCACGCACATCGGCGCCTGCTTCCAGCAGTGCGTCCACGGCACTCGTGTTGCCGAAGAACGCTGCCGCATGCAGCGCGGTGTAGCCAGCCGCGCCGTCGATGGCCGTTTCCGCGCTGGCGGGCGTATTGACGTTGGCACCCGCCGCAACCAACAGTCGCACAATGTCTCCCGAGGCGCGTTCGCACGCCTGCGTGAGCAGCGCCCCGTATCGCTCTCCCGGATGCAGCAGTGTGGGATCCGCGGCGAGCAGCGCCTCCACATCATCCACGTATTCCAGCGCCACGGCCGCTGGGAGCTGCACCGTCGCACCAGCCTCGAGCAACAGCTCCACCATCTCCACATCACCGCTCAGCGCCGCCTGATCGAGCGGCGTGAGATTCGCGGCATCGACGGCGTCGGAGTCGGCGCCAAGTTCGAGGAGCGTGGCGAGTGATTCGAACTGCCGCGTGACGACCGCGAGATGCAACGGTGTACGCCGCTTGCTGGTGGCATCGAGTCGGGCGTGCAGCAGCTCTGGCGACGCGCCCACCAGCCCGCGAATGACCTCGACATGGCCGGACGCCACAGCCGATTCGATGGTGTGTTGCGCGCCGTGCTCGAGCAGATACTCCACGAGCTCCGGATGTCCGTCGCCAAACACCGTCGCCCACCCCAGCACGTTGAGCGCGTGAAATGTGCCCGCGCCGATCGTGTCCGCACCGTGCTCCACGAGCAGCCGCACCACCGCGAGCCGTCCCTTTTCCGCCGCGAAGTGCAGCGGATACGCGTCGTCGCCCTCGTCGCGGATGTTGGGATCGGCGCCGCGATCGAGCAACAGTGCGACCACGTCTTCGTGCGGACCATTGACGGCGAAATGCAACGCCGTACGCAATCCGGTGTGGCCGTGCAGCAGTCCGCGCTCGTTCAGCAGCGTCGGGTCTGCGTCGAGCACGTCGCGCACCATCTCGACATCACCTCGGTCGGCCGCGTCGAGGAACTGTTCGAGCGGCGGCCGCGGTTGGGAGACGTCGCTATCGGAGACTTCGTGGTCGGCGAGCTCGTCGCCATCGTTGGTCGGGGACATGCCAGAATCTAGCCAGGATCTACTGCCGGCAGGACGCCTTCCGATCCTGCTTCGGTTTGTCCAACGTTCGCGAGGCGTTTACGGTGAGCGGCACCGGCCGGACGGCGCAGGGGTATGTTCATGAAACACGATCTGGGCTCACGTTCTTCGGAGCCAGCGGTCATGGCTGACGGCACGAGCGTTCGATACGCGATCGACACGCAAGATGGCATCACGTGCGTCGACGAGGCGTGGTCTCACGTTGCCATGACGACGATATCGAAGATTCTGAACCAGAGGAAATCGAGGGTGTGATGATGCGACGTGCAGCACGAATCTGGACCATGGCAGTTCTCCTCGCTGGCTGTGGGGGCAACAGTGGGAGCACGCAGGCCAATACGCCACCCACAACACCGGGCGGAGCGCCGTCATCTGCTGTCGCGCCGACGCTCACACGCACCGTCATCGCCTCCGGATTGAGCAATCCGTGGGACATCGCGCTGACGAGCGATGGCGCGATGTTGTACACGGAACGGTGTCGCGGGCTCTCCGTTCGCCGACCGGATGGATCAACGACGCGACTGTTCGGCACGAGCGGTTCGTCGCTGGTGGCGCCGGATCTCGTGTGCGAGGGGCAGAGTGGGGTGCATGGGGTCGCGCTCGATCCGGACTTCGCGACCAACCGCACGGTGTTCGTGTACATGACGTCCAACATCAACACCAATCCGCGAACAAATCGTGTGATCCGGCTGCAGCTCGATGCGACGTATCGTGTGGCCAGCGCGCGCACGGACATCATCACCGATATCGCCTTCAAACAGGTGGGGAATGCGCATGGTGGCGCCGGCGCTCACAGTGGTGGCCGTCTTCGCTTTGGGCCGGACCGGTTGCTGTACGTCACCACCGGCGACAACCACAATGCGACGTTGCCGCAGAGTCCGACACGCCTCGGCGGCAAGGTGCTGCGCGTGACGCGCGACGGCACGGCGGCGGCCGGCAACAGCGCCCCCGCAGGATTTGATACGCGCGTGTTCACGTACGGCCATCGCAACGTACAGGGGATCGCGTTTCGTCCGACGAGCGGGCAGCCATTCATTGCGGAGCATGGCCCCAATCACAGCGACGAAGTGACGCCGTTGGTGGCGGGTGGCAACGGAGGCTGGGACCCGCAGAATCGTCCCGGCTTGAACTGTGGTGATGGCTACTGCGGCTATGCCGGCAACCCCACCACGATGCCGATGACCGACGTGTCGCGTTTCCCGAATGCGATGCGTGCGAGCTGGACGAACAACGGTGCATCGCAGGGGATGGGCCCGTGTGAGTTTCTCGTGGGCGCACAGTGGGGCAGTTGGAACGGGCGACTGGCGGTGGGCATCATGGCCGGCAATCGCGTCGAGATTCTGGAGTTGAATGCGGCAGGAACGACGGTGGGCACGACGAATGCCGGGCTGCCGAGTGTGCGCTATCGCGGGCTGACGCTGGCGCCCGACGGGAGTTTGTACGTGGCGACCGACGCGGGCGAGATCTGGCGCGTGGTGGCGACGGCGCTGTAGTGGTGCGGGAGATTCACTCGTAACACGTGCGTTATGTAAGTGTCGAGCTTCGAGTTGAAGTTTCGAGCTCTGGGCTACTCGGAGGCGGGACCGCGATAGCTGCACCCGGAGGTACAGGTTTCGCGGATTTCGATGCGCGAGAGCCCCGGGAGCGCGGGCGCGAGACGATCCCAGATCCAGCGCGCGAGCATTTCGCTGGTGGGGTTCTCGAGACCGGGAATGTCGTTCAGGTAGTGATGATCGAGTGCCGCGTCGATGGGCGCGAAGGCCGCCTTGATGTCGGCGAAGTCGGTAACCCAGCCGAGTGTGGGGTGCAGCGGGCCGGCGACGTGGACGGCGACGCGAAAGGAGTGTCCGTGCAGTCGGGCGCACTTGTGGCCGGCGGGCACGTTGGGGAGGCGGTGTGCGGCCTCGAGGGTGAACTCCTTGAAGATTTCCATTGGTGCAAAGCTAGTCGACCTCTGCACTCGTGCGAGCTCAGGGGTGACGCTGTCAGACCCGTGCGGTACCTTCGGTCAGCACACCATCATCCCGCCCCTCCGCCGATCGAGCGACGTCACGAATGACCGCCGAGTTCTTTGCCGCGCCAATCCTGAATTCGCCGTACGCTCCTCCGTCGCAGTACTGGGAGCTCGACGAGCACGGTCAGCCGACGCAGCAGAAACGCGAAGGACGGCGGCCGGCGTCGTTCGTCACGCCCATCCCCAAGGCGAAGAAGTAGTCAACGGCTCAGACGGCGCTCGTCCTCGATGAAGCGAAAGGGATTTCGTCTGCAGCACAGCAGCACGACATCCGCCCGATCATCAACGAACTGCGGATACAGGTCGATCGGTGGCGCAAGCTGAAAAGCCCCGACCAGTGGCGCGTCACGCCAGAAACCCGCCGCCTGCTGCAGCACTGGCGCACGCACAACTTTTCGGGAGTACGACCGTTCTTCTGCCAGATCGAAGCGGTCGAAACGGTTATCTGGCTCACTGAAGTCGCACCCGAAATCGGGAAAGACGGCAAGCGCTTTCTCGATCATCTGAGTGCCGTCAATCGCGAAGCCAATCCGGAACTGCTGCGCCTCGCGCTCAAGCTGGCCACCGGCGCGGGCAAGACGACCGTCATGGCCATGATCATCGCCTGGCAGACGATCAATGCCGTGCGTCATCCGTCGTCCAAGCGATTCACGCGCGGCTTTCTCGTGGTGACTCCCGGCATCACCATCCGTAATCGCCTGCAAGTGCTTCAGCCGAATGATCTGAACGCCTACTACGCGGCGCGTGAACTGGTGCCGAGTGATCTGGTGGGCGAGTTGAATAAGGCAAAGATCGTGATCACCAACTATCACGCGTTCAAGTTGCGTGCGTACTCGACCTCTCGGCGACACCGTTCTTTCTGAGTGGCTCGGGCTACATCGAAGGCACGCTGTTTCCATGGACGATGAGTGATTTCTCGCTCATGGATGCGATCGAGTGCGGCATTGTGAAGCTCCCGCGCGTTCCGGTTGCGGACAACATTCCCGAAGCCGAAGTGCCGGTGTTTCGCGAACTGTGGTCGCACATCGCGCCCAAGATGCCAGAGAAAGGGCGCGGCAAAGGCGGCGTGCTCGATCCGCTGTTTATTCCCACCGAACTGCAAACAGCGCTCGAAGCGCTCTACGGCCATTACGAAAAAACGTTCAACGGCTGGGCCGCCACTCCCGGCGTGGCGAGGCTCTCGACGACAACTTGCGCAAGATCGCGTCCGCCGAGGTCGAGCAGTTTCGCATCGAGCTGCAGGCGCGCAGGGGAGGTCAGCTGAGCGCCGACGACATCACCGACCATGCGCTCCTGCGCGAAGTGATGAACACGGTGGGCAAGAAAGATCGACTCGGCGAGCAGATTCGCTGCGTCGTGTCGGTGGCCATGCTGACCGAAGGATGGGATGCCAACACCGTCACGCACGTGTTGTGAGTTCGCGCCTTCGGCACGCAGCTGCTGTGCGAACAGGTGATCGGTCGTGCACTGCGCCGTCAATCGTACGAACTGAACGACGAGGGACTGTTTGACGTGGAGTACGCCGACTTACTCGGCATTCCCTTCGACTTCACCGCCAAACCAGTCATTACCAAGCCGCAGGCGGTCAAGCCGACGGTGCAGGTGAAAGCGATCTCGCCCGAGCGTGATGCGCTCGAGATCCGGTTTCCGCGACTCGATGGCTACGTGGTCAAACTGCCGGAGGAGCGTCTCGCTGCCGATTTCACTGCCGACCACACACTCGAAC
>CAYWCJ010000206.1:0-8424 GCA_964456595.1 uncultured Gemmatimonas sp. | reverse complement strand
TCCCTGCACCGTGACCACCGTGGGCGACGGCTGCCCGCCCGCCTGCGTCGCAGGCGTACGAGCGCTCGCGCGACTGAGCGGTGCCACGGACGTCGCAAGCGCGACGCACAGCAGCCCCGATCGCACGCGAGCGCTCGACCTGCTCATCGGATGCGCGCGTAACGAATGGTCGGGAAGCCGGCCATGCCGGTGTTGCTGTAGTAGTCGGTCACCTGCACCTTGAACACCTTCACACCAGACTTCACGAGATAGGTGTTGAATGCAGGGTGCAATCGATCGGTGCCGGTGAGGTTGTAGCGGAACGGTGCACTCTTGTCGAGCACCGAGTTGGGAATGGGGCCAACCAGCTGCGACAGGTAGGCAGCGTATTGCGGCGCATCACTGGCAATCGCGGCGTTGGCGAACGTCGGCGACGCAGCGCCTGGGTATGTCCCGGCGTTGCACGCCGTATTGACCTCGAGCGCCAGGAGGCGCGGATCCGGATTGAATCGCACGTCCCAGTTGCAGCCGGAGGGCGACCCGACAGCAGCCGCTGTGCTCACGCTGAACGACACCACCTGACCTGCAGGCGATAACACGAGCGTCTGCACCGGACCGAGCGACGCGCCGGTCTGCGAACGCATTTCGAGCGTCAGAGTCTGCACCGCACGCTGCGGCGTGAACGTGATCGCGGTGGCGCGAACGACGCCAAACCCTCCATTGGCCAGGCGCACCTTCCAGTAGTTGGCAGCGTTCGCCGTCGGGAAGCCGGCGAGGTTGAGGTGTCCCTGCGGATTCACGGCCAGACGATCGGTCTGAAACACGCTGTCCATTGGAATCTGCGACTCACGCAGCACATCAAAATCAGGCAACGTGCTGATGGGCGTGAATGCGAGCACCTGCGCGTCGGTTGCACCCTTGTTGTTGTCCAGCGCGTAACCGAGCACGTTCTTGCTCGTGCTGCCACCGATCGCGGGTGAGTTGAGACGCAACTCGTAGCGACGGAAGGCGAGATCCCAGTCACCGGTGCGCGGCACCAGGCCGCCGGTCGCGAAGCTGAAATACACGAGCGTGTCCGTGCTGCTCGCGTTCAGCGGACCGAACGAGACGACCTGATTGATCGCGGCTTCGGGAGTACCGGTCCCAGGCCCGGTGAGGTCGGCCTCACCTTCCGCACAGGCCCCCACGGCCACGAGCGAAAGGCCTACAGAGAGCAGCCGCGCCGTGCGCGTCAGGCGCGAACACATCGGGCGACGCGACGGATACGAGAGTGAATGAGACGCAATCATCAGCACGAAGAACCAGGAAGGCGAAGAGGACCAGAGTCGGTATGTGCGCGATCGCGCGCACCTGCTCGTACCTTAGTTATCGTCACCTGGCGGCTGCATTCGTAGTAATCCCGAGTTCGCCTCCGCACTTCTGCCGTCGTCATTTCCCCGACCGCCGTGTAAGCGAGCCAAACGCGCGCGGGCGCTATGGGACCGACTGCCCTCGCACCGCGCCCATGGGCGGTGGTGCTGGCACTCTGATCGTTCCTTCGAGTCCAGCGGCCATCGGCGCGTCCACCAGACTGAGCGCTGGGCCCAGCGTTGGCTCGCACACGCCTTCGGCTGTCTCGCGGATAAGCTGATCGACCACGGCGCGCAGATCGCCCGTGCGCGCGTATGTCGCCAGCTGGCGCTGTGCGCTCGATCCGTTCTCGAGGATCTGGAACGCATACTCCACTTCCTTGCGCGTCCCCAGTTCATCGAGCACGTCGTCGAGGAACCACTCCACGAGTTCGCGAATGAGGACCGGCGCGGGAAGCTCCTCCTTCTTGCCGAAGTCAATGAGCTTGCCGCCAAGTCCCCAGCGCACCGCACGCCACTTGTTCTCCTCGATCAGATCCGAGGCGTACACGCGGAAGGTCATGTTGTCGCGGCGCAGTTTCCACATCTTGGCCACTACCGCCTGCAGAATGGCCGCGACGCAGATCGCTTCGTCGACGCGCGTGTTCACGTCGCAAATGCGGAATTCCAGCGTCGGGTAGATGTGATGCGGACGCACGTCCCACCAGATCTTGGAGCCATCCGGAATGCTCTTCGTCTTTACCAGGGTGTCCGTGAGATCGGCGAAATCACTCCACCCATTCAGGATGCGCGGCACACCAGTGCGCGGGAAATTCTTGAAGACGATGCTGCGATACGAGTGCAATCCGGTGTTGCGGCCGAACCAGAAGGGTGAACTGGTGGACAGACACAGGATGTGCGGCAGAACGTAGCGACAGGCGTTCAGGCAATCGATACGGAACTCCGGATCCTCGATGCCGACGTGCACATGCGTCCCGAAGATGAGCAGACGATGGGCGAGATCCTGCAGCTCCGCCTTTACGCCGAGGTATCGCTCTTTCGGCGTCATCTCCTGATTCATCCAGTTGGAGAACGGATGCGTGCCCGCCGAGGCGATGGTGAGGCCGTGCTGCGCAGCCGCCTTGATGACGAGCCCGCGCAACTTGGTGAGTTCGGTGCGCAGCTCCGCGATGGAACCGCACACCTTCGTGCCGATCTCGACCTGGCACTGGTGTAACTCGGCCTTCGCATCGGCCAACACCGCTGCGTCACTCGACATCAGCGCATCGAACCCCGGCGTGAGATCACGCGTGACCGGGTCGATGATCTGATATTCCTCCTCGATGCCAACTGTAAGGCTCGGCCCCCGCATGACGCCTCCCGGCCCTCTCGGGCCGAACCCATCGCCGCCGCCGTTCTAGACCCGCCCGGCCTCCTCGGCGGCACGCCATTCGCTCGAGGCGCGAATGAAGCTGCCGAAGAGATGCCGCGCATGCGGGTCCGCCATTTCGAACACTTCCGGATGCCACTGCACGCCAACCAGAAATCCGCCGTCCGTTCCTTCCACCGCTTCGATCAACCCATCAGGCGCAGTCGCGGAGACAACGAGCTCCCGACCCAGCGCTTTCACGCCCTGATGATGCATGCTGTTCACCGGCACCGACGCCGCCTCCATCAGCCGCTGCAGTCGGGTGCCTTGAACCAGCGCAACCTCATGTGCGAGATGATCGCGCTCGAACCCTGCTGTCGGGAAGTAGTCATGCTTGTGAAAGGCGGCGTTCTGCGACGCGAGATCCTGCCACAGCGATCCACCGGACGCGACATTGATCACCTGCAGGCCGCGACACAGACCAAGCACCGGTTTGCGATCTTCGATCGCCCAGCGCACGAGCTGCAGCTCCACGCGATCACGTGCCGGGTCGAGATTGCCGCACTCGGGGCGGACTTCCTCGCCGTATTCGCGCGGACTGATGTCCACGCCGCCCGGAATGAGAATCCCATCCAGACGCTCGTAGATCTCGCGCAGCGTGTGAATGTCGTCATCGAGCAACGGAATCATCCAGGGTACACCGCCGACCATCGTGGTGGCGAGGAAATAGCGTTGGTTCATCACCCACGACGACGGCAATCCGGGTGGAATGCCGTCGATCGAATGCAGCGTTTGTGTTGTCAGCCCGATGACCGGGCGGCTCAGCGCAGACATCAGCGCTCCTCCACGAGAAAAGTCGGCACGTTCGAACCGCCACCGGCGGTCACGTTCAACAAAGGATCGGTCGCAATCCGCGTAAGGACACCGGTCATGACCGTGCCGTCCACCAGAAATGGCGCCGTGTCGAGCATCCGCTCACCCAGGTGCAGGGCGCCGTCCGTGAAGGCCGGCCACAGCTCACTGGGCACCACGACTCGCTCCTGGACGATGTGCGGCTCGGCGAGAGCGGTCTGGATGGCCGTCGACCACGTGCTCTCATCCACCGTCCACCCCAGAACGATCCCCTTTCCGCCGTATTCGTCGTTTGGCTTGAGGACGAGGCGCTCGCGGTTGGCGGCGATCCACGGCACCAGATCCACCGACTCGCCATTCCGCTCCGTTTGACGCTCCTCGACCAACCGGGTCCAGGGAACGTGCGCCGCGACGGCCTGGCGTTCCGCCTCGCTGAGCAGTTGCGCCTGCCGTTCGTCGCTGACCACCGCGAGCGACGCCTTTTTGTGCAATAGCTTGCAACGGAACGGATTGACCATGCACACGGCGCCATCCCGGACGGCGCGCACGACCGGCGAATCGAGCCCGGATCGCGTGACCAGCTCATCGATCAGCACGCGCTTGTAGATCAGCGTGACTGGTCGTCCGCCGACGAACAGCGCGCCGTTCTCGTAGCTCGCGTCGCGCGGGTCGCCGATAAATGCGTCTATGCCGAGCGCGGCGAACGCGCGCTCGAAGAGCACAAACTCGCTGCGAGTCGGTACCTCCGCCCAGTCGAGAATGCACACCTTGGGCGATTCGCGTACCCCTCGCCACTGGTAGAAAGCCGTCAGCAGCGTGTGGATGATCGAGGGCGCCGCCGGAATGGGAAAGACCGCGTGTGTCCGCGAGAACTCGTGCATCGCGGGCAACGCCAGGAACGCTCGGCTCAGTGCGTCGTTGTAGGCGCCGCCAGCCGGCGTTTCGGCGTTGAACTCGGTGAACTTGAGGCCATCAGCGCCGGGCGCGAAGAACGCATCGAGGCGGGAGGTCGGGCTGGCGGCGGCAAACCCGGGGTCGGCGTGAATGAGCCGCTCTTCCCAGTCGGTGAGCCCGAACTGCGAGCGGAGTGCGCTGTCGGCCATCGCCGCGCGGCGCACCGATTCGAACGCCGAGCCCACCAGCGCGCAGGCGCGGGCAATATGCCGGTACTCGCCATGCGATAGAAAGCGCGGACGCAGCACGCTGCAGAGCGGACGATCCCCGAAGAACAGCCCCTCGCTTCGGAGCTGTCGTTCCATGATGTCGGCGGATCCGGCGGCGATGTCCTCACGCTCCAGCCCCTGATGGTACCGTTCGATGGCGTTGGCCAGCATTGGCGCGTCCGCTCAGCGCGGACCGATGACCGGGCTGTCCGGCATCGCCGGACGCGGCGCCGTTGCCAGTCGGATCGCGAGGTCCGCCATGTTCTCCACCACCCACTCGAAGTAGGCCGGCGTGAGCGAATTGATGTCCATGTCCGGCGCCGGATTCATGAAGTCGATGGCGTATGGGATGCCGTCGCGGACCGCGAACTCCACCGTATTCATGTCGTACCCAAGGTTGTGGCAGAGCCTGAGCGCATCGCGCACGCAGCGCGCTTCGAGCTCCGTGGACAAGTAGCCCGCATCGGGGATGTAGCGACGCTGCCCCGGATCGTACGGCATCGGCAGCACCTGTTCGCGACCGAGCACCATGCAGCGCACATACTGATCCCACTTGATGAACTCCTGCACCACCATCGTCAGCAGACCGCTGGTGTTGTAGTGCTTGAGGAGCTCTTCCATGGAATGACAGATGTAGACGTCACGCCAGCCGCCACCATGCGCGTCCTTGAGCACGCACGGGAAGCCGATGTGCTCCGCGACCCCCTGCCAATCCAGCGGGTAGGAGAGGTTGCGCAGGGATTCGGAATGCGAGATTCCGGAGATGTAGTCCTTGTTGGGCAGGACCATCGTTTTCGGATGCGCGACCCCCATCTGCGTGGCCATCGTGGCGTCGTAGAACTTGTCGTCCGCCGACCACATGAAGGGGTTGTTCACCACCGTCACGCCCATCCGGGTCGCGTGCTTGAGGAAGGTTCGGTAGAACCCGACCTCATGCGAAATGCGATCGATGATGAGGGTGTAGGGAACCGGCTGCGCCATGCGGGTGGCGTCGAGTTTGATGTAGTCGGCCACGACGCCTGACTGGCGTTTGGCGACGGCTTCCAGAAACGCCGGAGGGAATGACCACTCTCGGCCGACGAGCAATCCGATGCGGGGTTCGATCGACAAGCTCAACTCCAGAAGAAGGTGCGAATTCGCTGGACAGAGAATGACGAATCGCCGCGCCTGCCGCCATGGGCAATTCTGTGCGGTTTGCCACACGCGTGTTTTCACCGGTCACGCCGTCCAGTCGATCGCCTCCGGCGTGTGAGCAAACCAGCTACGAGCAGTTTTGTGATTGTCGGCCGTGTGGACAAAATCGGGGTGCTCCCCCCTAAACACGAGGGCGTCACGGAACCACTTATCAACACCAACTCGCGGGCCAGCTCAATCCCCCAACGTACTTTACCTACTTTTCCACATCATTTCCAACGCATATCAACATAGCTGTCAACAACTTAGCGAATACGCCTCGTATTGCGTGGACGTCGGGATCGTCATAACATCACCCCCCGCCACGCAACGGAAGCAACGCTGGTGAAAGCGTGCTCACGTATTTCTCTCCCCGTCTCTCCGATCATGAACGTTGTCGCCTGCGAAGCGCCCAAGGGCTCTCTCGAGCCAGCGCCCGTCACATCCTTGCCATTGGGGCTGGATGCTGTGGAAACGCGTCTTGCGGCATTTTGGGCTGAGGACGACAGCTATTGGGTACGCGCGGAGCGGCTCGGCGAGACGATGTGGTTGCGGATTGAAGCGGAACCGTTGGCCAGTGACGTCGATGACGATACGCGGCGCGCCATGGGGGCGCTGCTCGCGAATGTGACTCCGATTGGCGGCGGCCGTGTGCCGTTCCCGGTCGGGACCGCGGGACGTACGGTGTTCCGCGTGTGGCGGGCGAACGGTGCTGCGCGAACTGGCCGGACTAGAATCCTGGGAGTTCGAGCTGCGCGGTCACGCCGCCGGCCAGCGTAACGCCCGCCGCCTGTAGCCACGCCAGGAGGAGATCCTGACCGTGATCGCCAGCCAAGGCGGAGCGCGCCGCGCTCAGATGCAGCTTGAACTCAGCCGAGACGTCGGGGAGCGTGCGTCGCAGCACGGCCACGGTGAGCAACTCGGTCGCGTCGGCGAGGTGTCGGATGGCGAACTCCGTCATTCTGGCACGCAGCGCGGCCGCATTGAGCACGGGCCCCTCCCCCGGCACTTCATGATCGCCGCGGCGTTCCCGGAAGGCCGCCAGTCGGCTGCGCGTCGCGGTGAGGGTGGGGAGCTCGTCATTGGCATGTTCGGCGAGGTCAGCGACTGGTGCGCCGATCAGCCCAAGCCACGCCATCCACAGGGTGCCCCGCGCGTAGGGCTCCCACGGCTGATCCTCGAGCGACTTCGCGGCCTGCTGGACCGCGTCCGCAACGCCTGTGCGAACGTCCCACCAGCGTACGTAGCTCTCGGTTTGACGGGATACGACGGCGAGGGCGCCGAGTCTGAGGGCCCACTTTACGGCAGACTCTCCGTCGTCGATGGGGGCGCGCAGGGCCGCCGTACATCGGAAGGCACGAGCCGCGCCGAGTGCGAGCACCGCCTGCGCCAGATCCCGACTGGCGTTGGCGACGGGCTGGACGGCCGCCTCCAGTTGACTGAGGGCCGCCAGTTCGTAGGCGGTGCCAAGCAGCGCGAGACCGTCGGCGATCGGCTCGCCGAGACCATCACCTGGGACGAGCGACGCCGCATCCGCCCGCTCGAGGAGCAGCGTCCGTCGTTCCGCGGGAATAGCGGAGACCGCCCAGTGCTCGTCGAGCGTGGCCCTCGCCAGGGCGGCGAGCTCACGTGCGGCGATGTCCCGTTCAGCAGTCGGGGTGAGGACGTGCATAAAGCCGCCTCCTCAAGAGGGCTCGTACCCATCGGTTCCGGTCACAGCCCGAGTTGGCCGCGAGCGGAACTCCACCGTGACGATCGGCAGCGACGACCCCGAGGGACGCGCGCCACCAGCCGACACCGGGTCCTGCTGGTCCCCTAGCTGGAAAAGAAGCTACACCATGCGGTTAAGGCCGCATCCGCCGCCCAAAGAATCACTGTCGCATTTATGTAACAGACCAGCCGCTGTCAAGGTGTGACAGCCGCGTTTCCGGAGAACCACTAGTGGGATTCGAGTCATCACGCGCTGCTCGTCGGCGCCTTGCAGCCATAGCGGCCACGAACGATCGCGTGCAGGAAGCACTTTCTCCGTCAGCATTCCCGGGACTCTTCGACCAGCAGAGCTCGGCCTCGTATCCTCAGGCTTTCCAAGAGGTCTACCCGGTGCGGATGGTCGATGCTGCCGTAGGAGCATCCGTGCCCAACGCGCTCGCACGGCAGCTCGAGTCGCTGGCGCGTGACATCGTGGCGACTCCGGGGGCGGGCGGCGCGCTGCTTGCTGCATATGCGGCGCAGGCGCGTGCGTTGCTGCTGGTCGTCGAGGCAGCCCGACGCGGCGGGCAATCGCCCCTACCCCAGGCTGTACTCGCTGCCGCACAGGAAGCCCTCGAAACACCGGCGCCGCTGGTAGGGCTGGTCTGAGCGGAGTACAGTTCGGAGTCCTGCACGATCGACTACCGAGGGAGGGAGCGCATGACCACCGGACAACGAGTACTCGCCACGCGCCTGGTCGCCACGCGCCTGTTCACCATCGCACTGATCGCGGCGGCGCAGCTCCCGATGGCGACGACGGGGCTCGCGCAGGACGCGACCGCGCGAGCAGCATGGCAGGAGGGGCGTCGGC
>CAYWCJ010000205.1:0-8537 GCA_964456595.1 uncultured Gemmatimonas sp. | reverse complement strand
GCCAGTTCGATCGCGTTGGTGCCGTGTGTGAACACGCCGACATCGCTGCCATTGCAGATCGTCACCCCCGACTGCATCGCCAACCTGAACATCGCCTTCTTCTGCGTGACGTTGGCTGGCTCGGCATCGACGCCTTTCTTCCAGCCGCGATAGCGCGTCGTTGACTCGGTGGCCGCGAGGGTAGGGCAAAACGCCGCGCCCTTCGCCTTCATCTGCGCAAACGATGCCAGCGTCGCGGCATCGCCATGCTCGATGGTCTCCACCCCGGCTTCGACCGCACGGCGCATCCCTTCCACGGTGCTCGCATGCGCCACCACCGGGCGCCCGCTCGAGGCGGCGGCCTCCACGATCGCCTTCCACTCCGCCTCCGAAAAGGTCGGACGCGCCTCGCCACGCGGACCCCAGCGATAGTCCGCGTAAATCTTGATCCAGTCGGCGCCATGCGCGATCTGATCACGCACCACACGCGTCACGCCTTCAACGCCGTCCGCTTCCTCCGCACCCTGCGGCACGCCGATCTCGACACCGAATCCCTTCGGACCATACGACCCGGTCGCCACGATCGCCTTCGACGTAATGAACAGTCGCGGCCCCGGTACGATCCCCTGATCCACCGCTTCCTTGAGTCCCTGATCAGCGTACCCGGCTCCCTCCGTTCCCAGATCGCGCAGCACGGTGAAGCCGGCCATCAGGGTCGCGCGCAGGTGATTCACGGCGCGCGCCGTCCGCAGCGCCAGCGATTCGCGCAGGACCTGATCATTCCACGACGTCTCATCGTACGGATGCAACAACACATGGCTATGCAGATCGCTGAGTCCGGGCAGGAGCGTCGTACCCGCCAGCGCGATGCGCTCCGCATCCGCCGGCACCGTCATCGTGGCCAGCGCGCCGACGGCCTCGATACGTGCACCTCGAACCAGCACGGCCCATCCGCGTTGCGCGCTGTCGCCAGTGCCATCGAATACCGCGTCAGGCACCAGCAGCACCGGCTTGTCTGCAGGTGCGTACGGCGCACGCTGCGCCTGCAATGAGGGTGCGAACGATGTCTGGAGCGACGCGCTGACGAACGCGGTCAGTGCGCAAACAGTAAATGCACCCAAGCGCGAACACCGGCGCATGAAAGTGCGAGAGCGCTGCGGCGGGCGAATCTTCATGTAGTGCCTGAGTTCCGTGAGGGTGTTCGGGATGCGGTCAGAACGGAGTCGGAACGTCGTCAGAACGAAAGCAGAACCTCTGGCCAACGGCGTTCACGCATTGATGGAAGCGAATTCACCGGTGGAGAGCGCGGCGGGCACGAGCCCAGACACACCGCCGGAGACCACGAAGGCCATGGCATCGGCGCTCGCGACATCGAGCGGTTGCACGTGCGTCGCAGGCACCACGTAGAGCTGGCCCGAAAAATTGTACGAGTGCGGGCAGTACACCGCGACGTGCTGCAACAGACCGAGATGGTCGAGCGATTCCTGCGTGACGAAACCGACGAGGCGCGCGGCATGGTCGCTTTGCAGCGACATCAGCACCGGTTTGTCGAACCGACGCTTCTCACCCACGAACGCGTTGAGCAGGTCCTTCGTGGAGCCATACAGCAGGCGAACAAACGGCAGGCGCGACATGAGGCGCTCGAGGACCCCGACCGCGGATCGCGTGAGCAGGTTCGAGCCCAAAAATCCAACCAGCGTGATGAGCACGATGGTAGCCACGAATCCCGCACCCGGCACGGGAAGGCCGAGCCATCCGTCCACGCGCGTGAAGACCATCCAACAGATCCAGATGGTCACCGCGATCGGCGTCAGCAGCACCAGGCCGCGCACGAAGTAGCCCAGTATGCGTCCCATCGAATCCCTCACGCGGCATCTTCCGCGACGTTAGTCTTTTTCCTTGGTTTCCCGCTGCCCCAAGTTGGGGGAGCGCGCTCGGCCCGACCAGTCCGACACACCTTCTGCTCCTCCTCCGATGCGCTTGTTGACTCTCCGTCGGCACCTGGCCGTCGCGCCCCTGTTGCTGGGCGCACTGCTCCTCTCGCCGACGCGCACCACGCTGACGGCACAATCGCCCGCGGTCAGTGTGCCGTACACCAACGTGACGCCGTGGACATACACACCGCCGGCGGGCAAGAAAGCGATCACGCAAGACACCTACGACGAATGGCGCAGTATTCAGGGCGCGACGCTTTCGCCGGACGGCAAGTGGGCCGCGTATACACTGTCGCCGGTGATTGGCGAAGGTGAACTGGCGGTTCGCAGCACGGTGGGCAGCACGGAGCATCGCGCTCCGCGCGGCTTCACCGGGCGCCCGCAGCTGATGGCCGCCGCCGACTCAGCTGCGCAGTTCACCGCGCAGCCGGCGCAGTTCAGCGCCGACAGTCGCTTCGTCGCGTATCTGCAGTACGCATCACGCGCCGAGGTCGAGCGTACACGCGGACGTCGCGGTGTGCCGCAGCCCTCGATAGCGCTGGGTGTGCTCAACGTCGCCGACGGCCAGATCACGCGTGTCCCGCGCGTGCGTTCGTATCGCCTGGCGCGCAATGGGGGCAAGTACATCGCATATCTGCTGGAAGACACGACGACGCAGCGACTCGGTCCGAACAGCGCGAATGCGGGGCCGGCGCAGACACCCGCTGCGTCGCCGGCCGCGCGTCGTGAGACTGGAACCACGCTCGTGTTGCGCGAACTCGCGACCGGCACCGAAACGCGCATCGAGGGCGTGACGAACTATCTCTTCGACGAGAATGAGCGGTGGCTCGGCTACACGGTCGCGTCACGTGACGGTACCTCGGATGGGGCGTACGTCCGTTCTCTCGCCGCAGCGAACGTCATGGGCACGCTGCTGACGGGTCGTGGTTCGTATCGCTCGCTCGCGTTCGATCGTAACGGAACGCAGGCCGTGTTCGTCGCCGATGTGGGCGAGAACGCAGCGCCGTCACGCTTCGCGCTGTACCACGCCACGCTGGTGCCCGCGCGCGGTACGGTCAACGCCGCGCGCCGTGTGGTGGCGTCAACCGACGCTCCTGCCGGACTGCTGATCGCCGAACGCGGACGTCTCGACTTCACGCGCGATGGCACCGCCATTCTGTTTTCGTTGGCCAATGTGCCGATGGATTCGATTCCGGCCGACTCGCTCATCGACAAGGCCGTTTACGATTTGTGGCACTGGAAGGACACGAAGATTCAACCGCAGCAGAAAGCGGATGCCGCGCGCGATCGCAACCGCACGCAGCTCGCCGTATATCAGCTCGCGACCAACAGGTGGGTGAAGCTGGGCAACGACTCTTTGTTGCAGGTGACCGTCAGCGACGACGGCAAGCGCGCGCTGGCGCTCAATTCGGTGGAGTACGCCGTGGAGCAGATGTGGGGCGAAGGTGGCAGCGACGCGTATCTCGTCGATGCGGGCACCGGAGTCCGAACGCTGGTCGCCAAGAGGCTGCGCTTTGGCGCACAGCTCTCGCCGGCCGGCGGCTACGTAACGTGGTTCGAGAACGGGCATTGGATGGCGCGCGCAGGTGCGACGGGCAAGCAGGTCAACCTCACGTCAGCGATCACGGGCGTGAAGTTTCAGGACGAGGAGTTCGATTCGCCCGACGTACCGCCGCCGTACGGCATCGCCGGTTGGACAACGGGCGAGAAGCGTGTGCTTGTGTACGATCGCTACGACATCTGGGAGATCGACCCGACCGGAGTCGTGGCGGCGCGCAACATGACCGACGGCGAAGGGCGTCGCGCCGGCATGACGCTGCGTGTCATCGATCTCGATGCCGAAGATCGCTTCGTCGATCCGGCGCAACCGGTCATGCTGCGCGCCTTCGACGTGGCCACGAAGCAGAGTGGCTTCTATCGCGATCGCGTTGGTGTGGATGCAAAGCCCGAGCGCATTCTGATGGGCGCGCGCAACTACGCCGCGTTGCAGAAGGCGCGCAACGCCGAACAGTATCTGCTCACGCAGCAGACGTACCGCGAGTTCCCGAACCTGTGGACTGGCACATCGCTGACCAGCGTCGCGCAGATCTCGGACGCGAATCCGCAGGATGCGCAGTATCCACGTGGCACCGTCGAACTCGTCTCGTGGCTCAACACCGACGGCGTACCGCTGCAGGGGCTGCTCTACAAGCCCGAGGGGTTCGATGCCTCCAAGCAGTACCCGATGGTGACCTACTACTACGAGAAGCTGTCCGACGGCCTGCACAACTACGTCGCGCCGACGGGTCGCAACGTCGTCAATCCGCTCGTCTACAACGCGCTCGGCTACCTCGTCTTCGAACCGGACATCGTCTACACCGATGGTCAGCCAGGGCCGAGTGCTGCGAAGTCGGTCATTCCTGGCGTGCAATCGTTGATCGCCAAGGGTTTCGTCGATCCCCGGCGGCTCGGCATCACCGGCCAATCGTGGGGCGGCTACCAGACCGCGTATCTCATCACCGTCACCAACATGTTCGCTGCCGCGGTGCCGAACGCGACCGTGGTGAACATGACGAGCGCGTATGGTGGCATTCGCTGGCAGAGCGGCATTGCGCGATCGTTCCAGTACGAGCACACACAGAGCCGCATCGGCGGGTCGTTGTGGCAGTACCCGGAGCGCTTCATGGAAAACTCACCGCTGTTCAAGCTCGATCGGGTGAACACGCCGGTGTTGTTCATGGCCAACGACAACGACGGCGCCGTACCCTGGTATCAGGGGATCGAGTTCTACGTGGCCATGCGTCGCCTGCAGAAGGAGGCGTACATGGTGGTCTACAACGGCGACGAGCATAACCCGACCAAGCGCGCCAACCAGAAGGACATCGATCGGAAAATGCTGGACTTCTTCGCGACGAAACTTCTTGGGGCCCCTCCTGCGTCATGGATGGTGCGCGGTGTGCCTTTCCTCGAGAAGGGGCGCGATCAGGTTCGCATGACCGGTACGACTCCAGCAACTCCAACGACGCCGAATAGTCCGACGCCGAGCGGCAACGCCGGACGTCCGGACGGAGACAATTGATGGCCGACGAGATCGACTACCAGATCATTGGTGATGACATGCAGGCGGTGATCGTGACGCTCGATCCAGGCGAGGCGGTGTTCGCCGAAGCGGGCGGCATGATGTTCATGCGTGAAGGGATCACGATGGCCACGACGCTCGATCCGAACGCGCGCTCCGGCTCGCTGTTCGACAAGCTGATCGGGGCGGGAAAGCGTGTGCTCTCCGGCGATTCGTTTTTCGTGACGCTCTTCGGCAACAGCGGCGCCCGCCGAGCCGATGTCGCGTTTGCCGCGCCGTATCCCGGGAAGATCCTGCCGCTCAATCTCAAGGAGTGGGGCGGCACCGTGATGGCGCAGAAGGACAGTTTTCTGTGCGCCGCGCGCGGCATCGACATTACGGTCGCGTTCACACGGAAGTTCGGCGCGGGTTTCTTTGGCGGCGAAGGCTTCATTCTGCAGAAGTTGCAGGGCGACGGTCTCGCGTTCCTCCACGCGTCGGGCACGCTGCACGCGATCGATCTGGCACCGGGTGAGATCCTGCGCGTGGACACCGGTTGTCTCGTCGCGTTCCAGCCATCGGTGCAGTACGACATTCAGCGAGTGCCCGGCATCAAGACCGCGCTGTTCGGTGGCGAGGGGTTGTTCTTCACGCAATTGACCGGACCGGGTCGCGTGATTCTCCAGACGCTACCGTTCTCACGTCTGGCGGATCGCATCATTGCCGCGTCGCCGCGGGCTGGTGGCAGCCGTCGCGAGGAAGGGTCGTTGCTGGGCGGTATCGGCGGCCTGCTCGACGGCGATCGCTGACGCCGATCGGGCAGCGGCATTACCGACGCGGCGTCATCGCGGCGCAACGACAACGCAATTCCGTCGCATTCACTTTTCACGCACTCAATTCGCCCTCACAGCGGAACCGCGCGGATGCCGGCGTTCGGCGTCCGTCGCGGGAGCCAATCGCGCGCGGTGGCGTCCTCAACAAAGCGTTCGGTGTCGGCGGCGACGACCAGGCGCGTGCCGACGGTCGTCAGACTCGTCTGTAGCGACGCAATGTCCCGAAGTCGCGACGCGCGTCCGCGCACTGCGCGAATCCAGATGGCCGGAACGCGCCCCGGATGACGGAGGGCGATATCGGCATACAATTCCGCGTCTTCCTGGACGTCGTCACCCACGAGGAGAAACGGAAGGTGCGGCAGGCGCGACATCAGCGCGTTCACCTGCACGCTCTTGTGCGAGTGCTCGACGGTGTGGAACGCGCGCTCGGGTGAGCCCCAGTCATTGAGCATCATCGCGCCCGGCGGCAATCCGTGCGTGTCGAGATAGTCGAGGACGATGTCGTACAGGTTCCACGCGCCGCTCGAGATGTAGCAGACAGGATTCTGTGCGTCGCCATGCGAGCCATCGCGAAGCCCGGTGTACAGTTCCACGACACCTGGCACCGGCCGCCGCCGCCGCGCACTCCGCAGCGTGATGGTGCTGATCGCCGCCACGGTGTTTGGCGTGTTGGTATCCATCGCCGTGTCATCGAGATCACTCACGATGGCCAGTCGTGCCTCTGCGCCGGCCACGAACACTTCGACCAGCGCGCGTTGGTCAAGCGCATCTGCGGCGGCTGATGCGCTGAACGTGGGGCCGACATCGAGCAACCGTGTTTGCGGACGCAGACATCCGGCGCGCCAGGGGCGCCCGTTCGGCGCGGGCAAGTCGATGGTGAAGAATCCGCCGGCGTCGCAGGCTGTGCGCGCCGCCACGCCATCCAGCGAGGCTTCGACCGTCGCATAAGAAAGCTCCTCGGCGTCGAACGCGCGGTAGAGCGCGGCGAGGTGTTCCCGCGTAGTGACGGCGCCGTGCCGGCCGAGTGGTCGGGCGCTGGTCGTTGCCTGCCGAACCACGCGTCCTCGCACCGTCAGGCGCGCAGGGTCACCCAGACTGCGGTGCGGAATGATCCGGATCTGCTTTTCGGTGGGACCGGCACGTCCCCGGCGCACCGTGGCGAGTAACGATTCGATGACGTTACCCACTTTGGCCGCCGTGGCGATGACGCGTGGGTCCATGCGCAAAAGTAACGCATCCCCTAACTTTGGTCGCCATGGCCACTCGAATCGCACCGATCCTTGACGCAACTCCGTCTGCTCCCTCCGCCTGGTCCATCGAAGGCGCGAAGTCTCTCTACAACGTAGAGGGCTGGGGCGTCGGCTACTTCGATATCAACGAGCGCGGCAACGTGGTCGTGCGACCGGATCCGGAACGACCGCATCTGGTGCTCGACCTGAAAGACCTCGCCGGCGACCTCGAGCAGCAGGGCATTCAGCTGCCCGTACTGCTGCGCTTCTCCGACATCTTGCGCTCGCGCATCGAAACGCTCAGTGAACGCTTCGGCGCGGCGATGAAGGAGTTCGAGTACACGGGCGGCTACACAACCGTCTATCCGATCAAGGTCAACCAGCAGCGGCATGTCGTCGAAGAGATCGTGCAATTCGGCAAACGGCATGGCGTCGGACTCGAGTGCGGTTCGAAGCCCGAACTGCAGGCCGTGCTCGGTCTTTCGGAGACCACCGAGCACTTGATTGTCTGCAATGGCTACAAGGACCACGAGTTCATGCGACTGGCGTTGATGGGCCAGAAACTCGGACATCGCGTGTTCATCGTGCTCGAGCAACTCAGTGAACTCGACGTGTTGCTCGAAGTGGCCGCCGAACTCGACGTGCGTCCGGTGTGTGGCGTGCGTATCAAGCTCGCCAGCGAGGGCGCGGGGCGGTGGGCGCAGAGCGGCGGTGAGAAGAGCAAGTTCGGTCTGAGTTCAGCCGAACTGGTGAAGCTCATCGATCGGCTCACGGCGGAAAACCGCATCGATGTGCTCAAGCTCATTCACTTCCATCTTGGCAGTCAGATCACCGATATCCGCTTCATCAAGTCGGGGCTGCAGGAAGTGGCACGCTTTTACATGGAGATGCGCGCCATGGGCGTGGACATCACGCACGTGGACGTGGGCGGTGGACTTGGTATCGACTACGACGGCACGTGCTCGACCAATAACGCGAGCGTGAACTACACTCCGCAGGAGTACGCCAACGACGTGATCTACACGATCGCGGAGGCGTGCCGCGAGGCGGAGTTGCCGATGCCGCACATCATCAGCGAATCGGGGCGCGCGCTCACCGCGCACCATGCGTTGCTGCTGGTGAAGGTCATCGATGTCGAGTCGCAAGCGGAGCAGCCGATGCCGCAGCTGGACGACGATGATCACGGACTGCTGCACGAGATGTTCGAGGACTGGCGCACGCTCACCGAGCGTGGGGCGAAGCCGCGCAAGGTGCTCGAGGTGTTTCACGATGCGTCGTTCGACAAGGAGCGCGCGCGCAACTACTTCAACAGTGGTGTGCTGGACTTGCGCGGTTTGGCAAAGGCCGAGGTGCTGTGGCTGGCCACGATGAACGCGACATATCGCATCGCGTCGGCGGATCCGGTGACGTACGCCGATATTCTCGCGGAAATCGAAGCGGCGTTGGTGGATCGCTACTTCTGCAATTTCTCGCTCTTTCAGTCGCTGCCGGACAGCTGGGCCATCGATCAGCTCTTTCCGATCAT
>CAYWCJ010000204.1:7827-8549 GCA_964456595.1 uncultured Gemmatimonas sp. | reverse complement strand
CGATGATCAACTATGCGTCCCGCGAGATCAACTGCAAGATCGTGTACTACGGTCCTGGGCTCGGCGGCAAAACGACCAATCTCGAGTACGTGTACGGCAAGGTGTCGCCGAACACACGTGGCAAGCTGATCTCGCTCGCCACCGAATCCGAACGCACGCTCTTTTTCGATTTTCTGCCGGTGGACCTCGGTACCATTCGCGGGTTCCGCACGCGATTTCATCTCTACACCGTGCCGGGTCAGGTCTACTACAATGCCAGCCGCAAGCTGATCCTCAAGGGCGTGGATGGCGTGGTGTTCGTCGCCGATTCACAGACCGAACGCGCCGAGGCCAACGTGGAGTCGATGCAGAACCTGTATGACAACATGGCCGCGTATGGATACGACATCACGCGCATGCCGTTCGTCGTGCAGTTCAACAAACGCGATCTTCCCAACGCCGCCTCGCTCGTGGAGCTGCAGGCCATGCTCAATCCGGGATGGGAGGTCAGCGATCCGACACGCATGCGCGCACTGGCGGATCCCTTTCGACCCGGCGAGTTTCTGGTATCGCAACTACCCACCGGTGAATGGGTGGAACGTGCACCATATTTCGAAGCAGTCGGTGTCACCGGCGACGGTGTCTTCGACACATTGAAAGCGGTTTCCAAGCTGGTCCTCAAGACGCTCGCCTAAATACTCGCAGAGCCCCTCTCCGTGAATCTTCCCAACGCGATCACCGTC
>CAYWCJ010000204.1:0-7817 GCA_964456595.1 uncultured Gemmatimonas sp. | reverse complement strand
GAACGCAATCACGCTGGGCCGCATCGCCCTGACGCCGCTGATTGCGTGGTTGCCCTTCACCACCTCGTGGAGCGCGCGGCTGCTGGCCTTCGCGCTCTTTGTCGTGGCCGCGGTCACCGACTACTGGGACGGGCATCTCGCACGGCAGCACAACATGGTCACCGACCTCGGTCGCCTGCTCGACCCGCTGGCTGACAAGCTGCTGCTTGTCGCCACGCTTGTCCCGATGTACCTCATGCAGCGCCACTACACTTTTCATGCGGCGCTGAGCGGTGTACTCCCCGAGCCGTCGCCCTTTCTCTTCACGACGCCGTTCGGTCGCATTTCCTTTCCGCTCTGGATGCTGCTGGTCGTGCTCGGCCGTGAAGCAGCCATGACCGTCTTTCGTCAGATCGCCGCGCGTCGCGGCCTGGTCATTTCCGCGATCGGTGCTGCGAAATGGAAGACGGGATTCCAGTCCGTGTGGGTTGGCGCTGCGTATTGCTGGTTCTTTGCCGTCACCCTCGCCACCAGTAACGGCTGGCTCGAGCTTCCAGCCTGGCGGGCGTTCGCCATGTTCAATGGTGTCGTCGGCGTCGGCAGCATGACTGGTGCCGTCGCACTCACGCTCTGGTCACTGTGGCTCTACCTGCGTCGCTACGGCGCCCAGGTCATTCGCGGCCCGGTTCGCGCCGGTTGACCTCCGCTCGTCGTGCACGCTGATTCGCGTCTCGGTCATCCCCGTCTCCGCTCCGATTCGGGGGTTTCGTTTGAAGTCAGGTCTGGCGTCAGGTCTTGAGTGAGTCCGGAGTGAGTCCTGAACAGGCTTCGCCGTTTCTCAAAGCCCAAAACTCAAACTCAAAACTCGAAACGGGGTCGTTCTGTCAGGCGTTATCTTCCCCCGATGAATCTCGAAATCGTCACCATCGGCGACGAACTCCTGCTCGGCTTCACCATCGACACCAACGCCGCGCACATCGCGCGCGAGTTCGCTGGTCTGGGCATCCGTGTCGTCCGTCGCGCCACCGTCGGCGATGACGCCGAGTCCATCGCGTCTGCCGTCCAAGAGGCGCTCGGGCGTACCGGTGCCGTGATCACTACCGGCGGGCTCGGGCCCACCGCCGATGACATGACCAAGCCCGCCATCGCGGCGATCTTCGGCAAGTCGATGGTGATGGACGACGAAATCCTGGCCAACCTCGAAGCGCGCTGGCTCAAACGTTTCGGCCACGAGCTGCCGCCCAGCAATCGCCAGCAGGCCATGGTGCCCGAAGCCGCGACCATCCTCGCCAATCGACACGGTTCCGCGCCGGGTATCTGGCTGGAAGACGACCAGCGTCGGTGGGTCGCCATGCTCCCCGGTGTCCCACGTGAAATGCGCGGCATGATCGCCGACACCATCCTGCCGCTGCTGCGCGACCGGGTAGGCGCCGATGCAACGGTCATTCGTTCGCGCACCGTGCGCACGGCCAACATCGCGGAGTCCGCGCTCGCCGATCGCCTTGAGGAACTTGCGCGCGGCATCGACGGCATGCCGTTGGCGTTTCTCCCGGGCAGCGAAGGGGTGGACCTGCGCATCACCTCGCGCGGACTGCAACCGCGCGAAACCGAGCGCAGACTCGACGCCGCAGCGGCACGTATTCGTGAAAAGGTAGGGCGCTTCGTCTATGGCGAAGGCGAGGATGACTTTGCTGCCGTCATGCTCGCCGAGTGCGCAGGCCGGGGGGCGACGATCGCCGTGGCCGAAAGCTGCACCGGCGGTCTGCTCGGCGGTCGTTTCACTGCCATCCCCGGCTCGAGTGCCGTCTTCCTCGGCGGCATCATCGCCTACAGCAACGAGGTGAAGGTGCGCGAGCTTGGCGTCGCGTCGGCGGACCTCGCCGAACACGGCGCCGTGAGCGAGCGCGTGGCGCGTGCAATGGCGTCCGGTGTGCGGGCGCGCTTTGGCAGCGCCATCGGCTTCGGCATCACCGGCATCGCCGGCCCGGATGGAGGCACTCCCGACAAGCCGGTGGGGACCGTGTGGGTGGCGGTGGATGTGAACGGCGATGTGCATGCAGTGCGCGCCGTGCTCCCCGGTGATCGTACCGAAGTGCGCTACCGGGCCACGCAGTTGGCGCTTGATCGACTGCGTCGCGTGTTCGCCAACGACACCGATCCCACGGCATGGACTTCGCGTTCGTGATGCACGCGATAAACTTCTCTCGTTCGAGCACGTAGGGACCGACGCGCCGCATTCAGGGCGCGCGGCATCCCTCTGCTGCCGCCTCCGCATTGACAGCCCACGACCATGTCCGATCCAGTACAGGGCTCGCAGCCCGATTCCACGTCCGCCGATTCCGTCGCCGCCGACATCACGGCGCTCTCCGATTCGGACGCGCTCTCGCGCGAGCTCGCGGACCAGAGGGAGAAGTATCTCCGTCTCGCTGCCGAATACGACAATTTTAGACGCCGCGCCGCCAAGGAGAAACAGGAAGCCGGGTGGCGTGCACAGGGTGAACTCGTGCGCGGACTGCTTGACGCAATCGATGACATCACGCGCTTCGCCCATGTGGATCCGGCTTCGGTCGATTCGAAGACGGTGGTGGACGGCGTGCTGCTCGTCGAACGCAAGCTCTTCAAGTCGCTCGCCGGTCACGGCTTCGAGACCATCGATCCGACATCGCGCCCGTTTGACCCGACGCAGCACGAGGCCGTGACCACCACACCGGCTTCCATCGAGCAGGAAGACGGCACCGTGGCCGCCACCTTCCAGGTCGGCTACATCATCAACGGACACGTGCTGCGTCCAGCGCGCGTCGTCGTGAAGCAGTGGAATGGCGATCGCGACAACGCAGCCGGCGCGGGCTGATCATGGCGAACGGGAAGGACTTCTACGCAGTGCTGGGGGTCGCTTCTTCAGCCACGGCAGACGAGATCAAGAAGCAGTACCGGCGTCTGGCCAAGCAACACCATCCAGACTCCAACCAGAGCGATCCCAAGTCGGCCGAACGCTTCAAGGAAATCTCCGAGGCATACACCGTGCTCGGCGACGTCGCCAAGCGCAAAGAGTACGATGAGATGCGTCGGCTCGGCGCGTTCAGCGGCTTCGCCGGCGCGCGGACGGCGCAACAGGGCAGCCGCTCACGTCCCGACGGCTTTGGCAGCACCGGACCCGGTCAGTCCGGCGCCGGCACGTTCACCGAGTTCGATGTCGGAGGAATTGGCGGCCTGGGCGATCTGTTTTCATCGATGTTCGGGCAAGGCGGTACGCGCAGCACCTCCAATCGCGGCCGCACCCCTGAGCGCGGCCAGACGATCGAAAAAAGCGTCGAAGTGCCGTTCCGCATCGCCGCGACTGGCGGCAAAGTGCCGATCGAGATCGAAGCGAACGAGGAGTGCGCGACCTGTCGTGGCTCCGGCGCGGCGACGGGGGCGATGCTCAAACCATGCGGGGAGTGCAGCGGTCGCGGCGTGATCTCGTTTGGTCAGGGAAGCTTTGCGGTGAATCGTCCGTGCCCCGTGTGCATGGGTCGCGGCCAGATCCCTACCACGCCTTGTCCGACGTGTAATGGCAGCGGCGAGACGCGGGCGAAACGACGGATACTCGTTGGCGTCCCTGCGGGTGCAGAAAGCGGCACCAAGGTTCGGCTCAAGGGGCAGGGCGGCAAGGGCGCTTCGGGCGGCCAATCCGGACACCTCGTCATCACCTTCGAAGTCGTCCCCGACCGCTTCTACAAGCGCGAGGGACTCGACCTGGTCGCGACCGTGCCAATCAATGTGGCGCAAGCCACGCTCGGCTCGAAGATCTCCGTCAAGACGCTCGACGACAAGAAAGTCGCGATCCGCATTCCTGCGGGTACGTCGGCGGGAAAGCGCTTCCGCATTTCCGGACAAGGCATCGACAAAGACGGGAAGAAAGGCGACCTGCTCGTCGAGGTCACCATCACCGTGCCGGAGACGCTTTCCGATGCTCAGGAGAAGGCGATGCGCGAGTTCGCCGAAGCCGGTGGACTGAAGTTCTGATGCGAGGCCCGCCACAGCATCGCAGTTGGCGTCTCATTGCCGCGATGCTGGCCGCGCTGCCGTCGGCCGTCATCGTCAGCGTACCGCGTGCGCTCACCGCGCAGGCCGGTGTCGAATCCAGCACACAGGCTTCGTGGGATCGCTGCATGCTGGGGATCAGCTACGGCGCACCGCTCAAGATGGCGGTCAGTTACGCGCGTGGCCGCCTTGTCGAATCGCTCGATGGTGGACATGACGCCTGTCACTATGCGTCGTCGAGACTCGGTATTGGCGGCGCGCGTCTCGCGCTCGGCAGTTCGCGAACGATCAACGCACTGGGCGGCGGCGCGGGCATCAGCGTTGGTGTGCTGCGCACGTTCGGTTCACCGTTGCACGCCGAACGGTGGCGCAACTACGCCGGCGCGGCCGTGCACGTCCTTCCGGCGCTCGCCTTCGGCGGAGAGTTCGGCTACTTCGTCCGCTTGGGCGACGATGCCGCGGGCGCTCCAGCGCGACGCATCTTCACCTGGTCGTTTGGGTTCGGGTTTTAGTCCCCTCGCATGACGAATCCGCCGATGGCGCCGACCCGACCAAGTCCGCTGCGATCACAAGCGGTACATGTGTCGGCTGGACTTGTCCTCGGCCTCGCGGTCGGGATGCTGCTCGCACGCGAGACGGAGCCGTCGGCGTTTTCCACGCGGTTCGTGAGCATCCTCGACGTCATTGGCACGGCGTGGATCAACGCCGTGCGGATGACCGTGATTCCGTTGGTAGTGCCGCTGCTCATCATCGGCGTGGCGGGCTCCAACGATACCCGACACACGGGCGCGGTTGGTGCCAAGGCGTTCGGCTGGTTTCTGCTGTTGCTCATCGCCTGCGCCGCCTTCTCCGCCATCGTGTCGCCGGTGTGGTTCGACGCACTCACGCTCGATCCGGAAGCCACCGCGCGACTACGCGCGACGGCCAGGATCGACGTGCCGACGTCGGATGCGCTTTCGCTGCGCACGTGGGTGCTGAGTCTCATTCCGCTCAATCCCATTCGTTCGGCCGCCGACGGTGCGCTGCTGCCGACGGTGCTGTTCACGCTGCTGTATGCATTCGCACTCGGTCGCATTGCAGAGCAGTCGCGGGCTGCGCAGCTCGCATTCTTTCGCGGCATGGCGGACACGATGCTCGTCGTCGTGCGCTGGATGCTTGCCATCGGTTGGCTTGGCATCTTCGCGCTGGCGGTTGTGCTGGGCGAGAAACTCGGGACCTCGGCGCTCGAGGCGATCGGCTTCTACGTCATCGTGCTCATCGTGCTGCATCTCGTAGCGACGGCGGCACTCTATCTCGTCGTGCTCATCTCGCGTCGCGTGCCGCTGATGCAATTCGCGCGGGCGCTGGTGCCCGCGCAGGTGGTGGCATTCGGAACGCGCAGCTCGCTGGCATCCTTGCCGGCCATGGTGAAGGGCGCAACTGATGTGCTGCGACTGCCGCCGACCGCCACCGGTTTCGTGCTGCCACTCGCCGCTTCCGTCTTCAAGCTCACCAGTGCGATTTACTGGGTGGTCGGCGCGCTGTTCATCGCGAAGCTGTACGGGATCGAGCTTCCAACCGCGTCCATCGCGCTGGTTGCCGCCTCGAGTGTGGCGCTCAGCTTCAGCACTCCGGGCATTCCGAGCGGAGGCATGCTGCTGCAGGTGCCGCTCTACACCGCGATCGGACTGCCGGTTGAAGGGATCGGCATCATGATCGCGCTCGACACGCTCCCCGATATGTTCAAGACGTTGCTCAACGTGACGGCGGACATGCTCGTGGCCGTGATGACGACTCCTCGCGGCGACCCTGACGCGGGCGTTCAGCGAAGCGTCGAAAAATCCGTCGGCGCGAGAAACACCGACTTGGCGACGGTGGTCAGCGAGCCGCCGGCCAACTTCTCCGACGCGGTGCGCGCGGCCATCCAAACAGGGTCGCGTCGGAACGCCGCCCAGTTCGCTGCCGACGCGGCGCGGCTGGGGTGCGCAAGCAGGTAGGAGAGCGTGCGACCGGCACCGTTCTGGTCGTCCATCGGATGCCAGTAGGCATTGCTCGTCATGCCATGTCGTGCGAAGAGTTCCATGGTGTGATGACGAAAGCGTGCGCTGCCAGCGCGACAAAGCCCAGCACCGGGACGGCGCTGCGTGTTCGATGTAGCATGCGAATTGTCGAAGCTGAAGGGTCAGGCTGCCAGAATCGGCAGCGCGGCGCGGCGAGGCGGGTCCGCATTGTGCATCGCACCGGTGCGCGCTTCAATCACACCGCCACCCAGCACGTGGGCGTCGTCAAACAAAACCAGCGACTGCCCAGGGGTGATGGCGGATACCGCCTCCTCGAGCGCCAGTTCGATCGCGTCGCTCTCGATGCGCACCACGGTTGCCGGCACCGCACGCGCACGATTGCGAACTTGCACCTGCACCCGTGCACCCATCCTCGGCGGCTCGGACAACCAGTTCAACTCGCGTGCTTCAAGTCCGCGACCAAGCAACGCCTCGCGTGGACCAATCACCACGGCGCGCTCACTGGCGATGATGTCCACCACGAACATCGGTTGTGAAAATCCACCGGGCAAACCCTTTCGCTGCCCGATCGTGTAGCGTGCAAATCCGCGGTGCTCGCCGATCACCTCTCCGGTGTGCAGGCGTAGCGGCCCCGCCGACAGTGCCGGCGCATCGGCGCCGAGATGTTCTTCGAGCACGCGCACATGATTGCCATCGGGCACGAAGCAGATATCCTGACTCTCGGCCTTCTCCGCGGTGCGCAATCCGAAGCGACGCGCGATGGCGCGCGTCTCAGCCTTGGTCTGCACGCCGATCGGCAGCACCAAACGGTCCAGCACCTCGCGTTCGATGCCCCACAGGAAGTAGCTCTGGTCCTTCGCCGGATCGAGGCCGCGCAACAGCGCTCGTCGACCGTCCACATCACCCATGCGCGCGTAGTGTCCGGTGGCCAGCCAACGCGCGTCGATGGCATCGGCCTTGTGCAACAGATCGCGGAACTTGGTGAACGTGTTGCACCGAACGCAGGGAATCGGAGTGCGACCACGCGCATACTCCGACACGAAATCGTCGAGCACATCACGTCCGAAGCGGTCCACCAGATTCACGACATAGTGCGGCACGCCCAGTCGCTCACACACGCGACGCGCATCACTCGTGGAGTCGAGCGAGCAGCACGGGCGGTCCGGAACGTCACTGCCATCCTCGTGCAGCTTCATCGTCACTCCCACGACGTCGCAGCCGCGCTCCACGAGCATCGCCGCAGCGACTGACGAATCCACGCCACCCGACATGGCCACGAGCACACGCTCACCATGCTGCGGTCCTTCCCATTCGTTGTGGGTAGTGTCCATAGCCTCCTCGCGAGTCATGACGGCAGCCGCTTGCGCGCGATCAGGTGAACGCGGGAACGGGTCCGCGCGCCTTCGCGGCCAACGTGCTCAGGACGTCCACGACGCGGTCCACAGAGGCTTCGGTGCTCAGGCATCCCAGCGAGAGTCGCAGCGCCGCGTTGGCCACCGACGGTGCCACGCCGAGCGCCGTGAGCACGTGCGACGCCGAAACGCTGCCGCTCTGACACGCCGAGCCCGCGCTGCAGGCGATGCCGCGCAGGTCGAGCGCCATCAACATGGACTCACTGTCCGTGCCGGGAAGGGAGACGTTGCAGATGTGCGGCGCCCGCGGTGCGCCCGCCCCATGCACCACGACGTCGGGAATACGGTCGCGCAGCGCATGCTCCAGCCGATCCCGCAGCGACGTCAATCGCGCGTGTTCGACGTCCTGCTCCGCGAGCACCAATTCTGCGGCGGTGGTCAGCCCGATCGCAAAGGCGACGTT
>CAYWCJ010000203.1:0-8572 GCA_964456595.1 uncultured Gemmatimonas sp. | reverse complement strand
GACGCGCTCAACATCTTCATGCGCGACTTCGGTGGCTTCGGCGTCCTTGGATCCGTTGTTGCGGTCCGGGTGCCACTGCATTGCGAGCCGACGATAGGCCTGCTTGATGTCATCGTCGGATGCGTCGCGCGGTACAGCAAGTACCGCGTAGAAATCGGCCATGTCGAAAATCCAGTAATGACGTCGGCCAGTTGGCCACGCCAGTCAAGCGACGGTCGCCCGTCAGCGGAGCAGATCGGAAACCAGCTGCGAGGTGTGCCCCACCAACGCAATCACCTTTTCATACGGCATGCGCGTGGGGCCAATAACGCCGATCACGCCACTCAGCGACCCTGCTGAGTACTCGGCGGTGACGACGGTGAAAGGCTCGAGCCGCGGATCCCCGTGCTCGATCCCGATCGTAATGGACATCCCGTTCGCGCCGGGCCGCACCTCAAGTAAAGTAGCAAGCTGGGCCCGGGTTTCCGTCAGTTCGATCAATCGGCGCAATCGCTCGCCTGTCGCAAACTCCGGCTGATCGGCCAGCAGCGACGGCTGGCCGATGACGACCGTGTCGATGGGCTCGGCGGCCCGCCCGAATACCTGCTCGCCTTCCTGAACGAAGATGTTGAGCAACTCCGCCGTCGCCGGACCGGCACGGACGTCGCGCAGGCGTGAGGCGAGCGATAGACGCACCTGATCGAGCGTGAGACCGGACAGGCGCTCGTTCAGCACGATCGTCACCTCCACCAGCGCCACATCGGCGATGATGCCGGGCACTTCGACGAAGATGGTCCGCACTGCGCCCCCGGAGAGGCCGAGCACCATCAGCAGGCGATCGGAGGAGACGCGAACGAGTTCAATCTTTCGGAGTGTGGCGCGTTCGAGGCGCGGCCCGACGGCAACGCCCAATTCCTGTGTCAGAATGCCGAGCGACTGCGCGGCGCGCCGTAGAATCGTCTCGATGGCGGAGCCTCCGGACGTGATCTGCTCGGCGAGGGTGCGCTGTTCGTGCTGCGAGATCGGATCGACGCGAATGAGCGAGTCGACGTAGACGCGGTACGCCTTGTCGGTGGGGACGCGACCGGCGGAGGTGTGCGGATGGAAGAGAAATCCCTTCTCCTCCAGATCGCTCATGGTGTTGCGGATGGTGGCCGGGGAGATGCCGAGTCCGAACCGACGTGCGATCGTGCGTGAGCCGGCGGGCTCAGCCGTGGCAACATAGCTCTGGATGACCGCTTCGAGCACCTGTCGTTCACGCGCCGAGAGTTCGCCGTTGTGCGTCATAAGTTGAACGCTACGAACGACTTCGGAGCGCTGTCAAGTCGGCCGCCAGCGAGTCGAGGCGCAGCCAACCCTCCGCTGTGCAGCGAATCCGAGATCCTCCGTTGCTCAGGTCGTACTCCACCCACCCTGCCTCCCGCCATGTGGCGACGTAAGCTCGTTCAGCCTCCGACACGGCCAGCCCGTCGACCGTGCGCAATCCGAGGTATACAGCCTCCGCGACCAGATTCTCGCTGGACAACTGCTCGGCGCCACCGATTGGATCGGCGCCCGATCGCAGGGCGCGCTGCCAGGCCGTGTACGCCGAGGCGTTCCAGCGTCGCTCATGTCCGTCGAAACCGTGCGCCGATGGCCCTACTCCAAGGTAGGGGACCGCGCGCCAGTATGCGCTGTTGTGACGGGCACGTCGGCCTGGTCGCGCGAAGTTGGACACTTCGTAATGCTCAAAACCTGCCGCCGTCAGTCGCGCGTGCGCATCGAGGAATTCGTGTTCGTATCGCTCCTCTGGCGACTCCAGCACCTCGCCCCGTGCGTGCCAGCGCCCGAGTGGCGTGTGCGGCTCGACCGTGAGTCCGTAGAGCGACAGGTGTGACGGTTCGAGGGCGAGCATGGCGTCCACATCGCGCGCCCAGTCGCGCTGCAATGCGTCCGGCACGGCGAAGATGAGATCGAGCGAGAAGTCGTCGAATCCGCCGTCACGCGCAACGCGCACGGCGCGTGCCGCCGCCGCGCCGTCGTGTACGCGATGCATCCACGTCAGCACTCGATCGTCGAAGCTCTGCAC
This sequence comes from uncultured Gemmatimonas sp., assembly GCA_964456595.1. GTDB lineage: Bacteria > Gemmatimonadota > Gemmatimonadetes > Gemmatimonadales > Gemmatimonadaceae > Gemmatimonas. The sequence continues at coordinate 6,525 of CAYWCJ010000203.1, read as the reverse complement.
GCCAATCGACAGTCGCGTAACGCCCGCATTTCGCCATCCGCGTACGGTCTCGGCGGAGATATCCTCGGGGTTCGCTTCCAGCGTCACCTCGGCGCCGACCTGTATCGTGCCGTGCGCGCGAACGGTGTCGAGCAGCGTCTGCACACCATCGGCGCCAAGCCGCGACGGTGTGCCACCACCGAGGTACACCGTGTCGAGGTGCAGCGCGGACTCGGCGACACTTCGCAGCGTGAACTCGGTCGCGATCTCCTGCGCGAATGCGAGCGCGGGTACTTCGCGACGGACAACAATGGCGAAGTCGCAATAGCTGCACCGTCGGGCGCAGAACGGAACGTGGATGTACAGATGACGGCACGTCAGATCAGCGACCACGACGCCCGACCGTGGAGCGAACGGACCCATCCAGCTGCATCTCGACGAGTGACTCGAGTTCGAGCAGACTGATCGCGGTCGCGACCGCACGCGCCGAGAGTCCGGAGGCGTCGGCAATCTCGCGCAGCTGCGTCGCACCGTGCTGAATGGCATTCCAGCAGTTCGCTGCATCGGCATCGAGTATGGGAGCTGGCGTGGGGACCGCACGCAGTTCGAGCAGCGCGAGCACGTCATCGGGTTCGAGCACGGGTTCCGCGTTTCGCTTGAGCAGCGCGTTACTGCCAAACGCGTTTGGCACGTCGATCGCGTTCGGGACGCAGGCCACGGTTCGACCAAGCTCGATGGCGTGATCGGCGGTGATCAGCGCGCCACTCGAGGCACCCGCCTCCACCACGACGGTCACGTCAGCCAATGCAGCGATGAGGCGATTTCGCCTCGGAAAGGTGCCCGAGTGTCCCTGTATCCCCGGGGGCAGTTCGGACAGGAGCACACCGTCGCGGGCGATCTGCTCCTGCAACGAACGGTGAGAGCGTGGATAGTGCACGTCCACGCCGGTGCCGAGCACCGCGACGGTGCGCCCGCCCACTTCGAGGGCTGCTTCATGCGCGGCACCGTCGATGCCGCGGGCGAGCCCGCTGACAACGGTCGCACCTGCCTTTGCGCACGCGGTGGCGATTGCTCGCGCGACGCGCAGGCCGTAGCTGCTGGCCTGTCGCGTACCGACAATCGCGACGGCCGGTGGCGTGGCAACATGCAGCGAGCCGCGCGCGAAGATCACCGCCGGAGCGTCCGGCAGTTCCAGCAGGCGCTCCGGATACTCGGCGTCGGTGCGCCCAACCACGCGTGCGCCGCAACGATGCGCATTCGCGAGAATCACATCGGCCGATCTATACGCGGAGGCCTGTGCGGTGCCCGATTCATGATCCATCGCGCGCAGCGCCGACGAATACGACTCGAGCTTTCGCGCGATACCGATGTCGCCGACGCCGGGGAGCGCCGTCAGGGCGATCAGCGCGCGTACTTCATGCTCGTCACGGGAGGAGCTGCGCATCCTGCTGTGGATTGGCTGCAGCAGCGCGCAACACCAGCAACTCGCTCCACCACGCATCGAGCAACACATCGAGTCCCATGCGTCCGGGCGCGCTGATCGAGAAGTTGCCGAACGTTCCGGGGGCGTTGATCTCCGGTACGTACTGCTCGCCCAGCAGATCCAGTTTCGTGAACACCACGCAGTATGGCTTGGCCGCAAGCTCTGCGGAGTGCTCGCCGATCTCGTGCCGAAGCTGATCCAGTTCCTGCTGCCAATCCTCCGATTCGATCGGAATCATGAAGGCGAGAATGCGCGTGCGCTCGATGTGCCGCAGAAACTGCAGACCGAGTCCCTTTCCTTCGTGGGCCCCTTCGATGATCCCCGGTATGTCGGCGACGACGAAGGAGCGGTGATCGCTGAGCGGCACGACACCCAGGTTCGGCGACAGTGTCGTGAACGGATAGTTCGCGATCTTGGGTCGCGCCGCAGAGATCACGGAGAGCAGTGTGCTCTTGCCCGCGTTCGGCTGGCCCACGAGCCCGATGTCGGCGATGAGCTTGAGTTCGAGTTCGAGTTCGCGAACTTCGCCTTCCTCACCTGGCTGCCATTCACGCGGCGACTGGTGCGTTGCCGTCACGAAAAACGCGTTCCCCTTGCCACCGCGTCCGCCCTTGGCCACGACGAAAGAATCCGTCTCCTCGAGGATCTCGCAGACGACCTCCTGCGTCTTCGCATCGCGGATGATCGTGCCGGGCGGCACGGGAAGCAGAATGTCTTCGCCGGAGCGACCGGTGCGATTGGAGCCGCCCCCATGATCGCCACGCTCGGCGCGCCATGCATCGCGATATGTGAAGTCGAGCAGCGTGGTCAGGTTGCGGTCCGCGCGCACGATGACGTCCCCGCCTCGGCCACCATCACCGCCATCGGGGCCGCCCATCGGATAGAACTTCTCGCGCCGAAAGGAGGTCTGACCTGACCCGCCGGCACCGGCTTCCACACGAACAATGACACGATCGACGAACATGAGACTCTGCGCTTTCTGGGAGGCGGCGTTGGCCGCGACGGCGTGCTGACGAAGTGGAGCGATGCGATGAAACAACGGGGACTGCTGCTGCGGTACTGCTACTTCCCTTGTACGCGTGCCCACAGTCCCTGATAGCGGCGCAGATCATCGGCGTCGATGAGATCCGCGATGACCTGCAACGTCTCACTCACCACCGACGGCGACGCACCAGCGTTGACCGCGCCGTGCAAATGCGAATGCAACTGCCGATCCTGTCGCGCTATCGCGCAGGCCGCGACGACGCACAGTTCCCGCCGCGCCAGATCGAGCTCTGGGCGCCCCAGCACCTTGCCATAGCCATCCACAATCATCCACGCATCGAGTGCCGGATGCAGCCCCCGAATGTTGACTCGCAGCCGTTCGTAGAATTCTCCGTACACGGTCGCGCACGTCGCTTCGCCGCGTGAGGCCCAGCGATCGGTTGCGAGCTCCGCACTTTCATCCGAGATCGGTGCGCGGCGCCCCGAAATGCGACGCCACTCGCGCGCCGCATTCAATGCGCGAGGGAATCCGGCAAACAAATACGTCTGCAGAATGACCTCCTCCACCCACACCGGATTCACCGTTCCGTTGACGGAAGCCAGCGCCGTGCGAATACTTGCCTCGGACCCGCCCGCGAGCAGCGCCGCCAGTCGCACGAGCATGGCCGTCTCCGCATCCAGCACCTGCAATGTCGCCGCGAGATCGCCGGACGGCATCACCGGATTGTCGCGCTCCTCATCAATCGAACGCCCGGTCGGTGCCGTCGTCATGCCGCACTCCCCACGTCTCCGTTGGCGATCACGATCTCGCCCACCTGCTCGCCGCGCGTGTTGCGCACGTTCCGCGTGGTGAAGTCGCGCATGCCATCGGGCCACACACTCGGCGCCGCGTCGAGCAGTTCGAGAAGGGCGACCACCGCGTGATACTGCGCGCGCTGACTGCCGTCTTCCACCTTGATCGCGAGCCCGATTCCCCGCTCCACCAGCGCAAGCATGTGCACGCCCTCCGCGCCGATCTTGCAGAGCACGCGCCCCTCCGTCGCTTCCATCAGCAACGTGTCGAAGCGATCGCTCCCGCCCACCAGAAACGGATTGCCCGTCATCGCACCGACTACGCGTGCCGGACCGTCGTCACCGCGTTGGGCGGCTTGCACCAATCGCGCATAGGACAACGCCATGTTCGCCAGTGGCAGTCCGAATACCGGCACACCACAGCCATCGACGGCCAGTGCGACATCATGCACGTCCAGGTCTCCCCACGCCGCCACCGTCGCGCGTGCCTCGTCCTGCACGGGGTGCGACGACAATTCGTAGCCCCGCGTTGCCCACCGATGCTGCACGGCGCGCGCCAACATCGCCGCATGCTTCCCCGAACAGTTGTTGTGCGGGCGCGTCAGACGCTGCCCCGACTCCCGCAGCAACCGGGCGCCTCGCGCGGAGAGCGGATCATGCGGCCCGCAAGCCAGGTCCCCCTCTTCCAGGCCGACCGTCGCCAGCATGCCGGCTGCCAGTGCCACGTGTTCCGGCTCACCACCGTGCGACGCGCAGGCGAGGGCCAACTCGTCCGGTCCCCAACCCAGGCGATCGAAGCCTCCGTCGAGCAGCAGCGGCAGCAGCTGAAACGGCTTCGCACACGATCGCCACCAGACGCGCAGATGAGGATCGCGTGCCGCGAACAACAGCGTTCCGTCTGCGTGCACCACCGCCGCATGCACGCGATGGCGCGATTCGATGAGCGCGCCGCGGGTGACCACCACATCGAGCAGCAGTGCGGAACGCGCCGCCTGTGAACTCAGCGGCTTGGTCGTGACGCCAGCGGCGTTCGGCGAGTGACGGGAAATGGTGGACACGGGCGGAAGATAACCGACGGAGGCCGCGTTCCGGCCTTCCCCACCCGACGACCCGATGGCGCCTATCGACGCGCGGCGCGGATTACCCCAGTGAGCACGAGCGCGCCGCCGATCACCGTGCCCACGCCCGGCACCTCGCCGATACCCGGAATCACCGCGGCCAGGACCGTGGCGCCGATCGGCTCGCCAAGCGTCGTCAGGTTCACGACGAACGCCGGGAGATGGCCAAGTGCCCAGTTCATCCCCGTATGACCGAGCAACATCGGTCCGAGCGCCAGCCCCGCGAAGATCGCGTACTCCCGCGAGGACTGCGGGTAGACCTGTTCACCCGAGGCCAGCGCCAGCATCACGCACAGCACGAACGCGGCGCTGTAGACAAGGCCAACGTAAGGCCAGAGTGCGAGCGACTGGCGAACGCGTCGTCCGATAAGAAAGTACATCGCGCCGGTCACGGCGCCGACAATCGCCAGGAGATCGCCGAGCAGTGCGCGTGATCGAGCGGAGTCCGCCGCCACTGACGAACTGTCTGCCGTTGCCGCGCCGGCGGTGAGCGCGCGCACTATCCCCGCTGGTCCGCCCGGGACGTCGGCGAGTCCCACGACCAAGGCGCCGAGCACGGCCAAGGCGATTCCGCCCCATTGGCGGCGCGACGGTGGTTCGCCGAGCCAGAGAGCGGAGAAGGCGGCGATGATCACCGGCTGCGTGTTGACGAGCGACACAGAGGCGGCCACGCTGGTGAATCGGAGCGACTGGTTCCAGCTCCAGAAGTGAAGCGCGAGGAACACACCAGCCGCAGCCGTGAGTGCGAGATCACGCCGACTGAGCGTCCGCCATGCGCGCCATTCGCCCCCGATCGCCAGCACGGTGGCGATGATCACCAGCGAGAAGCCCAGCCGCCACGCCGCGATGACCAGCGCCGGTGCCGTCGACAGTCGGGTGAGCGGCGCGGCAAGCGAGATACCCACAAGTGCCGCTGCCAACACAAGCAGTGGTGACGTGGTGGGCGCAGCCTTCGCGGGCGTCGCTGTCGCGCGCGTGTGACCATCTGAGTTGGAATCGGACACGGTGGCAGAAGCTAACCGCTCGACACGAGGTCACCAGCTCTTACCTTCTCACCCCATGACGAACGACTCAACGTTGACGCTGGCCCCGACGATCGCGCGCGCGCGCCTCGAGCACCTACTCGCCGCCGCGCGCACGCAGCACGTCGTGATCGTCGGTGACGCGATGCTCGATGTCTATCTGCGCGGTGATGTGGATCGCATCTCGCCGGAAGCGCCGGTGCCTGTGGTGCGCGTGCGAGATCGCAAACTCGCCCTGGGCGGCGCCGCCAACGTTGCCCAGAACGTCGCCGCGCTCGGCGCCGGTTGCGACCTCGTGGCGGTGGTGGGCAATGATGCGACCGGCGCGACACTGCGCGCCCATCTCGAAGCGGGCGGCATGGAATCGCGGTCGCTGGTCACGGGAACGCGACCGACGACCACCAAAACGCGCGTCATGGCACGCTCGCAGCAGCTGGTGCGATTCGACGAGGAAGACGATGCAGACCTTGGGGCCGATGAAGTGGCGATGGTGCTCGAAGCAATCGCCGGCGCATTGCCGCACGCAACGGCGCTCGTTTTCGAAGACTACAACAAGGGAGTGCTCGTTCCGGCGGTCATCGAAGGCGCGATCGCGCTGGCGCGGGCTCGCGGAATCCCGATCGTTGTCGACCCCAAGTTCCGCAACTTCTTCGCGTATCGCGGCGCCACGGTGTTCAAACCCAATCGGCGCGAGCTTGAAAGCGCGCTTGGCGCGGCCGTGGACCTCGACCATCCGGCCGCACTGCCAACGACCTTCGAGCGTCTCGGTGTCGAGCATCTGCTGCTCACGCTCGGCGAGCGCGGAATGGCACTCGTGTCGTCGGATGCGGCGGTTCATCGCGTGCCAACGACCGCGCGCGAGGTCTACGATGTCGTCGGCGCGGGCGACACGGTGACCGCGTACCTGGCGACGATGCTCGCCGCCGGCGCAACCGCACTCGAAGCGGCGATCGTCGCGAACTACGCGGCCGGCGTCGAAGTAGGCAAACTCGGTGCGGCCACCGTCACGGCGGCAGAGGTGCTCGACGCGTACGATGCGCACATGGAGTCGCTTGCGGCAATGCATGGATGACGCGTTGCCGACGCCACGACCAGGGGCCAGATTGCCACGTGCGCAACGCGCGATGTTGCGTGGACGGTCCGGTAG
>CAYWCJ010000202.1:2738-8578 GCA_964456595.1 uncultured Gemmatimonas sp. | reverse complement strand
GCTGCTGCTCTTCGCAGCCTGCGCCCGCGCGGCCGACACGGCGGGCACGGCGGACAGCGCGGCGCGGCCGTCAGCAGGGTCCACGTCCGCATCCGCAAACGACGCCACGCCCGCCGACACGGATGATTTTGGCGTGCCGTTGCCTCGCGATGCGCGCTTTGCCGCCCGCGTGGTGTCGCTCAATCCAACGGCCACCGAGGTCATTTTCGCGATCGGTGCGCAATCGCGACTCGTCGGCCGAAGTCGATGGGATGAGTATCCCGACGACGTGCAATCGATCGTGCCACTCGGTGACGGCATCAAGCCCAATGTCGAAGCGGTACTCGGCGTGCGACCGACGCTCGTCATCCTGTATGCGACGGCGGAGAATCGGGCCGCCGCAGAGGCGCTGCGGCGTGCTGGCGTGCGCGTCATCGCGCTGCGCGTCGATCACATCGCGCAGTTCATGCAGTTGTGTACGCGACTTGGGGTGGCACTGAACGCCGCTGATCGCGCGCAGGTCGTCGCGGATTCCGTACAGCGCACACTCGATCGCGTACGTGACGCCATGCGCGGCGTCACGCCGGTGCCGGTGGTGTGGCCGCTCTGGCAATCGCCCGTGATGGTGGTCGGCGCCGGCAGCTATCTCGATGAGCTCCTGGAAATTGCCGGTGGACGCAACGTGTTCCATGACATGTCCGCGCCGTCGCCGCCGGTGTCCATCGAGGAAATCGCGAAACGCGATCCCGCAGTGGTGATTGCCAGCAGACAATCCGCCGCCGCATTGCGCGCGTCGAGTATCTGGAGTGCTGTGGCGGCAGTGCGCGCGAATCGCATTGTGATCGATGATCCGGCGATCACTGGCAGGCCCTCCGTTGTGCTTGGCATGGCCGCGGTGTCGCTCGCGCGCGCGCTGCATCCCGAGCGCGCCGGCGCACTTCGCTGATGACTGACGCGCAGGCGGCCCCGCTGTCGTCGAACGATCGAGTGATGCGGAGCGTATGGATCGCGGCCATCGCAGGCGTCATTGCACTCGTCCTTGTGGCGCTCACGGCCGTTGCCATCGGCGCGGTGCGCATCTCGCTTGCCGACGTGATGCGAGCGCTCGGCGGCGTCGGAGAGCCTTCCGTATTGGCGATCGTGCGCGACCTGCGACTGCCACGCGTATTGCTGGCCGGTTGCGTCGGGGCAGGACTCGCCGTGAGCGGTGGCGCCCTGCAGGGCACGCTGCGCAATCCGCTCGCCGAGCCGTATCTGCTCGGCGTTTCCGGTGGCGCAGCGGTCGGCGCCGTGCTGTTGATGGGACTTGGAATCAGCAGCGCCTCGTTGCTGACGTTTGGCGCATTCGCCGGCGCTGCGGTCGCCACGATTCTGGTGACGGCCATTGCACGTGTCGTGGGCGGCAGTGGTGACACTCGGTTGCTGCTGATGGCCGGTGTGGTGGTCGGCGCCTTCGCGAATGCGGCCATTCTTGTCGCACTCGCCGACGCGCCGCCCGAACGACTGCGCGGTGCCCTCTGGTGGATGATGGGATCCGCCTCCGATGCGACGTGGCCGTCTGTCGGGCGTGCGAGCATTGCCGTCGGTGTGCTGGGTGCGCTCCTGCTCTGGTGGGCCCGCGATCTCGACGTGCTGGTGCTTGGTGATGAGCCCGCGGCGGCCCTGGGGGTGAATGTTGATTCAGCGTCTCGACGGATGTTTCTGGTCGCGTCGTGGCTCGCGGCCGCAACGGTCGCGGCAGCGGGACTCATCGGCTTTGTCGGATTGGTGGTGCCGAACCTGGCGCGAGCTTTGGGCGCGCACCGCCATCGACCGATGATGCTGTTGTCGGCGATCTATGGCGCGCTGCTGCTCATCGCCGCGGATCTGCTTGCACGAACCCTTCGCGCGCCCGCCGAACTGCCGCTGGGCGCGGTCACGGCGCTGATCGGCGTGCCGTTCTTCCTCATGCGCCTGCGCAAGCTCGCCACATGACGAGTGCACCTGCGCTCAAGTTCGAAAACGTGAGCGTGCGCTATCCCGGGCGCGTGCCACTCGCGCTTGCATCGGTGTCGTTGCAGGCTCGATCCGGCATGATCACCGCTGTCGTCGGTCCGAATGGTAGCGGCAAGAGTTCGTTGATTCGTGCGCTCTTGCGTCGCGTGCCTTTGCAACAGGGAACGATCCGCATCGGCGATCGGACGCTGGAGGCGATTGTCCCGCGCGAGTTTGCGCGACTCGCTGCCGTGGTGCCGCAGCGCGAGGAACCAGCACAACCGCTACGCGTGTCGGAATTCGTCGCGCTTGGCCGACATGCGCGTCGGAGTGCATTCGGCGCCATGGGCGTCTCGGATCGTCGCGCGGTCGACGCCGCAATGCAGCGCGCCGGCGTGCAGGACACGGCGCATCGTCGCACGGATGAACTCTCTGGTGGCGAGTGGCAGCGCGTCCGCATTGCGCGCGCGCTCGCACAGGAAACCTCGGTGTTGGTGCTCGACGAGCCGACGGCGTTTCTTGACATCGCGCATGAGATGTCGGTCTTCGAACTGCTCGACGCGTTGGCCCGTGACGGACAGACCGTATTGCTCGTGAGCCATCAACTCAATCTCGTCGCGCGTTTCGCGAGCCACATCGTGTTGCTGCACGAGGGTCACGTGGCGGCGAGTGGCACCGCCGATGATGTCATGCGCGGCGAGATACTCGAGCGCGTGTACGATTGGCCGTTGGTGGTCACGCGCGATCCGGCGGTTGGCGCGCCGGCGCTCCTGCCGTTGCGCGGGCGTGGGGTGCGCGCCACCTCGTCGTCGGCCTCGACGCGATCAGCCCCGGAGCCGCGATGACGATGCGGCCAGCGCGCGTTCGTGGGCTGCTGACCGTCTGCGTGATTGCGCCCTGCGTGATGGCACTACCGGTAGCTGCGCGGGCCGACTCCGCGGCGCTCGCGCGCACGACACACGTCGCATCGTGGCGGGCACTACGTTCGATGCAACGCGACTCGGTGACGATCTGCCTCGAAGACGCGCACACGCACGCCCCGCTCAGCGGTGCGCAGATCGCGGATGTCGTGCAGGCCGCGCATCCCGACGCACCGGGCGCAAGCGCCGTACCGCGCATCGCCGTCGGCAGCTGTCTCCGCGTTGCCAACACCCGTGTGCTCGTTCGGCGTGTCGGCTATCACGCTCGAACCGTCGCCCTGAGCACCCTCACCGCTGACCGCGGCGGCGGATCGACTACGAGCGCCGATTGGCGTGTCATGGTCTCGCTCACCTCGTTGTCGCACACGCGCGCCGATGCGTCGGCGGAGGTGGCAACACAACTCACGGTACAGCGCGTCGTGGCCGATGCGGAAGAGCGTCGCGCCGGACGACTCAGCAGCACTGTCACCGTCGCGTCAGCGCGGCGCGCGGGTGTCGGCACGACCACGGGGCTGTTGGCGCTCCTGCCCTTTGTCGCGCTGCGGTCTGCGCGTGGCGAATCCGGTGTCTCGCTTCGTGGCGCACGACGTGAACAAGTCGTGATCATGCTGGACGGCATGCCGCTCAATGATCCCGCTACCGGCATCGCGGATGTCTCGGACATTGCGCTCTCGTCGCTCGGCTCCGCCACGGTTGCGCTGGGCGCCGATCCGCTTGGCGTGGGGCCCGGTGCGAGCGGTGGAGTGCTGGCACTCGAAAGCTCGGCGCAGCGCGTCATCGCGGCACGAGCAGGCGCGTTCGGCGAACAGCACCTCGAAGGTGCCTGGCATCGGGCCGCGCTCGGCGCGCGTTGGCAGGTCAGCGCAAGTCATCGCCGAGCCGACAACGACTTCCCGTTTTTCAACGACGCGGGAGCGACTTCGAAGGCGCTGCGCGAACATCGCGTCAACAACGATGAGCAACGCAGCACGTTGTCCGTCGGTGCAACCGGCGAGGTGACGCAATGGTCCGTCATGGCGAGCACCGGTGAGCGCGGCATGGTCGGCCCCGCGAATGTGCGCACCTACGATGCCGATCGCTCGCGTACGCAGCGATTGCTGGTGCGCGGACAGCATGCAGGTGAGCGGGTGCAGTGGGTTGCCGGTGCGCGCGTGTTCACGCTCGACTATCGCGACCCCACGCGTCCGGAATTGAATGCGACAGCGCGCGCGCGCGCCGGAGAGATCGAAGGCCGCACGCGCACTGGCGCGATTGCCTGGCGGGTTGGCGGCGGTGCGGATGACGTGTTGGCGAGTGGTGGCATCGCGCAGGCGCGCGGGCGCGCGTTCGCGGTGGCCAGCTTTGCGCATCGTGACGAACGCAACGTGCTGGACGCCGGCATTCGCACGGACGCGGTCGGTGCGTTCGGCGCACTACCGTCGTTCTCTCTTGGTGCGGAGCGCGTATGGCGCGGCTCGCTCGCCGACGAGTCGCTCGTGGCAGTGGGAGCGCGACTTGCGCAGGCCGTCCGTGTGCCCACGTTGTACGATCTCTATTTCTCGTCGCCGCAACGATTGTTCGTGCGAACGTTGCGTCCGGAACGCGTGCGCCTCGATGCAGAGCTGTTGTCGCGCGTGGAACGCCGCACGCCGATGGGCGTGCTCACGTTGCATGCCAGTGTTGTTGCACGCGACACGCGCGATGCCATCATCTGGTTCCCCGGCAACTTTGGGTGGAGTCCGGCCAATGTCGGTATGGAGCGGCTGCGTGGTGGCGAAGCGCGCGCACAGCTCTCGCCGCGATGGGGCACCGCGTCACTCTGGGTCACGCGCTACAACGCAATGCTCACCAGTGGTGCACTGCAGATTCCGACGCCGTACGTCGCGCGCCTCGCGGGCGGTGGTCAGCTGCAGGCTCGGCGAGGCGCGACGAGCGCCGGTGTTTTCATTCGTGCCATGGGTCCGCGCCCATTCACGGCCGGTCCACGCAATCCCGCATTCGAACTTCCGTCGGCGTGGTTGAGCGATGTCTCGCTCTCACACCGGCTTGTGCTGTCCGCGACCGAAGCGCTTGTGTCCTTGTCGCTCGATAATGCGATGGGCGTACGATGGCAAGCGGTACGCGGCTTTCCATCGCCCGGACGAAGCTGGGCGATCTCCACCACCCTGCGACAGCGCCCCTGATCATGCACTGCATTTCACCGTTGTCTGTTGTCACTCGCCGCGTCGCTGCGTCGCTCGCAATCTCAGCGGCTGCGCTCGCCTTCGTCGCCTGTGGCGAGGACGGCGCGCTCGACAGCACTCCGCAACCGCCGCGCGGCATCATCGTGATGGACGGGTTCATTCAACCCGGTCTCACGCTGCTGGCCGATTCGGGCAGCAGCACGACGCGTGTGATCTTCGGCGCACCGACCGAGTTCGACGCCGGCGGCTTCCTCGTTGAACGCGACACCGTGCTTGCCACCTCCAGTCGTTCGGCGGGCGATGGGCTATTCATCGCCGACGTGAAGACCGGCACCGTACGTCGTGTGCAGCTTCCCGCGCGCAGCAACCCGGCGCGCGCACGTTTGCTGCGTGGCTCCAACGGCGCTGCACTGATCGGCGTGGCGCTGCGTGATTCGAGTGCAATTGCGCTTGTCAGCGTGAGCGGCAGCAACGCAGCCACCAGCACACGTATCGCCAACGCCGGACTGTGCCCGACCGATCTGTTCCAGTACGACAACGCCACGTGGATCGCGGATGCGAATGCCAACTGCCGCAGCAACTACGCGTTGGTGGGCGACGTGCGGCTGATTCGCATTCCCAACACCGGCACCACGCGCGACACCATCGTCATCACCGGTATGCGCGGCTCGGGCGCAGGCGTCATCGTCATTGGTGACGTCGCGTACGTGTCGGCAGACGGCGACGCGAATTTCTCGAGCTTCCCGTTCGTGCTCAATAGCTCCGGATCGATCGCCCGGGTGGATTTGCGCACCAAGCGCGTCGT
>CAYWCJ010000202.1:0-2728 GCA_964456595.1 uncultured Gemmatimonas sp. | reverse complement strand
GCTGAAAGCCATGCCCACCGGCACCTACGGCGGCAGCGCGAAGCTCGGACTCGACGGCTTCCTGTACGTCTCGCTCTCTCAGGATCTGGTGAACTTCCGGAGCCGAATCATCAAGGTGCGCACCGACGATCTGGGCTTCGTCGCCGGCGTGCCGGCGGCCGCGACGACCTCATGGCTCTCGCTCACCACGATCGCCGGGGTCGACGTGCCTTGCGGCAGTGGTCAGGCCGACGCCTTGGGTCGTGTGCACTGTATTTCGAACGGAGCCGCGTCGGCGACATCGCTCCTTGTCTTCGATGCCGCGGGTCGTGAAGTGCGTCGCGTTGCCGCAGGGCAGGGCGGCGTGGACCTCGGCCTGCGTCAGTAGACGCGCGAAATGCCCCGGGAGCTCGACGCGGGCAACTCCACGTCGCGGACCCGCACGTCGGCTTGCGCTGCGGACTAAGCTCCGCGATGGCCCTGCTCGTCACCGATGCGATCGTGTTGCACCAGTCCGACTATCTGGAGTCATCGCGCATCCTGCGCCTCGCCACCCGCGAGGCCGGGGTGCAGTCGGTGCTGGCCCGGGGCGCACGATCCTCACGCAAGCGCTTTGGCAGCGCGGTCGATCTCTTCGCGCAGGGGCAGGCGCAATTGCAGACCAAGCCCGGCCGCGATCTCCACACGCTCGTCTCCTTCGACGTGACGAGGTCTCGTCCCGGATTGGCCGCTGACCTCGGGCGCTTCACCGCCGCCAGCGCGCTCACCGAGTGCGTGCTGCGCGTCGTGCACGATGAGGCTGCACCCGGCGTCTACGACGGCGTTCTGAGCGGTTTGGACGCGATTGCGGCCGCGGAGTCGCCTGACACCGTCGCGGTCGCTCTGGGAGCCCTCTGGCGCCTGGTGAGTGATGTCGGCTTCACCCCCGTGCTTGATCGTTGCGCCGAATGTCAGGCGCCCATTGGCACCGACGAGGACTCGACCTTCAGTCATCTCGCGGGTGGAACCCTCTGCGCGCGGTGCGGCCCCCGCACGCCCGGCGGGCGAAGGCTCCCCGCCAGCGCTCGGCAGACCATCCTCGCATGGTTGGACGGCCGACAGCCGCAGCCGACGGTGCCCGAATCACGTGCACACCAGCGACTGCTGCGGGAGTTTCTGGAGCAGCATCTGACCGACGGACGGGAACTTCGGGCCTTCTCCGCTTGGGAACTGGGCGTCTACGGACAGGTATAACCAAGGCATAAAGGATTGCGCGTCAACGTCTTGCGGACAGCCACTGCCAATCAACCATGACCGCAACTGGTCCGCCGCATCGTCGGCTGGACGTACAGGAATGTTGCTTGACTCCCCGCACCATGCGTCCTAGTTTCACAAAGCAGCTCATCAATCACCCTCACCGGAGACTTCGACTAGCCACCTAACTCGTCAGTCGGAGAAGCACCATGAAACGTTCGTGGGCAGCACTGGGTCTGGTGCTCGCTCTCAGCGCAATCATGCCAAGAGTCATGGACGCGCAGGACACTCGGGTCAGAACGTCCAAGGCAACACTCGGACAGAACTATCCGAACCCGTTTAATCCAGAGACTTTTTTCCCGTTCGGCGTAGGTGATCCGCCCACCTGCCAGGATCCAAACAAGCAGTACCGCATCAGCCTGAAGATCTACAACGTGCTTGCACAGCTCGTTGCGATTCCGGTGCTGCAGCGGGGATCGGGAGGAGTGGCCGGAGGACAACCGCTGGACAACTTGCTGGTCTCATGCGGTGAGTACGTCGCCTATTGGGATGGCAAAGTTCGCAGCACTGGGCGGGAGGCTCCCTCAGGCGTGTATTTGTATCGCCTTGAGGTAGACGGCGTGCCGCTGACAAAAAAGATGATCAACGTCAAGTGAGCACCACGAACGACCCGAAAGACAATTCATGATGGCGCGCCGGGTGAGCGGACCCGGCGCGCCATTTTGTATCCATGACCCGCTGCATTGGCGGACGCGCGCGCGCACGTTGCGAAGATCCGTGCCGCTTCGGCACCAGGCGCCCGGCATTGCCCTTGCCACTTCCTCTCTTCGATCGACGTACGGCCCGATGTCGGGGAACTCCTTCTCGACGATCGTTTGCCCGAGCCAGAGCTTCGACGCCATGATCAATCCCGACCGTCTGACGGTGAAGAGCGCCGAAGCGCTCAACGAAGCGGTGAGCCTCGCGCGCAAGGCGGGCAACCCACTGGTCTACGATCTGCACCTGCTGCTCGCGCTGCTCGGTCAGGACGAGGGCATTGTCGTGCCGATCCTGCAGCGCGTCGGCGCCAACGTCACCTCCGTTCGCGCGGCCGCCGAACTCGAGGCCGGCCGCTACGCCAGGCAGAGCGATGCGCAGCCGAGCATGAGTCGCGAACTCACCGCCGTGGTCGACGCGGCGGAGAAGGAGGCGAAAGCACTCGGCGACGAATACGTCTCCACGGAACACCTGCTGCTCGCGCTCGCTGATGCGAAGAACACTGATAGTCTGCGTATTCTGTCGGCGGTGGGCGCGAATCGCGCCGCGTTGGTCGATGCCCTCAAGCTCGTGCGCGGCGCGCACAAGGTCACCGATCAGTCGCCCGAAGGGCAGTACCAGGCGCTGCAGCGCTACACGCGCGATCTCACCGATTCTGCACGCAAGGGCAAGCTCGATCCCGTCATCGGCCGCGATGAGGAGATTCGTCGCGTGATGCAGGTGCTGTCACGCCGCACGAAGAACAATCCGGTGCTCATCG
>CAYWCJ010000201.1:0-8665 GCA_964456595.1 uncultured Gemmatimonas sp. | reverse complement strand
GTGTCCGAGTCTCCATTCCGTCGTTTGTGCCATCAGCACGGTGCCGACGTCGTGGTGACGGAGTTTCTCTCTGCCGAGGGGATCCGTCGCGATAATCCGGCCACGGTGGACAAGCTGCGCTTCTCGCCCGAAGAGCGACCGATCGGGGTACAGATCTTCGGGGCCGATCCCGAGGCCATGGGAGAGGCGGCGGCAATGGTCACCGACCTCTTCCAGCCAGACTTCGTGGACATCAACTTCGGCTGTCCGGTGAAAAAGGTCGTGCGGCGGAACGGGGGGTCGGGGTGCCTCAGGGATCTCGATCTGGTGCAATCGATCATCCGAGCCGTCTCGCGTTCCACGTCGCTGCCGGTGACGTGCAAGATCCGCAGCGGATGGAGCGAAGAGATGCGCGACCCCGTCGGTATCGCGCTCAAGTGTCAGGAGGCAGGGGCGCGTGTGTTGGCGCTCCATGCTCGGACGCGGACGCAGATGTACACGGGGAGCGCGAACTGGGATGAGATCGCACGCGTGGCCGAGGCGCTCGACATTCCGGTGCTTGGCAACGGCGACATCAAGACGCCGCAAGACGCGTTGCGCATGTATGAGCACACGCGCTGCGACGGCATCATGATGGGGCGCGGATCGTACGGGCAGCCATGGATCTTCCGACAGACACGTGCGCTCATGAATGGTGAGCCGATGCCGGAGACGCCAGGCGTCCGCGAACGATTCGCCATTGCGATGGATCACGCGCGCATGGTGCAGCAGTACGAACTGGATGCGGCCGGCGCGGCGATGGAATTCCGCAAGCACCTCGGCTGGTACGTGAAGGGGCTTCCGAACTCCGCCGATCTGCGCAAACAGCTGCATCAGGTGCGGGATTTCGCGGAGGTGGAAGGGATTTTCTCGCGATATCTGGATGGCTACGACGCGCTGATCGCGCGTGGTGCGATGGCAGAGGATCCGGACGTGTCGTCGCTGACGTGTGAGGCGGCGTAGCGGATCGGACGTTGCGCGGAACTACAGCAGTGGGTTAGTTGTACAATCTTGGAGGCGCGGGTGTACGTGCAAGGAGCCGTGCGCGGGGTCTGGCGATGCAGCGCGTGGTGCGAAGGGGGTGACTGGCTTCGACGGGGTTGGTGAAGCTTTGGTTGCGTGCTCAGGTACTCGAGAACCTGGCTAAACACTCGGGAAAATCACAATCGCCAACAACAACCTGGCGCTCGCCGCGTAACTTCGTAGTTACGTAGGCGTCTGCCCGACAGGAAGCCCGCCCGGGGCGGCTTGACGGGTATCGAAAATCTGGGCTAGTCCTGCGGTGCGTCGGCCGCAGCGGGGCGAAAACTTAGTCGACTTGTTCGGCCGTGGGCTTCCTGTTGGCCAGCGGACGGAGACCTCAATCAATGGGATACGCACGTAGACGCTGAAGTAGATCTAGTCTCGGACAGGGGTTCGATTCCCCTCACCTCCACTGACAGATCAAACGCCCCGCCGGCATACCGGTGGGGCGTTTGCGTTGCCCGACGCCGGCAAAGCTCGGCGTTGGGGGACGTTCCGCGCAGACGGTCGGGCCGATCCGAACGGCCACCGTCGACCGGGCATCACACTCGCGTCAGCTACGCCGACAGCTGCTTCAGCAGTCGTGCTCTGAACGCGTGGTAGTCCACCGTAATCGTGTGCCGCGGCGTGTTCAGCTGTGCGTAGTCCGGGTGCGCCAACTCGCGCGCGATTGCAGCGGCGAGATCGGTCGGTGGTGTCCATGTACCCTTCAGCCGTCGTGCGAGCAGCCGCGACTGGAGTTCAGCCAACGGCCAGATGCAGCCGAGGGGTTGGAAGAGTCCGACAAAGGCGAGCGTCGGAAATCGTTCCGGCAGCATCCGCAGATAGAGGGGCACCGGTCCGCGCGAAAAATCGGCTACCTCGCTGCGCAGGAACGGATGCGCGATCCAATAGCCCGTGCAGGCGATGATCACCTCGTAGTCGGCCTGTGTCCCGTCCGTGAAATGCACCGTCGCTCCATCGAGACGTGCGATGTCAGGTCGCGGTCCGATGTGTCCATGTCGTAGCGCGTACATCAACTCGGAGTTGACCGTCGGATGCGCGGCACCGAAGTGATGATCAGGCTCCGGCAATCCGTGCTGCGCATTCGTCCCCTGCAAGGCTCGCAGCATGCGCTCGTTCAATCGCGTCCGAAGCGCGCGCGGCAACCAGCGCGACCGCGCGCCCACGACATCGGACGGCGAGCCCAGTATGAACTTCGGCACAATCCAGTAGCCGCGACGCCAGGAGAGATCCGTGCGCGCTGACACGCGCGCGGTCTCGACGGCCACGTCGCAGGCAGAATTTCCGCCACCGATGACCAGCACACGCTTGCCGGCAAACAGCGCCGCGCGCTTGAAATCGTGGGAGTGGAGCATCTCGCCGCTGAAGTGGCCTGGATACTCGGGCAGGCGCGGACGCCAGTGGTGTCCATTCGCGACGACGAGCGCGTCCACGATCGCCTCCGACTCACCCTGCGGATCGCGCACCTGAATCTGCCAACGATTGTCCGCGATTGGTGCCGCGCTGAGCACTTCGGTGCCAAAGCGAACGCGTCGCTCCACGTCAAAATGGCGCGCGTATGATTGGAAGTAGGCGGCCAACTGCGCATGCGACGGATAGTCCGGGTAGGACGTCGGCATCGGATAGCTCTCGTACTGCGAGAGCGTCCTGGAGCTGATGATGTGGGTCGTCTCAAATACGCTCGAGTGCGAGGATTCCGGACGGTACAACCAATTACCGCCCACGGCATCGTTGCGATCGAAGCAGACGAGATCGGAGAACCCCGCCTCGGACAGCTCCTTCAGTGCCGCGACCCCCGATGGGCCGGCGCCGATGACGGCGATGCGCTGTGGTCTCGTCAGACGAACACCCGCGACCTGCGCGTCGCCACATTATCCATCAGCGAGGTTGACCGGCGAGCGCCGCATGCGCCGCGGCAAGTCGTGCAATCGGCACGCGATACGGAGAGCAGGAGACGTAGTCGAGGCCTGCATTGTGGCAGAACGCCACCGACTGCGGCTCACCGCCATGCTCACCGCAGATGCCGACCTTGAGTCCCGCTCGGGTTTCGCGTCCATCACGTACGGCCCACTTGATCAACTTGCCCACGCCCTTGGCGTCGAGCACCTGAAACGGGTCTTCCTTCAGCAGTCCGAGCTCCAGGTACTGCGGAAGGAAGCGACCCGCATCGTCCCGACTCAAGCCGAACGTCGTCTGCGTGAGGTCGTTGGTGCCGAACGAGAAAAACTCTGCTTCCGTCGCAATTTCATCCGCCGTCAGCGCGGCCCGCGGCAGCTCGATCATGGTGCCGATCAAATACGGCACATGCTCGCCCATCGCACCCATCACCTGTTCGGCGGCCTGCGCGATCACCGCGCGCTGATGTCGCAACTCGGCGACATCGGAGACCAACGGCACCATGATTTCCGGCAGTACTTCGATGCCACGACGCGTTGCCTTCACCGCCGCTTCGAAAATCGCCCGCGCCTGCATCTCGGTGATCTCCGGATACACGACGCCGAGCCGGCAGCCGCGATGCCCAAGCATCGGATTCGTTTCGCGCAGACTCTCGACAATGCGCCCCAGCTCGATGCGCGTCAGTCCGAGCGTCTTGGCGAGCATCGTCGACTCTTCGCCACCGTGCGGCAGGAATTCGTGCAACGGCGGATCGAGCAGACGGATCGTGACCGGCAATCCATCCATTGCCTCGAAGATGCCTTCGAAGTCGCCGCGCTGCATCGGCAGCAATTTCTCGAGTGCGCGACGGCGACCGTGCAGGTCGCGCGCCACGATCATCTCGCGCATGGCGAGAATGCGTTCGCCCTCGAAGAACATGTGCTCGGTGCGACAGAGTCCGATCCCCTCCGCGCCGAAGTTGCGCGCCACGCGTGCATCGCGCGGTGTATCGGCGTTCGCGCGAACTTTGAGTGTGCGATACGCGTCCGACCAGCCCATCAGCTTCGAGAACGCCTGATAGGTAGGCGCATCCTTCGCGTTCAGTGCTCCAGAGGTCACCCGCATGACTTCACTTGGCACCATCGGCAGCTCACCGAGGAACACGCGACCGGTGGAGCCATCGAGCGTAAGCCAGTCGCCTTCGTTCACCACGACGGTGCCAACGGTCATGCGACGCGTCTCGTGCGAGATCTCCGCCGCCGTACAGCCGACGACGGCGCACTTGCCCATGCCGCGTGCGACGACGGCGGCGTGACTGGTCATGCCGCCCCGCGCCGTCAGAATGGCGCGCGCGGCCACCATGCCGTGAAAGTCCTCGGGCGTGGTTTCATCGCGCACCAAAATGACCTGCTCGCCCTTCGCGGCACGTTGCTCGGCGGCGTCGGGGTCAAACACGGCGATGCCGCTGGCCGCACCGGGGCTTGCCGGCAGGCCGGTCGCAATGGCTTCAGCACGCACACTCGGACCGATGACACGATGCAACAGTTGATCGAGCTGGTTGGGTTGCAGTCGCATCACCGCGTCGCGCTGCTCGATGAGTCCCTCGGTGACCATATCGGTCGCGATACGCAGCGCGGCCGCCGTCGTCCGCTTGCCGGTGCGCGTCTGCAGCAGGTAGAGCGTGCCGCGCTCAACCGTGAACTCAATGTCCTGCATGTCTCGAAAGTGTCGCTCCAACCGCTCCTGCGTTTCCATCAGTTGCATGTACGCGGTCGGGAGGTGCTGCGCCATCTCGTCGATATGCAACGGCGTGCGAATCCCTGCGACGACGTCCTCACCCTGCGCATTCACCAGAAACTCGCCGTAGAATCGGCGCTCACCCGTGGATGGATCACGCGTGAAGGCGACGCCGGTGCCCGAGTCGTCGCCCATGTTGCCGAAGACCATCGACACGATGTTCACTGCCGTGCCGAGGTTGTGCGGGATCGCGTTCACGCGCCGATAGTCCACCGCCTTCTTGAGCGTCCACGAACGCCACACCGCTTCGATCGCGCCCCACAGCTGCACGCGCGGATCCATCGGGAAGTCGGCACCGGTGGCGTGCCGGATCAGCTGCTGATACTCACGCACGAGCGCGCGCAGCGCGTCGGCGGGCAAGTCGGCGTCGGACGTGACACCGTTTGTCAGTCGCTTCGCGCCGAGGAGTTGTTCGAACGAGTGCATCGGGACGCCAAGCACCACATCAGCGTACATCTGCAGAAAGCGGCGGTACGAGTCGTACGCGAAGCGAGGATTGCCACTCGCCGCGGCAAGTCCTTCGACGGTGTCGTCGTTGAGACCAAGATTGAGAATGGTCTCCATCATGCCGGGCATCGAGACCGCGGCGCCCGAACGCACTGAAACGAGCAACGGGTTCGTTGCGTCGCCGAATCGCTTTCCGCTCGTGGCTTCCAGCGATTCGAGCGCGACGGCGACGTCCGCGCGCAATGGCCCGGCGATGCCGCCGTGTTCGAGATACTCCACGCACACGGCGGTGGTGATCGTGAAACCGGGCGGCACGGGCACGCCGAGATTCGTCATCTCGGCGAGATTGGCGCCCTTGCCGCCCAATATTGCCTTCATCTCACGTGTGCCGTCAGCCTTGCCGTTCCCGAAAAAGTAGACGGATCGCGTCACGAACGAACTCCTGAATGTCAGGCGATGCCGGCCGGAATTCCTGCTTCGCTGCCAGCGCGCAGCAATTCGGGATCGGCGGGAATGGCGGTAGGGTAACGACCGGAAAAACACGCATGGCAGTAGCCACTCGGACCCGTTGGCATGGCAGAGAGCATGCCATCGAGAGAAAGGTAGCCGAGCGAGTCGACTCCGAGATGACGAACCAGTTCATCGTGGGTCATCGTGGCGGCAATCAACTCCTCGCGGCGCGGCGTGTCGATGCCATAGTAGCACGGACTGATGATCGGCGCACTGCTCACGCGCATATGCACTTCACGCGCGCCGGCCGCCCGCACGATGGACACCAGGCCACGCGTGGTGGTGCCACGCACGATGGAGTCGTCCACCATGACAACGCTCTTCCCTTCGAGCAGTTCCCTCACCGGGTTGTACTTCACCTTCACCTTCGCATCGCGTCCGGCCTGTGTGGGCTGAATGAAGGTGCGGCCGATGTAGTGATTGCGAATGAGGGCGAGCTCGTAGGGAATGCCCGACTGGTCGGAGTATCCCAGCGCCGCCGAGTTGGAGGAGTCGGGGACGGCGAAGACGAGTTCTGCGCCCGGGGCAGGGCACTCGATCGCGAGCTGACGTCCGAGTTCGCGGCGAGACTTGTCAACGGAACCGCCAAACACCTTGCTGTCCGGACGCGCGAAATAGACATGCTCGAAGACGCAGCGATGGATCGGCTTGGAGGCGAAGCCCTGCACCGAACGCAGACCATGCGAATCGACGGCAATGATCTCGCCCGGCGCTACTTCGCGTTCGAGCGTCGCACCAACGATGTCGAGCGCGCAGGTCTCGGAGGCGAACACCCAGCCGTCGCCCAGCTTGCCCATCACCAACGGCCGCCAGCCATGCGGATCGCGCGCCACGATAACCGTACTGTCGATGACGATCAGCAGGCAGTAGGCGCCTTCGACACCAGCCAGCGCCTCGGCGACGCGGAGTTCCGGCGTCGCACCCTGTGCACGCGCGATGCGATGCACGATGACTTCGGAATCCATCGTGGACACGAAGATCGCGCCTTCGTCTTCGAGTTCACGACGCAGCTCGACCGCGTTGGTGAGATTGCCGTTGTGCGCGAGTGCAATGTGACCGCGCCGCACCCGCGCCAGAATCGGCTGTGCGTTCTCGATGGCCGACCCACCCGCGGTGCTGTAACGCGTGTGTCCCACGCCGATCGCGCCACTCAGCTGCTTCATCGCCTCGTCACCAAAGCCTTCGGAGACGAGACCCATCGCGCGACTGATGCGGGCGTGCCCGCCGTCGTCCACCGCAACGATGCCCGCCGACTCCTGTCCGCGATGCTGCAATGAATACAGACCCAGCTGCGTCAGCGCCGCCGCGTCGTTGTGTCCGTAAACGCCGAATATGCCACACATGGGAGAACCCCCCGGTCAGTCGTTGGATGGGACGTGTGCTGCCACGACGGCGTGTTCAGCGGGTGTCTCGCCGTCCATGGTCACGCCAATCGCATCATGAAATGCGCGGGCGAGCCATTCGACGGGTGCTGCAAAGGCATCATCAGAAATCGTGAAACGTACGCCCTCCTGTGGTGCCGTGACCGTGCCGATGATGCGCGCCGGCACGCCGTGACGCTGCGCAATGCTCAACACCGCCGTCGCGTTCGCGGTCGACACCACCACACGACCGTGCGCCTCGCCAAACAGCAGCGCCCGATGGGGTAGCATCGCCCAATGCGACAGGTCCACCGAGAAACCATGCATCGCATCACGCTCGACGATCGCCGACTCGGCTAAGGTCACCGCCAGACCACCGTCGCTGCAATCATGTGCCGAACACACGACACCGGCGCGAATCGCCTCCAACAGCCCGTCGATGAGTTTGCGCTCGATCGTGGGATCGCACGCTGGTGGCGCGCCGATGGTAAGGCCGTGAATGGCCAGCAGATATTCGCTCGCACCCAACTCCGCCGTCGGTTCGCCAAGCAGCACAATCGTATCGCCAACGTGCTGAAACGCGGACGGCGTGACGTGCGACAGCGATTCGATGAGGCCAACCATGCCGATCGTGGGCGTCGGATGAATCGCGCCCTGCGGGTTCTCGTTGTACAGCGAGACATTGCCGCCGGTGACCGGCGTCTCCAGTACGCGACAGGCTTCGCCCAGGCCCGCGATAGCTTCGCTGAGCTGGAAGTACACCTCGGGCTTCTTCGGGTTGCCGAAGTTGAGGTTGTTGGTGATCGCCAGCGGACGCGCGCCGGTGCAGGCGACGTTGCGCGCCGCCTCGCACACGGCCGCACGACCGCCGTTGCGCGGCGAGAGTGCCACGTGACGGCCGTTGCCATCGATGCACAACGCCAGTGCCTTGTCGGTACCGCGCAGCCTCACCACGGCCGCATCGCTACCGGGGCCGCGCACCGTGCTCGTACGTACCGTCGAATCGTACTGACGCCACACCCACGCCTTGCTCGCGATCGTCGGCGACGACAGCAGCCGCTCCAACGTCCACGAGTGATCGCGTTCTTCGGGCAGCGCCGGGACCATCGATGCATCCTTCGCCCGCGCCGCCTTGAGGGCCGCGCTCTCCTTACCATCGATCGTGTACTGCGGACACTCCGTCACGAGACGTGAACCGGGGAACTCCGCAACGACCACATCGCCCTCGGTGACACGATACACCGGCTCGGCAATGACTTCACCGATCACCGCCGCCTCGAGGTCCCACTTGCCGAGAATCGCGCGCACCTCGTCTTCGTGCCCCAGCTTCGCGACGACGAGCATCCGCTCCTGTGACTCCGACAGCAGAATCTCGTACGGCGTCATTCCCGTCTCGCGCACCGGTACCTTCGTGACGTCGATCGTCACGCCGACATCACCGCGCTCGGCCATCTCCGCCGATGACGACGTGAGGCCGGCCGCGCCCATGTCCTGAATGGCGACGATACTGCCGCTGCGAATGAGTTCGAGTGACGCTTCGAGCAGCAACTTCTCGGTGAACGGATCGCCCACCTGAACCATCGGCCGCTTGGCCTCACTTTCCGTCGACAGATCCTCGCTCGCGAACGATG
>CAYWCJ010000200.1:4814-8706 GCA_964456595.1 uncultured Gemmatimonas sp. | reverse complement strand
GCATCTGGCCACCGCCGCGTTTGGGAAGCGCATCTGGAACGCCTTTGCCGACGCGACCGTCAAGACCGCCGTGGAGGTTCTCGATGGCAAAGATCCCGCCGGCTATCCGCGGTACTTGACGTATCTCAAGACGCTGCCGCAGTATCGCGAGTGGATCGACTCGAGCAGTGCGCGGGACTCGGTTGCGGGTGCACGGCTCACCAACTGGCTGGCAGGCAAAAAACGACAGGAGTGAGTGCGGTGAATGATTCCGTGCGAATCCAGCGGCTTTCGGAACACGACACAGCGCTCGCACGACGCACGTTTCACCTCCTCACCGCAGTGTTCGAGGAAGAGCGAGCGCCGCTCAGCGATGCGTACGTCGGCACACTGCTCGCGCGCCCCGGATTCTGGGCGATGGCAGCGATCGAAGGTGATGCGTCCGTAAGCGGCATCCACGTTGCGTTCGTGCCCGCTGACGTCGAGGATGACCACGCACTCGAGTTCTATCGCGCGCTTGGCGGAGAGGAAGCGGAAGTGAGGATTTTCACTTTCGACGAGTTGCATGATGGACATTGACGTTACCCGCAGAACCGACATGCGCGAGCGAGCGTAGCCCGTGGGCACCCACGTCGTGCTCGTACACCCGGAGATCCACTGGAACACCGGAAACGCCGGACGGACCTGTCTCGCAGCGGGTGCAACGCTGCATCTCATAGAACCGCTCGGTTTCTCGCTCGACGAACGCGAAGTGAAGCGTGCAGGGCTCGACTACTGGGAGCATGTTGACGTGCGCGTGTGGAAGGACTGGGAGACGTTCGAGCGCGCGTTGCCCTCACTCGGCGAACCGTACTTCTTCTCCACGAAGGCGACGCAGTTGCTCTGGGATGCGCCCCTCGCCGCGACCGCCGATGTGGTGTTGATTTTCGGACGGGAGACGGGCGGCTTACCGGCGGTGTTGCACGAGCGCTACGGCGACCGTTTCGTTGCGATGCCGATGCTCTCGCCGCGGGTGCGCTCGCTCAATCTCTCGTCGAGTGTCGCGATCGCCGTCTACGAAGTGTTGCGCCAGCGTCAGTCTCTTCGCCATACACGCCGCAATCCCGATTCGGAGCCCGATTCATGACTCGATCCGTGGCCGCGCTGTTACTTGCACTGGTCGGCGTTCCACTTGATGCGATCGCGCAAACCGCGCGCGTGCGCCGGCCGAACATCATCTACATCATGACGGACGATCACGCCGCGCACGCCATTGGCGCGTACGGTTCGCGCGTCAACAAAACGCCGAACATCGATCGCATTGCGCTCGAAGGTGCGCTCTTCACGAGCGTGTTCGCTACGAACTCGATTTGCACGCCGAGTCGCGCCTCGATTCTCACAGGTCAGTACTCGCACATCAATGGTGTCACCGTCTTCAATCGCTTCGACAGTTCGCGCAACACCGTCGCACGACTGATGCAGCAGGGTGGCTACTTCACCGGGATGGTGGGAAAGTGGCATCTGGGCAGCGATCCGGTGGGGTTCGACAGGTGGGAGATCCTACCGGGGCAGGGCGTGTACTTCGATCCGATCTTCTACACGGCGAGCAGTGAGAAGACGTATGCCGGTCGATACGCCACCGACGTGATCACCGATCTCGCGCTCGATTTCATCAAGACGCGGCCGCGTGACAAGCCGTTCTTTCTGATGGTGCACCACAAGGCACCGCACCGGCCATGGGAGCCTGACGAGAAGCACGCCGTGCACTTCGCCGATCAGCGCATCGCCGAACCGTTTACGCTGTGGGACAACTACGCCACACGCACCGACGCGCTGCACGAGAACGAACAGCGTGTCGCCGCCGATCTCACCAATCGCGATCTGAAACTCACGCCACCGCCCGGCCTCACCGCGCAGGCGCTCGCGCAGTGGCGCACGCGCAAGCCGGACACGGTCACCACCACCGTGGAAGGGCAGATGGTGACGCTGACTGGCGTACCATTGGTGCGCTGGAAGTATCAGCGCTACATGAAGGACTATCTCGCCACTGTGCAGTCGGTGGATGACAACATCGGGCGCATCCTCGCGCTGCTCGATTCGACGGGGCTCAAACGCAACACGGTGGTCATCTACACCAGCGACCAGGGATTCTTCCTTGGCGATCACGGCATGTTCGACAAACGCTTCATGTACGAAGAGTCGATCCGCATGCCATTTGTAGTCCGCTGGCCCGCCGGTATCACTCCCAACACCAAGAGCGATGCGATCGGACTGAACATCGACTTCGCGCCGACATTCCTCGATCTGGCCGGACTTCCCGCATCACCGGAGATGCAGGGGCGCAGCCTGTTGCCACTGCTCAAGCGGCGCACGCCGATCGATTGGCGCACGTCGATGTACTACCGCTACTACCACGATCCGGGCGACCATAACACGCGCGTTCATTACGGCGTTCGAACGCGCACGCACAAGCTGATTCACTACTGGAAGAAGGATCAGTGGGAGCTGTTCGACCTCACACAGGACCCGCACGAGCTGCACAACCTCTACGGGCAGCCGGGGATGGCAGCGCTCACCGTGACGCTCAAGACGGAGCTCGCGCGTCTCAAGCGTGAAGCGCGTGACGACGATCAGCTGGCCGACGTACAGATGCCGAACGGCGTGGACGGGACGGTGGCGAGGCTGCGGGGGAAGTAGATCCGTGCCCGTGCGCAGCAGTTCCGCTCGGCTGTGCTGCTGCTGTCGTGCGCGTGTGGCGCAGACGCGCGCCCATACCAGTCCGCGAGCGCCGATACCGTAGCGCAGCTACCGCTCAATGCACGCCTCGACTCGCTGATGGCGCCGCTGGTCGCATCGCACGAGTTCAGTGGCGCCGTCGTTCTCGCGCGGCACGATTCCACGCTGTACGCGCGTGGCTTCGGTATCGCCAATCGGGATTCGGCGGCGGCGTTCACGCCGGACACACCATCCGACGGTGCCTCGCTCGCCAGGACGTTCACGGCGGCCGGTGTCTGGTGGCTGGTGTCCGAGGGGAAGATCGATCCCGCTGCGCGCGTGCGGCGTTACGTCGCCGAGTATCCGCATGCGGCAACGACCGTGCGGCAACTGATCGGGCACGCCGACGGCCTGCCTGACGACTACGCCTTCTTCGACGCGCACTTCACCGACACGCAGGCCCGCACGATCGAGGCGATGCTCCGCGTGCTTGCACGTCACGCCCCCGCACCATCGTTTGCGCCGGGCACGCGTTTCGAGTACTCGAGCCTCGGGTACGATGTCGCCGCGCTGCTCATCGAGCGTGTCACGGGGCAGCGCTACGAGCAGTTCCTGCAGCGACGGTTCTTCACGCCGCTCGAGATGTCGTCCAGCTTCGTGCGTCCTGCGCGTCTTGCCGACTGGCGTGGCACCCGCACGCGCGGCTATCGCTGGCGTGACACAAGTTGGATTCCGGTCGAGGTCTTCGACATGGAGGCCTTTCGCGGCGGATCCAACATCTACTTCTCCGCGCGCGACGTCAGTCGATGGGCGAATGCGCACGCGGGCGGCAGGGCCATGCCGGCTGAGGTGTTGGCGGCAGGCGCGTCACGTGTCGTGGTGGCTGCGGAGCGCACCGCATTGACCGAATTGAACTGGTACTGCGATGCAACGGGCGATCGATGCTACTACACAGGCGATCTCAACGCGTTCTTCAGCTTTGTCTACTGGGACCGCGCGCGCGGCGAAAGCGCCGTCTTTGTGAGCAACAGTGCGTTGCCGATGTGGCGTCGCGCGGAATTGGCCCGTGACTCGAGTGCGACGTGTTTCCGGTCGCACCCGACGTGCTCTATGTGCCTGGTCTCGACTGGTGGCTTGCTATCCGCGAAACGCCGGAGCCCGTCGAGCTGCACGTGAGCTCGCTCTTCCTCGTGCGAGTCGCGCAGCGCGTGCGCTGAGT
>CAYWCJ010000200.1:0-4714 GCA_964456595.1 uncultured Gemmatimonas sp. | reverse complement strand
CCTCGCGACCGCTTCAACACGGGTTTTCGCCCCCGCACCCCGCCCGCCATGCCTGACGCCACGCGATTTCACGGTTGTGGGGGTGGTCTCCACCGGCAAGTACAAACGACTCGGCGAAGATCCGACCGCATACATGTACTTCGTGCAGGATCAGTCGTGGACCTCGGGGATGTCGGTGGTCGGACTCATTGGGCTGCTGCTGGCGTCGGTCGGGATGCACGGGGTGATGGCGTACCCGGTCTCGCTGCGCACCCGCGAAATCGGTATTCGCATGGCGGTGGGTGCACGATTCGCACGGAGTGACCGAGGGGGAGCGCATCATGACGTGAGTGGAGATTCGTTTACGTCTGGGCCCACCAGGCGTGCGGGACGCCGGAGTTTCGGCTACCGTATGCACATCAACGTTGGCCCACCTCACGGGACTCTCATGACGCGCTCCAAGCTTCTGCTGGCCACTGTCGTTGCGCTTGAGGCGCCGTTCGTGTTCTTGGCCATCGCACCGGCCACCGCGCAGGCGCAACCGGCACCGCGCATCACCACGGCCGACTACGACCGCGCGGCCGCAAAGCTGGCGCCGAGTCTCACCGGACTGGTGGTGGGCGGTGTGGTGCAGGCCAACTGGTTGCCGGACGAACGCTTCTGGTATCGCAACACCACCGACGTCGGTGTGCAGGTGGTGCTCGTCGATCCGGTGAAGAAGCTGCGTGTGGTGTGCGACGCAACGCGCAGCAATTGTCCGGGAGTACCGGCGTCCGCGGCAGACGCGCCGACGGGTGGCCAGGGCGGTCGCGCGGGCGGCGCCGGTGGCCGAGGTGGCGCGGGAAACACGGTGGTCTCTCCGGACGGCAAGCGCGCGGCCTTCATTCGCGACTGGAATCTCTGGGCGCGCGATGTCGCGAGCGGCACAGAGAAGCAGCTCACCACCGATGGCGTGGCTAACTTTGGCTACGCGACCGACAATGCCGGCTGGGCGAGCAGTGATCGTCCGATGTTGCTCTGGTCTCCCGACTCGAAGAAGATCGCGACGTCGCAGCAGGACGAGCGCCAGGTCGGCGACATGTTTCTCGTCGAGACGAAGGCGGGTCATCCCGTGCTGCGCTCGTGGAAGTATCCGCTGCCGGGTGACAGTGTCGTGGCGATGCTCTCGCGCGTCATCATCGATGTGGACGCCGGGAGTGTCACGCGGCTGCAGACGCCCCCCGATTTCCATCGTGGCACCATCGGCGACAACATCACGATGGCCGACTACAACTGGAGCCCGGACGGCAGCACGCTGGTGTTCGCCTCCACGTCGCGCGATCACAAGCGAACGGTGCTTCGCGCGGCCGACGCCACAACGGGAGCCGTGAAGACGCTGTTCGATGAAACGGTGCCGACGCATTTCGAATCGCGCACCGGATGGCGTGTGCTCTGGTCGTCGAAGGAGATCGTGTGGTATTCGCAGCGCGACGATTGGGGTCAGCTCTATCTCTACGACCTCACGTCGGGCACGCTCAAGCAGAGGATCACGAGCGGCGACGGACCGGTTACGCAGATCGCGCGCATCGACGAGAAGACACGCACGCTCTGGTTTGCGGCGAACGGACGCGAGAAAGGGCAGGACCCGTACTTCGCGCACTTCTATCGCATCGGTCTCGACGGCAAGGCACCGCTCTCGCTCACTCCCGAGGTGGGCGATCACACGATGCAGCTCAGTCCGAGCGGCAGGTATCTCGTGGACAGCTACTCGTCGCCCGATGTAGCGCCGGTGGTCGTGCTGCGCGAGGGCAACGGCAAGCTGCTCATGCCACTCGAGAAGGCGGACATCGCGCGCTTGCTCGCCACCGGATGGAAGCCGCCGATTCCGATCAAGGTGAAGGCCGACGACGGCGGCACCGACTTGTATGGCATGATGTTCCGTCCGACGAACTTCGATCCGTCCAAGAAATATCCGATCATCAACAACGCGTATCCGGGTCCGCAAAGCGGCAGCGTGGGTTCACGGCAGTTCACGGCGGCGCGCGGCGACAAGCAGGCACTGGCCGAGCTGGGGTTCATCGTCGTGTCGATAGACGGACGTGGCACACCTGGTCGCTCGAAGTCGTTTCACGATGCGTACTATGGGCGCATGGGTCGCGATAACACGATTCCGGATCAGGTCGCGGCGATGAAGAACCTCGCAAAGGAGTATCCGGGCATCGACATCGACAAGGCAGCGATGTGGGGGCACTCGGGCGGTGGCTTCATCACGGCCGACGCGATGTTCCGCTTCCCTGATTTCTTCAAGGTGGGCATCGCGGAGTCGGGAAATCACGACCAGCGCGTGTACGAAGACGATTGGGGTGAGCGCTACCAAGGGCTGCTCGAAAAGCTTCCCGATGGCACCGACAACTACGATATCGAAGCCAATCAGACCTTCGCCAAGAATCTCAAGGGACGGCTGCTGTTGGCCCATGGCACCATGGACAACAACGTGCCGCCGTACAACACGCTGCTGGTGGCCGATGCCCTGATCAAGGCGAACAAGGACTTCGACCTGCTGATGCTTCCCAATCAGGCGCACGGCTTCGGCACCATGTCCAACTACATGATGCGTCGTCGGTGGGACTACTTCGTGAAGCATCTCATGGGCGCCGAGCCGCCCAGGGAATACGAGATCAAGACGATCACGCCGCGCCCCGTGCCGTAGCGCGAATCGCCTGCACCCATCCGGCCAACACGAGCAACGTCGCCAGTGCGCAGACGCCCAGCATGCTCAGGGCGACGTTCATCGGTACGAAGCCGCGCGTGCCGAGGAGGCCGACCATGCCGCCGATTGCTCCCAGCGCGTATCCGAGCCGTTCGATGGGCGGCAGCTTCGCGGTCGATGGCCGTGCATGGCGCGCGGTCGACTCAAACAGGATGGCGCGCAGGCGATCGTAGTCCCAGCAGAGCAGGAAAGTGTTCGCGAGCAACATCAGCGCGGTGATGTAGATCGTACCCTTGAACTGAATGGACCAGGTGAGCACCGTGATGTTGAGGATGATCGGAAAGAACAACACGGCGCCGAGTGTGCTGGTGCGCGGAAGAAGGAGCAGGATCGCGGCCGTGACCTGGCCTGCGCCCAGAAAATTCCAATAGTATCCCGTCTGGTACATCGCCTCGAAGAACGCGCCAACTGAGTGGTCGGTACTGATCGAGGTAAAGCGATGACCGAGCAGCTTCACCAGGCCGGTCGGCAGGAATCCAAGCGCGAGCAGCAGTCGGGAGATGATGGCGAGCCGGTACAAGGGGCCGAGCTGTCGCGCGGAGGCATGCAAACGGTCGAAGAACGCTTCCATCGAAACTCCATCGGGACTGGCTGCAAAACGCGCATTGGAACGCAAGCGCGGGTCGGTGGGTGCTCACTCGTACGCCCCGCGCGGCGATCGGTTTCCGCCTGCCCTGGTCCAACTCACCGCTGATTGCCTCGAGCGCTAGCTTTGCGATTCGTGATGTCTGTTCAGTTTCCGGAGCAAGAGGACGTCGAGTGATTTCTGTTCCTGCGATGGCACTGCTGCTGCAGAGCGCGTGTTGGGATGGCACGATGGGCGACGGCGCGTTGAAGCGTCGCGTGGTGCTCGAGGAGCGGGATTCGAGTCGCGTACTCGTCACGCTTTTCGCGCGCCAACCGCAGCTGGTGGTGATGCAACGGCGTGGCGCCGGTATGGATGCGTTGTCGGCGGTGTCGGTCAACGATGGTGGCGCGATGCGAATGGCGCTCTCGCCCGTGAGGACGGTGCCCGGTCGAGATGACGATGATCTGCCGCCCCTCGAGCGCTCCGGATGGCTGTTCACCGGGCGCGATTCGCTGCGACTCGTCCTGCGGCCGGCAAGGCCCGTGGACGAGCAGCACTGGTCGATTGGCGAATGGAATGGTGTGCTCTCGAACGACGGTGTGCCGGTGCGACTGGGGGTTCGACTGATGCGCGGGCCGTGCGGCGTGCTCACGGGCACGCTCGATAGCCCGGACCAGTCGCCGCGCAATCTCCCGCTCACCAGCGGCGTCGGCACCTTCAACACGGCGCGGATCGACCTGTCGTACCTCGGGCTCGCGATCACGCTGTCGCGCCCCGTCGGCGCCGCGCCGGCGAGTGCGCTCTTCGCCCAGGACGATCGGTTTGACACCATCACGCTGAAACGCGGCGACGTGCAGTTTGCGGCGCGTCGACCGCAGGAGCCCGTCGCGCCATTGCCGTACGACACCATCGCGGTGACGATCGGCGACTCGACGCGCGGCGCGCGATTGGCCGGTACGCTCACGATGCCCACCGGCACGGGACCATTTCCGGCCATCGTGCTGATCGGTGGGTCCGGCGCGAAGGATCGCAACGCGTCCGTGGCGGGGCATCGTCCGTTTCTTGTGCTGGCCGACAAACTCACTCGCGCGGGATGGGCGGTGCTCCGTCTCGATGA
Organism: uncultured Gemmatimonas sp.; assembly: GCA_964456595.1. GTDB lineage: Bacteria > Gemmatimonadota > Gemmatimonadetes > Gemmatimonadales > Gemmatimonadaceae > Gemmatimonas. The sequence goes on along the minus strand of CAYWCJ010000200.1, from coordinate 301 downwards.
TCGTGGTGTCGGTGGTTCGAGCGGCAACGTATTGCAGGCCACGCTGGGCGATCTGGCGAACGATGTCCTGATGGCCGCGACGTGGCTGCGCGGCTGGCCCGATGTGGACAGCACGCGGGTGGCACTGCTCAGCCACGGTGAGGGTGGCTACCTGGCGCCGATGGTGGCTACGCGCGCGTCGTGGATCCGGGCGCTGGTGATGCTGGCGCCGCCGGCCGTCAGTGGACGCGTGCTGCTCGCCCAACAGCGGGCGGCGTCGGCCCGCGTGGAGGGAGCCAATCCGGCGCAGGCGGCCGCGGAT
>CAYWCJ010000199.1:2686-8837 GCA_964456595.1 uncultured Gemmatimonas sp. | reverse complement strand
ACGATCTCGACGTGGGCCTCGCGCACCCCCGGCAGCGTGATGGCGGCGCGGGCGCTCAGGAAAAAGTGAGCGGGAGTCCGCAAGTCAGGCATCGTCGCGATGTGGTGGCCAGGCGCTGGACTGACGCTCCCGCAACGCGAAGTCGCCGTACTTTCCGACTCTTGACTCAAACTCACAGCTGGCCACTGGGTAGTTGAGATTCCGTCCCTCATCTTTCGCTGATGCCTACCCCCGCAATTGACATTCAGCGCATCGTCAAGCGCTACGAGCATCACGTCGCCGTCAAATCGTTGTCGCTCGTCGTGCCCAGGGGCGCCGTGTACGGCCTGCTCGGACCGAACGGTGCCGGCAAGACGACCACGATCCGCATGCTGCTCAATATCATCGCCCCCGACGAAGGCACCATTCAGGTGCTCGGCGTGCCGCACTCCGATCCGTCGCTGGTGGATCGGATCGGCTACCTGCCCGAGGAGCGCGGACTGTATCGCAAGATGAAGGTGCGACGGGTGCTGCGATTCCTCGGTGAGCTGAAAGGCATGAGCGGCGCGATACTCGACAAGCGCGTGGAGATGTGGCTCGAGCGCATGCAGCTCAAGAGCGGAGGCGAGGATTGGGGTGACGCCAAGGTGGACGAACTGTCGCGCGGCATGCAGCAGAAGGTGCAGTTCATCGGCGCCCTGCTGCACGAACCCGAGCTTGTCATTCTTGATGAGCCCTTCAGTGGACTCGACCCGATCAACGCGCAGGCGCTCAAGGACACGATCGTCGACCTCAAGAAGCAGGGTCGCACGCTGATCTTCTCCACGCACATCATGGACAATGCCGAACGCATGTGCGATTCGGTCTGCATCATCGCGCGTGGTGAGAAGGTGCTGGATGGTGGCGTGGCCGAGGTGCGCGAGTCACACGGCGCGCGCATGGTGGCCATCGGACTCGATGGTGCGCCCTCGAGCGCCGTGCAGCAGGTACTCGCTGATCGATCGCTGGTCGCGCGTACAGACGAATCGAATCGCTATCTCGAAGTCGAACTCGCGCCGAATGCGAAGGCACCACAGCTGCTCACCGCACTGGTTGGCGCGGGCGCGCAGATCGAACGCTTCGAAATCGTGCGACCGTCGCTCCACCGCATCTTCCTCGAGAAAGTCGGGGCCACCAATGTCGAAACGGGGATGAGCGGACATGGGTAAGCTTTTTGCAGTCATTCGTCGCGAGTATCTCGAACGTGTGCGTACGAAGTGGTTCGTCGTCGCCACGGTACTCGGACCGGTGTTCTTTGGCGCACTGATGATTCTCCCCGCGTTGATCTCGTCGCGCGACAAGGCATCGGCCGGCGGCACGAACATCCTGATCGTTGATGCCACCGGCGTCGGACTCGGCGAGCGGGTCGCCTCGCGACTGGCGGGCGGTATCGATGGCGGCGCCAAGTCACCTCCGGTGAGTGTGGTGGCGGCAGACGCGGTGGCGCCGGCCGAATCGCTGGCGACGCGACGCGTGATGTCGGAAGAGCTCAAGGGCTATCTGGTGCTCGACTCGCTCACCGTCGCTGGAAGCAAGGCCCGCTATTCCGGCAGCAACACCACCGCGATCTTCGACATGCAGCGCATCGAGCGTGCCGTGCAGCGCGAAGTGATGGCGATGGCACTCGAAAAAAACGGCATCGATCCGGACGTTGCGCGCACGGTGCTGAGCACGAGTGTGAACGTGGCCACGGAGCGACTGACGAAAGCGGGGCGCGGGGGTTCGGGTACGCTCAGCTTCATCGTCGGCATCGCGGTCGCGTTCGTGCTCTACACCACGATCTTCATCTACGGACTGAACGTGCTGCGCGGAGTGCTCGAGGAGAAACAGTCGCGTGTCGCCGAAGTCGTTATCTCGAGCGTCCCGGCCTCGCGACTGCTTGCGGGCAAGGTCATCGGCGTTGGCGGCGTCGGACTGACCCAACTCGGGCTGTGGCTCGGGATGAGCTTCGTGATGTATCAGGCACGTCAGCCCATTCTCAAGTTCTTCGGCGCGGCCCAAGTCCCCATGGGGTTGCCCGACATCTCGCTCGGCCTTGGGCTGATCGTGTTCGCCTTCTTCGTCTTGGGCTTCATGCTGTACGCGGGACTGTTCGCTGCGGTGGGCGCCACGGTCAACAGCGAACAGGAAGCGCAACAGGCGCAAATGCCGGTGGTGTTGCTGCTCATCACGAGCATCATGTTCCTGCAGAACATTCTCACGCAGCCGGACAGCATGTTGTCACGGGTGCTCTCGATGCTGCCGTTCAGCGCGCCAATCGTCATGCCACTGCGAATGACCGTGGCGCCCGTTCCGCCAAGCGAAGTGGCGATCGCGCTGCTGTCCGTGTCACTCGGCGCGGTGGGCAGCGTGTGGCTGGCGAGCCGGATCTACCGCGTGGGACTGCTGATGTACGGGAAGCGACCGTCGATCCGGGAAGTCTTCAGGTGGGTCGGGCAGAAGTAAGCGACGAGAGGCGGCGAGGAATGAACCCTCGCCGCCTCTCGTCGTTTACATCAGCTTGACGCAACTGCCCAGTGTGGAGCCTTGCGTTCGAGTTCGGAGCAGAATTGGTTCCGCGCGTTCGCTGTGGAGCTCGAGAAGCGGAACCGACCTGCGCCAGCCTGACTTACGCGCGACGCCGACGCGCGAGGCCGAAGATGCCAGCGAGACCAGCCGCCATCAGCGCGTAGGTGCTCGGCTCCGGCACTACTGACTGATTGTCGCGCACCAGCCACGTCTCGGCATGCCACTCGGTGCTGCCGTTGCCGACGCCCGACATTTCCGGATCGGAGTAGTCGCAGTGCGAGTACTGCGTGTTGAAGTAGTACGACCCGCAACGCATCTGGCCGCCACCGCCAGAATGGTTGCCGCCGACATCGAGGAAGTCAGACTGCGCCGGGCGGGCGGCCCATTCGATGGGCGAGGCGACGCGCCAACCGAGCGAGAGGTCGGCCTGATTGGCAAACTGGCAGCCTGAGATTGCGACGGTGGGCGTCGGGCACGGGCTGGCCCACACCCAGTCGAGTCCGGCGAAGGTGATGAACGAATTGGCAACTTGGGCAGAGGCCGAAGTCGGTGCGGTCGCGATCGTCAGGCCGACGACGGCCGCCGCGAGGAGGGTGCTGAGACGCGTCATGGCAGTTCTCGAAGAGGGGAGCTGGGACATCCGGATGCCATTGCAAGCATTTTGCGTTCCCATCTGGTGACATGGATCACGAAATCGCCCCGTATCGCATTCTCAGCAATGAGAACGATGCAGCACCAGTACATGGATGGAGTCGCCGCGTGGTCGCTGGCCGGGACAGACTGCTGCGCAGGGACGACACGCGTGTTGCGTCGACACCGCGATCGGACGCGGAAGCTGACCGCAGCTCAACGCAGTTTCTTCTGCTCCATCGATTCACGCGCCCGCGAGATCACCCGCTGCATCAACTCCTGCAACTCCTTCTCCTTCTTGCGCGATGATCGCCTGAAGATCAGTCGCGCGAGCACCATCGAGAGCCCCACCACGCTGACGACCGTGCCGAGTATCGCGATCGGGTCGTGCGTGACTCTGCTCGTGATCGCGCCCACCATGGCACCGCCGCCGATGCCGCCACCGGCTCCGAGTCCGCCAAAGAGTCCACCGGCGAACTGCGAGAGATCTTCGAAGACGCGCACCTGCGTTCGCCCATTGCGCGACGAAAGAAACACCTGCACGAAGCGCGGCATGCCACCCTGTCGCGCCGATGGCATTCCGGTGTTCACGGTCAGCGTGCGCCCAACGGAACTGACGGTCGTCATCTCGCCGAGCGCCTTGCGCACTTCGTCGGCGACCTCCTCGAACGCATCGTCATCCATTTCACCGTCAAACGATGCAGTGAACTCGAGTTTGGAGGGCGAACCGAGAAAAAAGTTGGGGCGCTTCTGCATGCTCTCGCCGCGCGTGAGCGCGACCGGTGCGAAGGAGGATTCGGACGATGGGCGTTCGCTCATCGCGCGCTCCATCAGTGCACGCTCGACATACTTGCCGTCGATTCCGGCGTCGATCGCGGCATCACGCACGACCTGCGCGTCGTAGCCACGTGTCAGCAGTTCGGTATGGGGCACACGCGGCGTGAACTCCGGCGGAGGCACATGCAATCCGGTGTTCGCCTGCAACGCCGCCGCACGCGCCCACACTTCCTGCGCTTCGGTAGACGAGAGCACCGCGCGCGGATCGTACGGCGCGTTGCTGTGCGCTTCGCCCTTCCCTGCGCTCTTCCCTGTGCCCTTCTCGTCGCCCACCTGGCGGGCCAACATTGCCAGCGGGGCAGAATCACTGGTGCGTAGCGCCAGCACATTCGCCGCCGCGCTGGCCGACGCCGGCAATGCGTCGAGCGCCTGACGCAGTTCGTCGCCGGTGGCAAAGCGACTCTCGCGCGACTTGGCGAGCAGCCGGTCGATGATGGCGCCAAGCTCCGGCGCCACGTGCGTTGCCGCATCGCACATTTTCGGAGGCGCGGAGTTCACGTGCGCGACCAGCACCGCAGACGGACTGTTGCGCTCGAACGGAAAGCGTCCGCACAACATGAGAAATGCGAGCACCCCGAGCGCGTAGAGATCGCTCCGTCCGTCGAGTGCATCGCCGGTCACCTGCTCGGGGCTCATGTACTGTACGGTGCCCAGCACGGTGCCCGTTGCCGTCAGCGGCTTCGTTTCGGCCAGTCGCGCGATCCCGAAGTCGGTGAGCATCGCGCGACCGCTTTCGGCATCGAGCAGTACGTTCTCCGCTTTGATGTCGCGATGCACGACACCGCGCGTGTGTGCGTACGAAAGCGCCGATGCGAGTTGGCGCAGGATTGCGATGACATCGCTTGGCGGCAGCCTGCCGACGCTGCTCAGTCGTTCGGCAAGTGATTCGCCGGCGATGTAGCGCATGACGAAGTACACGACGCCATCACGTTCGGCGGCAGTGTAGATCGGAACGATGTTCTGGTGCGACAGCGCACCGGCGGTGCGCGCTTCGCGAAGGAACCGGTCACGCACCAACGCATCGGCGGCGAGGTGCGGCGGCAGCGTCTTCACGGCGACCTGACGCTGCAGATGTTCGTCGGTGGCGAGGTACACCACCCCCATGCCACCACGGCCGATCTCACGCTCGAGCCGGTACTGACCGGCGACCGCACGCGACAACGCGCTGGCCGCTACGTCCGCTCCGTCGAGCATGAGATCAGTGTGAGATCAGAGTGAGATCAGCAGCTGACCATGGTCGGAGTCTGCCGCGACTCAGGCCGTCGCCGTCGCCGTCGCGCTCGACGATGTGCAATGCGTGTCGAATGCCTGTACGAGATCCGCCGCGATTTCCTGTGCCGAACGCCCTTCGATGCGATAGCGCTCCAGCATGAACACCACGTCGCCGTCCTTCATCAAGGCGATGCTCGGCGAGCTTGGCGCATAGCCCGTGAAGTACTGACGCGCGCGTTCGGTCGCCTCGTGATCCTGTCCGGCGAAGACGGTAGTGGAGATATCGGGCTTGGTGGCGTGCGCCATCGCCGCGGCGATGGCCGGGCGCGCGTTGCGGGCGGCGCAGCCACACACCGAGTTCACGATGACGAGCGCGGTGCCCTTCATGTCGTGCAGCTTCGCGTCAACTTCGGCGGCGGAGCGGAGTTCTTCGATGCCGAGGCGCGTGAGTTCCTGGCGCATCGGCTGCACGATCTGTTCGGGATACATCATGTTGCATTCCTCAGCTGAAAAGCGATATCGTGCGGATGGCCTGCTCGACTGCGGTGCGGGTACGACTACCGGTCCTTGTCGCGCACCAGCGCGAGAATGGCCGACTGCGGAACCACCAGAAACTGCTCGTTCTCGAATGTGATCTCGACGGACGCCTTGCGGAAAAACAGCGCGTAGTCGCCAACACGCGCCTGCATCGGCACATAGCGCGCACCGGGCTCGTGCTCGTTCTCCTTCCACGGGTCTTCGCCGTGATCGCTGCTCAGGTCGGGGAGCGCCAGGCCCGGGCCGGTGGAGACGATCTCGCCACCCTGCACCGCCTGACTGTCCACTGCCGTCGAAGGCAGGTAGAGCCCAACCTTGGTGCGCTGCTCGCCGTCCTCGAGTTTGACGAGGACGCGGTCGCCGACGACGAGCAGTTGCTTGTTCTTGCGGATCATGGACGGAATATAGG
>CAYWCJ010000199.1:0-2676 GCA_964456595.1 uncultured Gemmatimonas sp. | reverse complement strand
GAATATAGGCACTAGAGCGCTTGGCCAGCCCCTTGAACATCAAGTGCGGGGCTGTGGGTTCGGGTTTTGGGCTCTGAGGCGGTTGCATGAATCTCGAAGCCCAGAACCCGAACTCGAAGCCCGACACTTGGTAGTTCGCGATCCCTGCGTCGATCGGCCGACCGTCACTCCTACTTGAGCGTCGTCCGCACCAGGTGAAACTCCGTCTGCCGCTTGAACCCCCATCGTACCTTGCCCGCCGCGTCGATGATCACGTCCTCCTCCTGCGCCGACCGCACGGGCTGGTTTCCCCATTCCGGCACGGGCGTCATCGCCTGCAGCTCGATCGAGTACCACATGCCCGGAATCACCTTGTGATCGCCGCGCCCGGGCACGCCGTCCTGATAGTCCCACAAGCCAATCAGTGCGCCGGCGCCGTGTCCATGCAACCCGATGGGGTGCGAGTAGATCGTACCGTTGATCTTCTCGGCCTTCATGCGATCGAGCGACGTCCTGAGGATCTGATTGCCGGTGCGACCGGGCTTGAGTTCCTCCGTCGAGATGTCCTGCATGCGATTGGACGCCTGCAACGCCTTCCTGATCCCCGCCGGCACATCGGTCTCGCCCGGCTTGAGCACGTAGCCCATGTGCTGCGTGTCGGTGTTGAGCCCCATCGCCGTCACACCAAAGTCGCAGTGCAGCACGTCGCCCGGCGCGATGGTGGGATTCACGCCAACCAGGTCGCCCACACCCGACTGACGCTGAATCTCGACGCTCGGCTGGAACCAGGTCGTGAGTCCGAGATCGGCGAGACGCTGACGCATCCACCACACCACGTCGTCCACCTTCGTCACGCCAGGTGTGATGACGCGATTGGAAAATGCTTCTTCGATGATCTGCCACGCCACGCGATTGAGCTCGGTAAACGCCGCCTCTTCCTCCGGCTGACGAGAGGCGATCATGTCGACCGCGAGCGCTTCCGCGTTCACGATTTTCGATGTCCACTGGGCGCCGAGTGCCTGCAGCATGCCCTCGCGCTCACCCGAACTCAGTCCGTCGGCGAAGGCAAAGGTGCGCGAGGTGTTGACGGCAATCTTTTTCGGGTTGCGCTGTTCGATCACCTGCTTGAGCACTTCCCACTGCTGATCGCCCCAGAGCTCCGCGGTGCGCGCCGTGCTGTTGCTGCCAGCGGCCGGCGCCGCGACCGCTTTCTCGCTGCGAATGGCTTTGAACACATTGCCCTGCGACGTGCCACCCAACGCGATGCGTTCGATGCCGTCTTTCTCACCCCGATCGAAGAAGACGTAGATCGTGCGACGGCGGGCGGCAAATGTGGTCGGCGACGTGATCGCGGTGAAGAGCGGATCTTCGGCGTACTCGCGCATCGGAACCACCCACATGTCCACGCCCTCGCGACGCATCAACGCCGGAAGCGTGCGTTCCATGCGCAGCTCGAGCCATTTCTGCTGACGGAACGCCTGATCGCGCAACGTGCCGAACGGCCGGAGCGTGTCGGCCGCCGGAGAGCCCGAGGTACGGGTGCCCGGAGTGGCAGGAGTAACGACGGGCTGCGCGAACGCCGCCGCCGACGGAAGAGCGAGGAGCAGAAGAATCGCGCGCATGCGGGAAGGCACTCGGCACGGGGGATGAGTGTGGCGCTCGGGGTCAGAAAAACTGAACACACCGAACGGCGGGAGACAACAATCGCCTTGAGTTTGAACTTCCAAGTGTCGCGCTGCGGGTTCGGGCTTCCGGTTGTGGGTCAACTCGAGACCGGAAGCCCGAACCGGAAGCCGGAGACTTGGTGGTCAAGCGTATCCGGCTTACCTGGTGGGAAGCGTCCTCTGGTCCAACATTCTCCGCACGAGCTGCACACTCCCGGCCAGCACCAGCGTGAATACGCCAAGCACGAAAAACCGCTCGGTGATGGTCTGTCCCGCCATTGGCCACCAATCGCCCCAGTTCGCGACGCGTGCGCCAAAGCGCTCGCGTCCAAAGCCGATCAGCAGCGTGCTCATGCCCAACTCGGCCGTCACCTCGATGATGACAAACGCGAGCGCACGCAGCGGCCACCGACGCACGGGATAATTGCCGAGGTGCCACGTCAGCATGCCGCAGAGGAACAGCACGCCGACCGTGAGCCCCAAGACGAACGCGACCCAGCCGAGGGTCATCGTGTCGCCGAGTACGAAGGCGCGATACACGCGTAGCACGAGCCCCGTGATGCCTGCTGGTTCGATCGTGCGCACGGCAAAGGCGCGAAGCGGATGCAATCGCTCCTCACCCCAGTGAATCACGTCGCGCGGAAAGAACCGGGCCATGGTGTTCGCAAGGTACCTGCCACGCATGCCGACGCTACCCTCGGCTCACACGCGGCAGGTCGGGTTCGTCACAGTGTGAACGAAATACGGAGACGGTGTCAAACATGCGCCGCGCAGCGGACAGTTGTTGATGCGCGCGCAGTCGCCGCGTTACCGCCCGCTACCTCGCGACGCATGCGCAACCAGTGGGCGCGCAACGCTGCACCGCTCGGCGCGCTTACGGCGCCGTGCGCTGCAACAGGAAGACGAGACTCTCCACGGCATGCGTGCGCCAGTATGCCCAATCGTGCTTGCCTGGCCGTTCGGTGTACTGATGTGACACACCGAGCCGCTCGAGCGTTGCCAGGGTGCCCGGAGGCCACTCGGCGACATCGCG
>CAYWCJ010000198.1:0-8858 GCA_964456595.1 uncultured Gemmatimonas sp. | reverse complement strand
GCGCGCGCTCTGGGAGGTTCCGATCACGATGGTGCCGATGGCGACTGCGACTGACACGCGGTCGGATGTGTGCCGCTATGTGAATCCGGCGTATCGCGCGCATGTGTTTGCAGCGGCAATCGCGGTTGCACCGACAGACGATCCACTTGTGCTTCTCTGTCATCCGTATGAGTGCGCTGGCGGACGCCAGCATCCGCTGTATGCGTTCTCGATGGACGCGGTGCGCGCAAACCTGACCCGACTTGCGAATCATGGCGCACGCTGGCTGACGATCAACGAACTCGTGAACGAAGTTGAATCTCGTCCACAGAGGGAGATTGATGCTGACGCTGCTTGATACCACGTTGCGTGACGGCAGCTACGTCGTTGACTTTCAGTTCACGGCGATGGACACGGCGCTGATTGCCGGTGCGCTCGATGCATGCGGCGTGCCGCTCATCGAGGTTGGACACGGCATCGGGATGCGGGCTGGAACACTCGCGCCATCACGCTCGGCGTGCACGGACCTCGAGTACGCGAACGCTGCCGCCAGCGCAGTCACGCGCGGCAAGTGGGGGATGTTCTGCATTCCCGGTATCGCGCAGCTCGATGATGTCGATCTGTTGGCAGATGCAGGAGCGCATTTCATCCGCATTGGCACCAACGTCACGTCGGTTGCGGAGGCGGCGCCATTCATCGCGCGCGCACGGGCACGTGGACTGTGGGTGTCGGCCAACTTCATGAAGACGTATGCGCTCTCGCCTCGCGCCGTCGCAGTTGAAGCAATGCGCGCAGCCGACTTCGGCGCAGATCTTGTCTGCATTGTCGACTCAGCGGGGGGCATGCTCCCCGACGATGTTGGGGCGTACTCAGATGCGACGCGTGAAGCGATCCGGGTTCCGTTCGGATTTCACGGACATGACAACCTCGGTCTCGCCGTCGCGAATACGCTGCGCGCCGTGCAGGCCGGCGCCACCGTGATCGACACGTCGCTGCGCGGCATGGGTCGCTCAGCGGGCAATGCCTGTACGGAGATGGTGCTCTTTGCGTTGCAGCGTCAGGGAATCGACCTCGGCATCGATCCAATCTCGATGCTTACGATCGCCGAGCAACGGATCGATCCGATGCTGCGCGCGCATCAGTCGCGTGATTCAATCGGTATCGTTTCGGGGTTCGCGCAATTCCACTCGTCGTTTCTCGATCGTGTGTACGACGCGGCGCGAGCACACGATGTCGATCCTCGTGCGCTCATTGTTTCAGTTTCTGAGGAAGACAAGATCAACGCCCCGGTGGAGCTCGTGAATCGTCACGCTGAACAGCTGGCCACCGTACGCGTCGCTACGTCGTGGCTGATGCCGGATCTCCCCATCGTCCGTCCCGACCTTGTCGGCTCGCTGACAGCGCTGGTTCAGCATGTCGCGCAGGAAGCGCACTCGTTGGCTCGTCGTCGAGGAAAGCACAGCGTCTTCACGATTGTTCAAGCGTGGCGCGAGGCGTCACGCTCGACCGTCTTCCGCAGCCTGCACGAGGGCGCAACGGCTGTGATGGCATCTGCTGAGGCCGCCACTCCAGCGATCGCCGCGCAGATCGCTGCGGCCGCACAGGACTACGTGGATACGATTCTGCTCGACGCGGACAGCAAGACAGCACAGAGTGCTCCGATCATCGACGCCGTTCGGGCTGCGGTGGATGCACGCGTCGTCTTGCTTACGTACTCGGACATCGAGGCATGGTCGCGGAGCATCGCGCATCTCGTGCACTCGACCATCACGACACAGCACGGGACCGTCTCACAGCACGGATCGATTCGGCTCTATTCCGGGGATGCTCGCACTGAGGTACTCGGCACGCGCGTCGCCGCAGCACTCGAGCTTCGCGGAGTTGTCGTGTCGCAAACAGCGACTACGCCTGAGGCCATCCTTGTCTGCTGCGCGCCTTTGCCGCCGAGCGAGTGTGCGGCGTGGATGCAAGGCGTATCTCATGTGATCGACGGATGGATTGGAGCACTTCCGTCTGACGTGCTCGAACAGGCGCACTCGTCGGGACTATCAGTCCAACGCGTCGAGATGCGCGCGGTGATGCAGGCCGAGCTGCTCGTCGCGCAGGCAATGCATGGGGCAGAAGCGGGGCGCGGCACCGGGACGATGGATGGCGTAGCTGTTGCAGCCGGAGGTGTGATCGCACCGCGCGGAACCGTTATCCTAGACTCGCTTCAGGCACCGTCGCAGGTGTTTGGGATTGCCGATGGGGGTGGCTTGCTGGTTGAGACGCGCGTCCTCACTGCTGCGGACCGCGACAACATTCGTCTTGTCGCGCGTCGCGTTGCACTGGTAGGCGTGTAGCCAGCGTGTCATCGCTCGCCCGAAAGCGCGTGCTGATACTCGGCGCTTCACGCTACTATTCGGCAAGTATCGCCGCGGCGAAGCGAGCCGGCTACGAAGTCGTTGCTGTCGACAGAACGCCGAATTCGCCTGGCTTTGCCATAGCAGACGATTCCGCCGTCATCGACATCGTCGACGTTGAACGCGTGCTGCGCTATGCGACTGAGCAACACGTTGATGGCATCGTACCGCTCAACGATTACGGCGTGCCGACCGCTGCAGCAGTTGCCGAGCGGCTAGGGCTCCCGGGTATTTCGTCCGCAGTCGCCGAACGGGCGACGCGCAAGTCAAGCATGCGTGCTTGCTGGATTGCGGCAGGGGTACCCTGTCCGCGCGTTGAACTTGCGTTGACGGCGAACGAGATCCCCGCCGCAGCCCAGCTGGTTGGCTATCCGTGCATTCTCAAACCGGCGCATGGCATCGGGGGCGCGAGCCGCGGTGTTGTGGTTGTGAGTACGCCAGCTGAACTCGCGAGTGCAATCTCCTTCTCGACCAGCTTCTACGCAGACCAGGCCACACTGGTCGAGTCGTTTGTCGATTCGCTCATGGAACACTCTGCGGAAGTATTGATCGTCAGTGGCGAGCCTGAAGTGCTTGTCATCGCTGACAAGGTGAAGTCACCGCTGCCGTATCGGGTTGATCAAAGTGTGCTGTATCCAACAGTGCTCACCGGCGCCGACCATGCGCGAGCCGTCGCCACCGTGCGCAGTGCGGTAAAGGCGATCGGAATTTCACTCGGCGCGGCGCACGTGGAGCTGGCAACGACCGCGAGTGGTTGCGTGCTCTTTGAGCTTGGTGCGCGCCCCGGCGGTGGTGGGACGCCGGAACCCATCGTGCAATGGGTGACCGGTCGCGACTATCTCGCCGATGTTGTACGCAGCCATGTCGGTGATTCGCTTGCGCCGAGTGAGAGGCGTGCGCTGCGCGGTGCGACCTACCACTTTCTCACGCCAGCACCAGGTGTGGTCGATCGCGTCGAAGGGCTGGATGCGGTGCGCGCGCGAACCGACGTGCTTGATGTCGACGTGCTGGTCGCAGCGGGTCAGACCATTGCGCCTGTGCGCGTCGGCACCGATCGGGCGGGCTTTGTGATCACGGGCGCGGAAACGCGCGACCAGGCTTACGCTGCAGCGCTCGTCGCCGACTCGATGGTCAAGTTCGTCGTGCGCTGACTTTCAGCCGGAAGACGGCTGTTCTCGAGCGGGTGCACGATCGGATTGTCGCGCACGTATGCAGAGCGCAGCGGATGAAACAGATTCATCAGATCAACTGACCTGTCGCCGTCGAGTGAACGGTGAATCGCGCCAAAGAGATATCGAGTCATCGCGTAAGAGTGATACTTCTCCGCATACTGACGACCAGCGCGTCCCAGATTGGCGCGCAGTGCCGGATCAGTCACAAGCCGACGCAGCACATCGGTGAGCATCTCAACCGATGCAGCGACGATCGGGCACTCGTTGAGATAGCTGAAGCGGCGTAACACCTGCAGATAGTCATCCATCGACAGATTTGCGATAACCGGCAAACCGGCCGCAAGCCCTTCGATTCCGCTCAATCCGTAGAACTGCAGCACGAACTGCTCGGCGAGAATATCGACCGTTCGCATCGTCTCCAGCACTTCGCTGTTCTGAACACGCTCAAGGAGCACGAGTTCAATCTGCAGCCCCTCCTGACGCAGACGTTGAACTGCCGCAAGGAGAAACTCGCTCCCCTTTACGCCGCGATGGTTGGGGGTGTGAAGCACACGAACCGCACCGTTACGCCCATCACGATCGCTGTATGTCGTGATCGGCTTGACGCGCTTGAGATCGATCTGTGCGGCGTTGCCCACCAGAATGTCCCACCGCCCATGTCCATCGAGCGAATGGATGTTGCCGATGATGCAATCGGCGTCGCGTGTCCACCGCGCCACCTTCGCCTCCACACTCGGCTCCTTTCTCGCCGCGTCCGGATACGACAACTGAAACGCGTGCCGAACCGACAGATCGCGAATGCGCGAGTACATCGCCCCATCACCACCGTAAGTGATGGCGACCGTCTTCACACCAGCCGCCCGCAGTAGCGATGGCTCGATGGGCGCACAGGCACTGTCCTGCAGCGCGCCGCCATCGAAGGAGGTGTGCAGTACCTTGCCAAAGAGTACGGTGAACAGGAATGCGTGGTACGGAGCGAGCAGTGGCGCCCAACGGGGCTCCGTCCATTCCGGCACAAAGTCCAACGTGTAGTGATCGAAGTCCTCGCGGCGGTTGATCGCACCGTAGTATTCGATCATCAGCGTGCGGGCATCGTCACCACCTTCACGGAGCGCTTCCACCCAGTAGCGATTGTGCAGAATGGGAGTGCTGCCAAAGAGCATCAGTGCGGGCGAACGCGGCATGCGCTTGATTGCCGCCTGCATCGCGTCCCCAGTGCCTTCGACCTTGCCTTGCAGCACACGCGATACCGCGTGGTAGAACGCGATGACCGGATCAGCAGCCGCATCCGCCAGGCACATTCCGAGCATCTCTTCAGCATCCGCGAACTGTCCGGTGCCGAGTAGCAGCAGCCCTGCGGCGCGGCGCGCGGCGGGCGACTGGATCGCGAGGGGAAGCGCGGCCTGGAGCGCGAGCGACGGAAGGCCCAGGCGTAGATAGTCACTCACGGCCGTCGTGACGGCAGCCGAATCATCGAGCGAACCGGCCACGCTCACGGTAGCAAAGTATCGAGCGAGTACCTTGTCTGGCGTAGGCACAGATGCGATGCCGTCGGCGCCGCGCGACGGCGGACGGCGGAGCGCGGTGAAGCGAGCCAGCAGTGCGGCGGCATCGAGTCCATCAGACATCAGCCCGTACGACGCGCTCCATGTCGTGCCCGGTGCGCTCCCGCTCAGTTGGAGTGCGTCAATGAGCCCACGGCGCGCGAGCAGGCGTGCATCGGATCCTGCGGGCATGCCGTGTTCTGCGATGACTTCGCTTGCGAGCAGTCGCTGATGGCGCGGCAGCTCCACCTTGTGCGGGAGCGTGTAGCGTTCGGCGAAGAACGTCGGGTAGTAGTCATGACGCAACGCTCCGTCGAGCGCGGCGCTCAGCGCGTCGATGAGACGCCTGCACACGACCGTGCGATCGTGCACCGCTTCGACATGCGGACGTCCGCGCTCAGCGAGCGACCGACGGAGTGCGCGATCGGTGAGCAAGCGCTCGAGCTGCGCGTCGAGATCGGTCGGATCGATGTGGTGGAGCGGGCGAACGCGCGCGAACGGCTCGATGTCGGGATACGTGATGCACGCCGTCGCACATCCTGACGCGAGCGCCTCTGCCGCAAATTTGCCATACGAGACGAACAGCTGATCGATGGCAACGTCGGCGTCGCGCAGCGTCTCGCGCACCATGGCGTTGGGCACCTTCTCGAGCAGCTTGAGTTCGAACTGGACACCACGTGCGGCAAGACGAGCGAGCGACTCGAGGATCTCACGCGTCCCCTTGCACGCACGATCGGAGGGCGCGTGCACGACAACCGGAATCTCGCGATCGGTGATTCGTTCCGTGTACAGCGACAGATCGAGCACGTATGCGAAGTGCATGTACGGACGCAGCGCGAGTCCCGACTGATTGGGCACCGACACAACGAGCGACGCAAACCGTTCCATCAGTCGCATCGTCTGCATGGGACGCGGCAGCGGGTCTTGCACATAGAACTCGCCGTGCACGTCGGGCGGTATTCCGAACTCCTGATGGTACGCGGACGAGTGACGAATATCGTCGCCGTTGCAGATCGCGATGATGGCTTTGCCTGCACTGCGAATCACGGGTAGATCGACAGCGCCTGGAACAAGCGTCTCGCCATACTGAAAGACGAACACATCGTGCTCGTCGATGAGTCGAGCGATCAGACCAGAGTCTTCATACTTCGACAGGTCGACATCATAGGATAGGTCGCGAAACAACGGATTGGGTTCGCGAATAACCGTGGTGACCTGATGGCCGAGTGCGCGAAAGCCCGCAGCGTAGTCAGGTATCTGTCCGCCAATTTCCTTGGGTCCGATCAGGATTCGGAGTGGACGATTGCGCGGCAGCGGCTTGTGTCCGGCGAGACGGGTGGCGTTCACGGCAGAATCGTGTGGAGGTGTTCAGCAAAGTGCGCGCGCGATGGACCGAGCAGCGCATTCATGCGACGGTCGTCGGCGACGTATGCGGGGCCGGCCGCGCCAACGCGGGTGAATGTCGGTGCCACACCAAGCGGGGTGCCAAGCAGTTCGCAGATCGCGCGCAACGAAAGCACCTCCGGGCCGCACACGTTGATTGTGGCGGGTTCCGAAAGTGACAGCGACGCCATGATGCAACGCGCCGCGTCCGTGGCGTGCGTTGGCGAGATCAGCATGCCGTCGTCACCGGCGAGCTGCACCGCGTCACCACGACGCACGGTATCGCACAGACGGGGAATCAGCATGTGTCGCTGCTGACCGGCGCCATAGATGAAGAACGGGCGCAATACGACGGGCACGAACAGACCGCGATAGGCGTGCACCAATGCCTCAGATGCAAGCTTGGAGGCCTGATACCATCCTGCCTGTGCGGGTGTTGCGATCGGCGCGTCTTCAGCGAACGGCTCCGTCGATGGTGCATACACCCCACCCGACGACGCATACACAAAGTGCGATGCGCCAGCGCGGGCAGCGTAACGCGCGAGTCGTTCCGTGGCAGTGACATTCACGGCGAGAACATCTTGAGCGCCATCAGGGAAGTCCCGAAAGCGCCGTGACTGCGCGAGATGCACCACTGCATCCACACGTGTCGGCAAACCGTTCGTAAAGTCAACTGTCGCGAGATCGCACATGAGAGGCTGCACGTGCGGCCGCGCTTCACCGGCTACGCGCGCGATCGCGACGACGTCCCAGTGCTCAGCGAGCATCGGCACGAGGTGACGGCCGACAAGTCCGCCAGCGCCAGTCACCACACACGTGCGTCGCACCGTCTGTTCGCTCATCTAGGACGCGATCGCAAATGCGGTGTCCGAGACGATGCGCCGCGTGGACGCGCCGAGGAAGAGGTCCTGCCATGTCACGTAGGCAAGCAGTCGCCACGCGAGGCTCATCGCGACGCTGTCATTGGCGCTCCACGTTCGCGACGGGGTGCGAACCTGCACGATCGCAGCGAGTTCGGCGGCGCGCGCCTGTCTGGGCGCGCTGTGCCACGCTTCGGAGTGCGACGCGGCGAGCAGCATCGGCCCAAGCGATCCGTTGGCCCATGCAATCAGCGGTGACTCGAATCCAAGCTTCGATGTGCGTGTGCGAATCGCTTCGGGCATGATTCCCACCATCGCATCACGCAGAATGCGCTTGCTGAGTGTGCCGTCGTACTTCGTTTCACCCGGTAGTGCAAACGCGTACGTCACCAGATTGCAGTCCAGAAACGGCGAGCGCACTTCGACGCCGTTGGCCATCGAGCAGCCATCGAAGTTGCGCAGGATCGCGGGCAGATGTGTCTGATGAAAGTCAGTGTACAACGCGTCGTTCAGTCGTTCGGCCGGCAGTTGGCGATACCAGTTGTAGCCGGCCAGCAGCTCATCGCCGCCATGTCCATCGAGCGTTACGACGACACCATGCTCACGCATCGTACGATAGATGTTGAGCACGGGCACCGCAGGCGCTCCACTCAGATCGTCCATCGCCCAGACACTCTTCGCGAGATCGTCGAGTGCGCGATCGGGTTCAAACGCCCAGTACGTTGGCGATGCGTTGGTGTGCGCGACGACAATGTCCGCGTAGTCACGCTCGTCCACCGCGTGACCGGGGAAGGTAGCGATGAACGTGCGCTGCCAATCGGTCGCGCAGCGCGCAAGATCGGTGTGTGCAACGTTGCGTGCGACATGAGCGACCGATGATGCGACGGCGCTCGAATCGAGTCCGCCCGACAGCGATGTGCCGATACGCACATCACTCCGCATGCGCAGTCGCACCGCGTCGAGGAAGAGCGCGCGAAATTGCTCTACCTGTTCGTCGTAGCGCGTGGCAACGGTCGAGAGATGATCCCGCGTCTCCCACCATTTGCGGAAACCGCGCGCACCCTGACTGGTGACCGTCAGGGAATGCCCCGGTGGCATGCGATGCACACCGTCCAGCGCCGTCGCCAATGACACGCCGTCGTATGCGGTGGGGTTGGCGAAGAATGTCGCCGCCGCGGCGTCATTCATGCGCGGCGTGAAATCGGGGAGCGCGAGAAACGCCTTGATCTCCGACGCAAACGCGATGCGCGTCCCGCGTACCGAGACGTACAGCGGCTTCACACCAAAGCGGTCGCGCGAAAGGAACAGTGTCTGTGTCGCCGGCGTCCAGATCGCAAAGGCCCACATGCCGTTGAAGCGGCGCTGACAGTCCTCACCCCATCGATGAAACGCCGCCGCAACGACCTCCGTGTCGGTCTCGGTGCGGAAGCGATAGCCGTCCCGACGCAACGTCTCGCGCAGCTCGAGGAAATTGTAGATCTCGCCGTTGAGCGTGATGTACACGGTCGTGCCGTCAGG
>CAYWCJ010000197.1:5540-8886 GCA_964456595.1 uncultured Gemmatimonas sp. | reverse complement strand
GGCTCGTTCGGTGGCGCAGCATCGGAGATCGGCGAAAAGGTTGCCGCCGCACTCGTCGGTACGTTCCTCGGCATTCTGCTCGCGTACGGGGTGTTCGGCCCGATCGCCAAGGCGCTCGAGAATCGCATTCACGCCGAGCACGACTACATGCTCTGCGTGCGCACCGCGCTGCTCTCGTTTGCCCGTGGTGATGCGCCGATGACTGCTGTCGAGTTCTCACGCCGCAACATCGAGCCGCACGAGCGTCCGAGCTTTGCTGAGCTCGAAGAGCTGACACGCAAGAAGGCCGCGTAAGATGGCAGCGCGCGGCGGGAAGAAAATCGTCATCGTCAAGAAGAAGATCATGGGCGGTGGCGGCCACCACGGGGGTTCGTGGAAGGTCGCGTATGCCGATTTCGTGACCGCCATGATGGCGTTCTTCATGGTGATGTGGATCCTCGGCATGGACGACAAGACGAAGCAGGCCATCGAGGGCTACTTCGCCAATCCTGTCGGCTACAAGAAGGGATACGGTTCCGGATCGAGCCCGCTGTCCGTGGGCACCACGCCGGCGAGTGTGCAGACCAAGACGCTGCGCATGGTCGTGCGTTCATCCGAAACGCGTTCGTTCGAACAGCTCAAGAGCACCATTCTCGACAAGCTGGCGCAAAGCGATTCGCTCAAGCGACTGAACGCCGTCGTGGAGGTGCAGGTGACCAGCGATGGCTTGCGCATCGAACTCGTGGAAACCGGCAAGGGCGATGTCTACTTCCCGACCGGTTCTGCGCAGATGAAGGCCGCCACCACGCTGACGCTGCAGTTGATCGGCACCGAGCTCGCGAAGTTGCAGCACACCGTGGTGCTCGAAGGACACACGGACGCGGCGAAGTTCGGTACCGATGGCAGCTACGGGAATTGGGAGCTGTCGTCCGATCGGGCCAACGCGGCGCGGCGTGTGCTCGAAGCGTCAGGCGTGACGGATGGTCGTATTGTTGAAGTGCGCGGTTACGCGGCCACGCGCCCGAAATTTCCTGACGATCCACTCGCGCCCGCCAATCGGCGCATCTCGATTTTGCTCCCCTTCAGTCGCGCACCTGGTGGCGACGGATCGGCGGAGTCGATGGCGACCAGCAAGGTCGATTCGATCGTGGAGAATCTCGGACGACCACAGGATCTGCCCACCGCCCGCCCGTAAGCGGGCGGTGTCGGTCGCGCCCGGTCGAACGGCGGCATCACACTGGGGCGCCGACGGTCAGTCGCCGACGCTGCTCAGTCGCTCCTGCGCCCAGCTCACCGCGTCACCGTAGATATCGCCAAGGGCGACAGTGGAGCGCGTCGCGGCAGCACGATCATCCACCGACGACCAATCGCCCGCCTCGTACGCAATCGCCAGTCCGAGCACGGCGGCATGCGGTCCCGTGTTGCTGAGCAGAGCGTCTCGCACATCGGCGCTCACGGGCAACCGTTCCAACACCTTCGTCATCGGCATGCCAAGCAGCACATCCATGCGCGAGAGCAATCCGACGAGGAAGGCCGTGGATGCGTCGCCCGCACCGGCCGTCGTCGTGACCACTTCGCAGAACCGGCCGCGCGCAAGCGCCTGCGACACCGTCTCACTGGCGATCGGATCGCCTCTGCCAACCGACGCCACGAGCATCACGAGCAGCCAGCGTGACAGCGCTTCGCGACCGATCAGCCGAATGGCGTGCTCGATCGATTCGACCGCACGCGCGCCGAAGGATGCGGAATTGACGATGCGGAGCAACGCGAACGACAGCGACGGATGCGAGCGGAATGAGTCGACCAGCGCGAGATCCTGCACGTTCGGATCGCGAAGCAGCGAGATGATGTTGAACATCGTCACCTGCTGCACCGACATCGACTTGCCGTCGAGCGTCTCCGGACGGCTGAACACGTACCCCTGGAAGAGCGTGCACCCCATCTCCTGACAGCGCTCGCGGACACTGCCGGTCTCGACCCGTTCCGCGAGCACCGTCAACCCGCGTGCCAGCAGCGCCTTGACCTGCGGGACGAGTGCGGCGAGGTCGCGATCGAGCACGTCGAGCTTGATGATCTTCACCAGCGGCAGCAACACGTCCAGCGACGGGCGGCCATCGTAGTCGTCGAGTGCGAGCGTATACCCATCGGCCACCGCGCGCTGGCAGGCCGCCACAACGTCGTCATCGCCGTCGACCGATTCGAGCAGCTCCAGGACCACCGCCGTGGGATCAAAGATCTTGTGCAGTTCGGCCAGCAGGTGTTCGCGGGTAATGTTCACGAACGCTGTGGCGCCGCCGGTCAGCCGATCGAGACCGATCGAAACGACCGAGTGCAGGGCCGTATCGCTGCACATGGCTTCGCTCGAGATGGCGCCTGCGGTGGTCGCGTGCTGGTCCGCGCGATAGAGCAACTCGTAGGCAACACGCCGGTTCCCGCTGTCGAAGATGGGCTGACGAGCGACGAAGACGGCGTGTGCAAATGGTGGCGCGACGTGCTCTGAAACCTTGCTCATCGGCTAGTCAGGCGATTCGGATTCACACCAGGAACGGAACGCTGACATCTTCGCCGGCGTAGTCATTCAGAGAGTCGTGCAACCGGGGCGCGCCTGCACATGGCGCGAACCAGCCTCTCAGGAGTATCGTCCGGGTGATGACGCACATGAGTGATCGTTTGTTCATATACGGAAGTGTCGCCGCCGCGCTGCTATTCGCCGGTTGCGATCGAGCCCAATCACGTGCGTCCACCGCCGACTCGCTCCTGTCGCGCGACCTGACTTTGGCCACAGCGCCCGTCACCGGAAGCGCACCGGTGCCGCTCGGCGACACGGCCAGCAACCGTGACACACCGCTCGTTCCACCGTCGTCGTTGGCCAGCACGCCCATCGCCAGCGCGGCGCCGCCCAGGCCGTCGCCGCCGCCGTCACAAACCCAGTCACCGACGACCGTCGCGCCAGTTGCGTCATCCGTGACCAAAGCGGCGGATCCCGCGCCCCTGCCCACTGGCGTGCTGCCGATGGGCACACCGATTCCTCCCGGCGTCAACTACGACGCGGCGCGGGCGTCACTCGGCGCTGGTGGCGCGTCGGTCGCGTCGAGCGGCGGTCTGGGCGCCCGAGAGCTCGCCTTTGGATCGGTCATCACAGGCCGCAGCAACGGCGCCATCTGTGCACTGGCCAACCGGCCTGGTGATCGGCTCGTCATCGTCACGACGGCCGATGCCTTCGGGTCCAATGGCGCGCGCCTGCCCGCCGGCTCGCAGATCGTCGTCGAAATGACACAGCCGGAAGCGGGCTCGCAGTTCTCGTTCCGGGCACTGTCGGTTCAGGTGGACTCGGCCATGCTCCCCGTCTACGGCACCGTCCGCGTCG
>CAYWCJ010000197.1:3927-5530 GCA_964456595.1 uncultured Gemmatimonas sp. | reverse complement strand
CGATGAAGGGCGCGATCCTCGGCCGCATTCTCGGTGGCAACAAGGGCGCCATCATCGGCGCCGCCGGTGGTGTGGCCGTTGGCACCGCCGCCGCGCGCCGCAACCGTGTCTCCGAACGATGCCTCCCCTCGGGCATGGCGCTGTCGGTGGTTCTGTCGGCGCCGCTGGTACTTGGCGCGGGCGCGCCGTGAGCGGTGCACGCCTGGCAGTGAGCGCACGACGTGATTGAAGTCGAGCAGTACACGAAGCTGTATGGCGACACGGTGGCTGTGCGGTCGCTCTCGTTTGCCGTGCGACCGGGCGACGTGCTCGGACTCGTCGGCCCCAATGGCGCAGGGAAGACGACGACACTGCGCGCGCTCGCCGGGATTCTGCAGCCCACGTCGGGGAGCATTCGCATCGGCGGCGTCGACCTGCGCACCGATCCGGTCGCGGCCAAGGCGCGTCTCGCCTTTATCCCGGACGAACCGGCGCTCTTCGACTATCTCACGGTCACCGAACACCTGCAGTTCGTCGCACGGCTGTACGGCGTGCGCGATGCCGGTCCGCGAATTCCCGTGCTGCTCGAAGAGCTGGAGCTCACGCCCAAGGCGTCGGCGCTCCCCATCGAACTGTCGCGCGGTATGAAGCAGAAGCTGGCCATCGCCTGCGGACTGCTGCATCAGCCATCGGCCCTGCTGCTCGACGAGCCGTTGACCGGTCTCGATCCGGTTGGAATTCGTCGCATGAAAGAAACGATCGCGGCGCGCGCACGCGAAGGGACGGCGGTGATTCTCAGCTCGCACCTGCTGCACCTCGTCGAAGAGTTGTGCACGCGACTGCTGGTGATTTCTCGGGGTGAAGCCGTCGCGTTGGGCACGATCGCCGAGATTGTCGAGGCGCGCCCGGAGCTCGCCGGACGCTCGCTCGAGGAGATGTTCATCGCGCTCACCGGATCCGATGCAGGACAAACGGCTGCCGCGTGAGCACGTCTCTCGACCGTACCGTTCTTCCGGGCGAACTGCGCGCGACTGACAGCGCCGCGACGCGCACACCGTCGCCGCCTGCCGCATTGCTGTTCCTGTACACGCGCTCCTTCAGCAACCGACTGCGGTCACAGGCGGCGCGGATCCGCAGTCCGCGCTATGTCGCCGCCGTCATCATGGGCGCGCTCTACCTGTACTGGGCGCTCTTCCGCAACGCACGACTGGGCGGCGGTCCGCTGGCCACGCTCGTGCGCGGCGACGAGCTGGTGCCGGTCTTTGCCGCGTTGCTGCTCGTCTCCGCCGCGCGGTGGTGGATCTTTGGCGCCGATCGCGGCACGCTCGCCTTTGCGCCCGCGGAAGTGCAGTTCCTCTTTCCCGCACCAGTCTCGCGACGCGCACTCGTGCACGCCAAGCTGGTGCGCACGCAACTCGCCATTCTCGTCAACACGCTGATCTGGAGTGTGCTGCTGCGCGGCAACAGCGCCTCCATCGAAGGGTGGCAGCGCGGGCTGTCGCTCTGGATCATCTTCTCGGTGCTGGCGCTGCACCGGTTGGGCGCATCGATCGTGCGCGCCAACGCCATCGAACACGAGAACGCGGGACGGCGACGCAGCATCATCCCGCTCCTGGTGTTCGGT
>CAYWCJ010000197.1:0-3917 GCA_964456595.1 uncultured Gemmatimonas sp. | reverse complement strand
ACGGTTCGCTGGTGGGCGCGGTGGTGTTCGGGCTGGGCTCGCGCTACGCCGTGATTCTGACCGCCGCCGATCAGGGCATGCGCGCCGTGGGTGGAGCGATCGTCGACGCGCTGCACCAACCGATTCCGCTGGCCGCGCTGTGGCCGGTACGCGCACTCCTCGCACCGGTCTTCACGACCACCACTTCCGCCTGGCTCGGCGCGGCACCGATCGCCTTTGTGCTGCTGATGCTCCACTACCTGTGGGTGGTGCGACTCGACGCGTCGTTCGAAGAAGCAGCGCTCGAGGCCACCCAACATCGCGCGGAGCGCCTGCTGCGCTTTCGGTCGTCGCAGATGGGCAAGTCGCGCTCGCGCAGCGGTAAACTGTCGCGGGTCCCGTCGCTGGCACTGACCGGACGACCGGAGATCGCCATTGCGTGGAAGAACGTCGCGGCCGCCATTCGCGGCGGTGCCTGGCGCACCCAGCTCATCGCGTTTACACTCGGCCTCGCCACGCTCGCCATCGTGACCCGGTCCGCGTCCGCGCGCGCCGGCGACCTGTTCATGGGCGTGACGATCGGATGGGGCGTGATGTTGCTCTTTCTGGGACCGCTGTGGATGCGATTCGATCTGCGCAACGACCTGCAACGTCTCGCGATTCTCAAGACGTGGCCGCTGTCGGGTCAGCGCATTGTGGCGGCGGAAGTCGCCGGTGTCACGGTGCTGCATTCGCTGACGGTGTGGTCGCTGATGATCGTGCCGCTGGTGATGATCGTGCAGGACCCATCGTTGCTCCGCGACAGCGGCGTCACGATTCCAATGCTCTGTTCAGTCGCGATCGCGGTACCGGTATTCAACGCACTCATGTTTGCCATCCAGAACGGCACCGCGCTGCTGTTCCCGGCCTGGGTGCGTCTGGGCACGGAAGCGCGCGGCTTCGAAACGATGGGACAGAACCTGCTGACCACCGGCGCGACATCATTGGCCGCCGCAGTGGCGCTGGTCTTTCCGGTATTCGTTGGCGGCATCACGATCTGGGTGAGCGATGTGTTTGGCAGCCCACTCGGCGTCTGGTCCATCCTGCTTGGCACGGTGCTCGGCTGTATTGTGTTGGCCCTTGAGCTCTGGCCTCTGCTCGTGTGGCTGGGTAGCGTGTTCGAGAAGACCGACGTGAACGACGTCGCGTCCGGCAACTGAGCGCCCCGCATACTTTTTCGACATTCGCCATGTCCACTGACGACTTCGCACTACCTTCGGACGACACGCCCGGAGACGAACACGATCCTGAGGGGCGTCCGGCCGTCTTCGTGACGACGCGGGAACCGGTGCCATTGCTGGTGACGCATCTCGAGGATACGCGTGCGCCGGAGTCGTCGGCGCTGGCCGCGTACATCGACGGACGCCTCGTCGCACGCAGCGCCATGCCCGCCGAAGCAATTGCGCGCCTGCTCGATCTGCATCTGTTCGACGTGCCAGTGTCGCTCGGCCTGTTCGCGTACGAAGAAGCGCCCGGTTTGCAGTGTCGACTGTTCGCGCTGGTGCCGCGCTCGTCGCTGGACGCGGACGCGCACAACGCCGAGCCGTGGAAGGAAAGCGTGCCGAGTTTTGAAGCGGCGATGAATGATGAGGAGGAGGATGACGACGATGACGACGACAGCGACGATGAGGACGACATCGACGAAACGGCGCCGTTCGAAACGATCCTGCTCGGTCACATCGTGCGTTTCGCGAAAGACCGTCGCCATCCGACTGATCTCGCCGCCGAAGCGGTGGACGTGCTGCAGCGCATCATCCATGGAGCGGAGTCGCTGGAAGACGCGGACCGGAAAGCGATCGACGACCTGCTGGGCAGCTTGTAGCGAGAGCATCGGAAACAGCGGACGGCGAGCACCGCGGAACAGCGGGCACGGAGAACTACAGGAGACCAGAGGGAGAACTGCAGGCTCTTTTTGGTGGTTTGTCGCGGGGAGCCGACGCAATGCGACGGTCCAAATCCAAAAAAGCGCGATTCATTCGCTGCGATGATGCCGCAGCAACGCGGTGACGTAGGCTCTCGCGTCCGCAGGTCTCCCTCTGTTCGCCCCGTTTCTCCGTGTCCGCTGTTCGCAGTTCTCGCCGTCAGTTCTCGTGCACTTCTCCGTGACCGCTGTTCGCCGTCGCCGCATCCCGCACTGCGGTGTCGATCAGCTCCGGCGCCTCGAGCGCGCCGCCATCGACGCCAAGCTCTCCCAGCTTGCGCGCCGTGACCAGCACACGACTCTCGAGACTTCCCACGGCGCGATTGTACGACGCCACCGCGCGCTGCAACCCCTTGCCGACGTCACCAAGCTGTTCGTCGAAGGTGATGAGCCGCTGCTGGAGTTCACGTGCGAGCGCCACGATACGCGCAGCATCGTCGGCCACGCGCTCCTGCCGCCAGCCGTACGCGGTGGCCTTCAGCAGCGCGATGAGCGTGGTCGGTGTCGCCAGCAACACGCGCTCGCCAAGCGCCGCCTCGAGCAGTGACGGATCCGACTCCAGTGCCGCCGCAAAGAACGCTTCGCCAGGCAGAAAGAGCACGACGAACTCTGGCGCATCGCTGAACTGCGCCCAGTACTTCTTCGCCGCCAGCTTCTGTACGTGACTGCGCAATTGCGTGGCATGCTCAGCGAGACGCGCCGCACGCTCACGATCATCGGGTGCGCTCATCGCCTCGAGATACGCGGCGAGCGGTGCCTTCGCATCCACCACGAGTTGCCGTCCGCCCGGCATGCGCACGATCAGATCGGGGCGTTGCACGCCGTCGTCAGTGCGCAGTGTGACTTGCGTCTCGAAATCGCAGTACGCCAGCATGCCGGCGAGTTCGCACACGCGACGCAGCTGCAGCTCTCCCCACTGACCGCGTACGTTCGGCACACGTAACGCCTGCGATAGTTGCTGTGTTTCGCGTCGCAACGATTCGCCCGCCAGCATCACTGCATCGAGTCGCTCACCGATCGCACCGGCCACCTGCGCCTGCGAGCGGCCCATTTGCGCGAGGACTTCGTCGTAGCGCGCGAGCGTATCGCGAATGGGGGACAGCAGCTCGGCGACGTTGCCGGTGCGCGCCGTGAGTGTGGCTTCGGTTTCGTGTCGGGCGATCGATTCGCGAAGAGACGCTTCGGTGGTTCGTGCGCGCAGCTCCGCGTCGGCCAGCGCGCGTGCGAGGTCGGCGGCGGCGATGCGTCGGGAAACGAGCCAGGTGATGAGTGCACCGAGGAGCGCGCCGGCGAGCAACGCGACTGCTTGAGACACCGCTTGCGGATCCGCAGACGCGATCCCGATCGCGGTCACTTGGGGAATCGCCTCCTCACATGCTCGACGGCGCTTTCCGGAGTCAACAACACCGTCCCGGGGCCACTCCGAACAAAGAAATCGCCAGTTGCGGATTTCTCCTCGCCTTTCCACTTCAGGACTCCCGCCTCCGGACTCCGCTGACAGCTCACCACACAGACGCTCTTGCCGACCACGATCTGCATGCGCGGATCGATACACGTACCGGCGCCATCCCCGAGGGTGTTCCGAACCACCTGTGCCAAGTGCAGCATGAACTTGTCGTCGTTCTCTAACCAGACGCGCTCATTCCCGACGACCGACCCGTCGTCCGCGACGCCAAGCAGAAGTTCTCCACCATCGGTGCTGAGGAACGCCGCAATCGTCTTGAGCGCAGCGAAGGTGGTGGCTACGTCGTCCTGCCTGTCGTCCTTGAGGTTCCACCGCAACGTGCACTTGAACTCAAGAGTCTTTGATTCACCCTGCCTGATCAGCGCCGCAGCGTTCCGATGTTCCTTCAGGTACTGATCGAAGAGGAAGTTCTTCAATACGTCGCCGAATGCGCGATCATCGGTGATCCGTTTGTAGAGCGAGATAGGAATTTCGATCGGGGTCAGTCGAGTATACGGCGCGATCCCCGACCGT
>CAYWCJ010000196.1:0-8907 GCA_964456595.1 uncultured Gemmatimonas sp. | reverse complement strand
CGGTGTAGCCGTCAATCGCCGCGTAGGGCAGAACAATCGACTCTCCGCGCTCCAATGTCGGTCCATCGGGGCCCGTGGGTGGAAAGAGCGCGATCGTCATCATCTCCGCGTCGGTGACGAGATAGCCGACGCGGAATGCGCTGTTGTTGCGCAGCGTGAGTTGCGGACGTGTCGAGAGGACTTCCACGGCGACGCGTCAGTCGTCGTCGCCGGGTGGTCTCGGCGCTTCGTACTCATCCTTTGGCAACTTGAAGGCCGCGGCAATCTTCGGATCGCCATCGATGCCCAGCACACGCTGCGCGATGTACTCGCCCACCACCGGGCCGAACTTGAACCCTTCGGCCTGACCGACGCCGGCGATCCACGCGTTGGTGGTGTCTGGCACATGGTCAACGATGAAATCGCGATTGACGCTCTGTTCGTAGTGACAGCAGCGCGTTTCGAGCAGTGGTGCGTTGGCCAGCAGCGGGAAGCGGCGTTGCACGAAACGACGTGAGCCTTCGATGCGCTCTGGTGCGGCCCATCGCGTGCTCGTGTCCGGGTCCTGCTGCAATGGATCGGGCGGCGGCGGGGGCGGGAGTGGCGGTGCGGCCTTGGCTTTCGCCTCGCGCGCTGCCTTTTGCTCGGCTGTTTCTGGTGGCAACGGCGCCGCGATTCCGCCGCGTACACGGAAGCCGCGATTGTCCGTCGGCAGCGACGCCCAACCGGTCACACCAGGAAAATTGAAGCTTGGCAGGTTGGGGAAGGTGAAGCGCGAATCGCCGACCGGGGTGCCGAAGTAGCAGACATAGCCGAGGGGCACGCGCATGCGGTTTTCCATCAGCGACGGAAAGAGTTTGCGCAGCCACGGTCCGCAGGCGAAGACGTACGAGTCGCCACGAATGGTGGTGCCGTCTTCGAGGATCACGCCGTCGAGTTGCCCGCTGCGAATGGGGCCGAGCCTGGCGCGTGACTGGATGAATCTCACGCCCATCTTCACGCCGATCGCGGCGACGGCCTGGGTGGACGCACGCGCGCGCACGACGCCGGCATCGGGTTCGACGATGGCGATGGTGGTGTCGTCGGCGTTGATCACCGGCCAGCGTTTGCGCACTTCGTCACCCGTGATGACTTCATGCGCGACGTTGTTGGCCTTCCAGAGTTCGATCGTGCGCCTGAGAAAGGGTTCGTCCTTTTCGCGCATGATCACATCGCCGGTGTGGTGATAGAATTTCGTGCGGAAAACCGGCGCCCATTCCTTGTCGAACTCCGCCCAACGCCGGATCGCTTCGCGTGCCCAGGGCGTCCACAGCTCGCCGCTGGTGCGATCGCCATAAGACGACCGGATGCCGCGTGACTCGTCGCCACTGGTCGAGCGCGAGTTGCCAGCGCCGTAGGCGTCGATGAGCGTGACCTTGACGCCGCGGTCGCGAAGGTGGTAGGCCGTCCAACCGCCCCACGCGCCGGCGCCGATCACCACGACATGGCCCGCCCCGTTTCCACCGCGTCGCGGCGATTCGATTCCGCGCACCGGGGCCACCGGAACCGAGGCACAACCGCTGGCGAGCAGGGTACCGGCACCGACGGTCGCGATCCGCAGAAAATCGCGGCGCGGCATGGCATCGGCGTCGAGTCCATCGAGAGCGAACGGAGATACATCTGCCGACATGTCGGGACGGGCTGAAGGGTTCTGGCGAAGATGCGATGGCGACCGAGCAGTTGCAATCCGCAGCGCGAGTGTACAGGTTGGCCGCCATGTCGCCAATGAGGACAGGAATCCGGTTTCTTGCGCGCGCCACCCTGGTGGCGTTGTGTCTGTTGACCACAGGCGCGTCGCTCGCGGCGCAGGCCACTTCGGACGTTGTGACCTATAGCGAGGAACAGGCGGAGCGCGGCGAGAAGGTATTCTCGCAGGTGTGCCTGAGCTGTCATACGCGTCGCGACATGTCCGGCCCCGATTTCCGACTCAAGTGGAACGGGCAGACGGCCTTCGACCTGTTCGACCTGGTGCGCACGACGATGCCCGATTCGGCGCCGGGTTCCCTGTCCCGAGACGAATACGGTGACGTGACCGCGTACATGATGAAGCTCAACGGCGTGCGCGCGGGAACGACACCGCTGCCTCTCGATTCGATGTTGCGACGCATCAAGCTCGACATCCCGGCGTCGGCACCGCCGGCCGGTGGCGGGCTCTCACTCCCCCACGACCCGAGGCTCCCGATGTCCCGCACCCTTTCGTTCCGTTCACACCCCACCGTGAAACGCGCGGCCACCACCGCGCTGGCCACCACCGCGATGGCCGCAATCGCTTTCATGACACCGGTCGCCGTTCAGGCGCAGCGTGAGCCGATCGTGCCCAAGGGTATGAGTGCGTCGGCAACCCTCACGCCCGGGATCCGCATCGGGGATGTGGTCTACTCGTCGGGACAGCTTGGCATGAGCCGAACCGCACCCGACACGACGGTCGGCGGACAGACGAAGATCGCGCTCGACAACATCAAGCAGGTGTTCGAAGCCGCGGGCACCACGATGGCGCAGGCGGCCAAGTGCACGGTGTTCCTGATCGACGTGAAGGACTTTGGCGGCATGAACGCTGCGTATCGCGAGTTCTTCCCGTCCACGCCGCCGGCGCGCAGCACCGTCGTCGTCGCGGCGCTGGTGGTGGCGGGCGCGAAAGTCGAGATCGAATGCGTAGCCGCGATGCCTGGTAAATAGGCTCGCGAACGACGCCGACGGCGCGGATTGGCTCCCGAGAGAAGCCGATCCGCGCCGTCTGCGCCATCCGTGGCCCACTTCTTTACTTCCTGGGCCAGACCACGCCCTGGTTCGCGCGCGTCACCGAGCCAATGCCCTTGTACGTGAACTTCTGCAGGCGCTTGCCTTCGTAGGTTTCGGTCGTGTAGACGTTGCCTTTGCTGTCCGTGGCGATGCTGTGCACGGCGAAGAACTGGCCGGGCTGACGACCACCGTCGCCGAATGACGTGAGAATCTCCAGGGACTGGCGATCCATGACGTACACGCGCTCGTTCCGACCGTCGGCGAGGAACATGTACTTCTGCGCGGCATCGCGTGAGAAGGCGATGTCCCACACCGAACCATCGCCACGGGTTTTGGGGGCGATGCGGACTTCCTTCACGAATGCGCCGTCCTTTTTGAACACCTGAATGCGATCGTTCGGACGGTCGCAGACATACACCAACCCGTCGTTCGTCGGTTCGGCGCAGTGTACCGGATTGCGGAACTGCTGCACGAGCGGTGCATCGGGATTGTACGGACCAAGGCTCGCGTCGTCGGGCTTGTTGCCATACGCACCCCAGAAACGCTTGATGGCGCCGGTCGACATGTCCACCACGGCGACGCGCTTGTTGCCGTACCCGTCGGCGACATACGCCTCGTTGGCCTTGGCATCGAACGAAATCTTGGCCACGCGTCCGAAGTGCGAAGTGTCGTTGCTCGCGGCCGCCTGCTTCGACTTGCCGTATTGCGCGAGGAACTTGCCGTCGTGGGTGAACTTGAGGATGTGCGAGTCGCCGCCACCATTGCCGCCGATCCAGACGTTGTCCTTGTCGTCGACGGCGATGCCGTGGTTGGACGAGGGCCAATCGTACCCCTGACCGGCGCCGCCCCACGCCTTGACCAGATTCCCCGCCGCGTCGAACTCCACCACCGGTGGTGCCGACACGCAACACTCGCCAATGGGATTGGCACCACCGCCGCCGGCCTCGGTGCGCTGGTTGAGCGTGGAGTCACCCCGATGGATGATGAAGACGTGATCGCGATTGTCGACGCCGACGCCAATGACCGAGCCCAGGATCCAGTGATTGGGCATCGGCTTGGGCCACACCGGGTCGACCTCGAAGCGCGGCGCCTGTACCAGTTGCCGATCGGCCGCGCGCAGCGTCGCTTGCCCGATAGCGAGCGCCGCGATCGTCGCGCCGAGCACACCCCAGCCGATTCGTTTCCGCAATTTCGTCGTGGACCCTGTCATGCATCGCTCCAGATCGTGACATGCCCCCGTGTACTTTGCCGAGGGCGATGATAAGTTCGTGCGAGATGGTGCCACGTGCCTGCTTCCTGCACGCGCCCCTGAACTAACCCCGCCTCCCACCGCTGTCCAGAGACTGTTGCTGCCCGCCGTGTCCGGTCTCCTCCTACGCGTCCGTGATCGACTGACGATCATCGTCCCGCCGCCGCGCCGAAATTTCGTGCGCGGGGTGGGGCTTGCCATGGCCTTGTTGCTCGCACCCGCCGTGGCGCTCGTGGCGCACGAGATCCCCTCGACGGTGCTCGTGCGCGCCTTCGTGAAGCCCGAAGGAACGCGGCTCCGCGTGCTGGTGCGTGTACCGCTCCAAGCGATGCGAGACGTGGAATTTCCGTTGCGAGGCGTGAGCAATGCCTTGACCGCTGCATCGGCCGGCGCGTCGACGGGAACGACGAGCAACATGTCGAGGGGCATGTCGAGGCGAACGTCGGGCGCGCGCAACGTGACCAGTCTTTCCTCCGCCTCGCTGGCCACCTATCTCGATCTCTCTCGCGCCGATTCGACGTTGCGTGACGCGGCGCAACTGTGGGTGGCAGATGCCCTCGCGCTGTATGAAGACGGGACGCGGCTGGAAGCGCCGGTGATCGCGTCGGTGCGAGCCGCGCTGCCGTCCGACCAGTCGTTCGGCGCGTACCCGACCGCCTTTGCGCGGGTGACCGGTGCGCCGCTGCCGGCAACGACCGATCTGCCGTGGCAACAGGCCATGCTCGATGTGCTGCTCGAGTATCGCATTACGCGCGACGACGCGGCGTTTGCAATCGATGCGTCGTTCGCGCGATTGGGTGTGCAGACGACGACGGTCCTGCACGTGCTCAACGCCGATGGCAGCGAGCGCGTGTTGACGTATGAGGGGGATGCGGGAACGCTCTCGCTCGATCCGGGGTGGTGGCAGTCCGCGTCACGGTTCGTCGGGCTCGGCTTCACGCACATTCTCGACGGCATCGACCACCTGCTGTTTCTGTTGTGTCTCGTCATTCCGTTCCGGCGCGCGCGGCCGGTGATTGCGCTGGTGACGGCCTTCACGATCGCGCACTCCATCACCCTCGTCGCCTCGGCGGCCGGCTACGCGCCTGATGCGCTGTGGTTTCCTCCCTTCATCGAAGTGCTGATCGCGTTGAGCATCGTGTACATGGCGTGTGAGAACATTGTTGGTGCAAAGATCGAGCGACGCTGGCCGATGGCATTCGCGTTTGGCCTCGTCCACGGGTTTGGTTTTTCGTTTGCGCTGCGCGACACCATGCAGTTCGCCGGCTCGCATCTGGCCGTCTCGCTCGCGGCGTTCAACGTGGGGGTGGAGCTAGGACAACTCGCGGTGCTGGCCGTCGCGATTCCCGTGCTGCATTGGCTGTTCGCGCGCGTCATGCCCGAGCGCGTCGGCACGATCCTGCTGTCGGCGATGGTTGGGCACACTGCGTGGCACTGGATGACGGCGCGGTTCACGACCTTGCGCGAGTATCGCGTGAGCTGGCCGACGATGGATGCGCTGTTTCTCGCCGACGTCATGCGGGCGACGGCAATCGCGCTCGCGCTGGGGGCTGCGGCGTGGCTCCTGTCCGGCCGTCTGCGACGCTGGCTCGCGCCGGGCTCGGGTACGGCATCCACCACGAATTCCGCACTGCTGGCGTTCGTCACGTTCGCGTTCGGTGCGATGTGCTGGCCAGCGACCTCGGAAGCGCAGAAAGCAGTGCGCAGCACCAGCACCAGCACCAGCGCCGGTGTCTATACGGCCCAACAGGCGGTGGCCGGCAAGGAAGTGTTCGTGGCGCAGTGTACCGGCTGCCACACCTCGGCATCGCACACCGGTCCGGCCTTCGCGATCAAGTGGATGGGGCGTCCACTGTCGGAGCTGTTCGGCTACGTGAGCGAGCGTATGCCGAAAGCCACACCCGGCAGTCTCAGCGAAGACGAGTACGTCATGGTGATCGCGTACGTGCTCAAGATCAACGGCATGCCCGCCGGCAAGACCGAGCTGAGCGGAGATCCGGCGGTGTTGAATACCATTCGCTTCGACACGACCAGCGCCAACGCCGGCCAGCGGTCCGGCAGTGTCAGTCCGCAGTGGTTCCTGCAGTCACGCGTCACCACAACACGCAACGCAACGGAGCAACGATGATGCAGCAGAAGACCAGACGAACTGCGGGACTCGCCGCGCTGGTGTGCGCCGCCATCGGAGGCGTGCTGGTCACACAGGCGGCGCGCTCGACGGCACAGACGCAACCACTCGTACGTGGCAACGCGCACGGGGAATGGCGCTACTGGGCCGCCGACGCGTGGGGCACCCGCTATTCGCCGCTCGATCAGATCAACGCCAGCAATTTCGACTCGTTGCAGGTGGCCTGGCAGTGGAACGCCGGTACCTTCGGCAAGGACGAGTACTATCGCACCACGCCGCTCTACGCGAACGGCCGACTCTTCACCGTCGCCTCGACACGACGCGTGGCCACCGCCATCGATCCGTCGAACGGCGAAACGTTGTGGATGTGGCGACTCGATGAAGGCATTCGTTGGCAGAAGGCGCCGCGTCAGTTTGCCGGACGTGGTCTCGCTTACTGGCGCGATGGCAACACCGAGCGCGTGTTCGTCGTCACCCCCGGCTATCACCTCGCCTCACTCGACGCGAAGACGGGCAAACCCGATCCAACGTTCGGCCGGAATGGTGTCGTCGACCTGATGGAAGGACTCGGCTATCCGATGGTCCCACTGGCCGTCGACGATTCCGGTCCGCTGATCATCTCCGATGCCGCACCGATGCGCCAAGCGAAGCCGGGTGAAGGATGGAACGCGGTCACCAAGACCGGCGCCGATGGCACGATGGGTATCGACCCCTCTGCCGGACAGGTCGCGGCGAGTTCGCCGCCGATCGTCGTCGGCAACTCGTCCATCCACGGCTATTACCCCATTCGCACGCACAACGTCCCCGGCTTCATTCGCGGATTCGATCTGCGCACGGGCAAGCAGTTGTGGAAGTTCAACCTCGTGCCGCAGCCCGGTGAGTACGGCGCGGACACATGGAAGAAAAGTTCGAAGATCGGCTCCGATGGTGTTGGCAAGAACGATGCGTGGGCACCGTACACCGCCGATCCGGAACTTGGACTCGTCTACATCCCGGTGGGGATGCCGTTGATGGACGAATACGGCGGACATCGTCCGGGCGACAATCTGTACGGCAACAGCATCGTTGCACTCGATGCAAAGACGGGCGTGCGCAAATGGCACTTCCAGATGGTACACCACGACATCTGGGACTACGACACACCGATGGCGCCCAACCTGATGGATGTCACGGTCAACGGTCGTCTGCGCAAAGTCATCGCACAAACCACCAAACAGGGGTGGGTGTACGCGTTCGATCGCGTCACGGGTGAGCCGATCTGGCCCATGCCGGAGATGCCGGTGCTCGACAGCGACGTGCCCGGCGAAGTCGCGTCACCAACACAACCGATTCCGAGCAAGCCGGCGCCGTACGCACTGCAAGGGTTGCAGGAGTCCGATCTCATCGACTACACGCCGGCCATCAAGGACAGCGCACTCAAGATCGCGCAAACCTGTCGCATGGGCCCGTACTTCATTCCGCCGACACTCGCCGATGGCAGTGGCAAGTACGGCAAGAAGTGCTCGTGGTATGCGCCAGGGGCGAGCGGTGGTGTGAACATCGATGGTGGCGCCGCGGTCGATCCGGAGAACGGCACACTGTTCGTCGCCTCGATCAGTCCGCTCAGCACGACCTCGCTCGCCAAGGATCCGTGCTCCGAATTCCGCTACAGCTCACCGCACGACAGCTGCGGCCTGCTTGGCGCGCTGCCGGCGCCCGAGGGATACAAGTCGAGTGGGGGCGGACGTGGTGATGGTTTCTCCGGGCGTGCAGCCGGCTCGCGCATTGGCGGCGTGAGCATCGTGAAGCCCCGGCCGCTGGGCGGCATCACCGCGTACGACATGCGTTCGGGGGAGAAGTCGTGGTGGACGTCGAATGGGGGCATGGTGAAGACGACCAGTCGCGATCCCATCTTCAACGGCGTCACACTGCCCGATATTGGAGCAGGCGGTCAGGCGCAGCTGATGAACACGAAGACGCTGATGATTTACGGCACCGGACGTGGCGGTGGCATTCCGGGTCAGCCGGCGCAGCTCTTTGCAGTAGACAAGGCGACGGGCAAACAGGCCGGAGCGCTCAAGATTCCGAGCAAGACGACCGCGATGCCGATGACGTTTCTGCACCACGGCAAGCAGTACATCGTGTTTGCGACGGGCGCCGAAGAGAACACGAGTCTCATCGCGCTCGCCTTGCCGCGGAAGAAGTAGCGAGGATTCGTCGGCCGGCGGGTTGGCGGCATCGGGTACGTCAACGATTCAACTGAAACGATCCGACCGGCCGTTTCCTCGTGCATGGGAACCGCGGAACCCCCAACGCACCGGTGTAGCTGGGCCGCGAGAAGGGTAAATTGGGTGATGCCCAACATCCTTCAGCACCTTCCGGCCGGCGAGAAAGTCGGCATCGCGTTTTCTGGTGGACTGGATACGAGCGCCGCCCTGCATTGGATGCGGGCGAAGGGCGCCGTGCCGTACGCCTACACGGCCAATCTCGGTCAGCCCGACGAGTCCGACTACGACGAGATCCCGCGCAAGGCGATGGCCTATGGCGCGGAGCAGGCGCGTCTGATCGAATGTCGAGCGCAGCTGGTGGCGGAAGGATTGGCGGCGTTGCAGTGCGGTGCGTTCCACATCACCACGGCCGGCTCGACGTACTTCAATACGACGCCGTTAGGTCGCGCGGTGACGGGTACGATGCTCGTGGCGGCCATGCGTGAAGACGATGTCAACATCTGGGGCGACGGCAGCACGTTCAAGGGGAACGATATCGAGCGGTTCTATCGCTACGGTTTGCTCAC
>CAYWCJ010000195.1:7913-8935 GCA_964456595.1 uncultured Gemmatimonas sp. | reverse complement strand
CTTCAATTCCGTACTTCTGCGAAAAACGACGCAGCTCACCGAGACTCGCCGCGCGCTCGGCCAAGTCGACGAAATGTGTCTTCACCCGTCGCTCCGCAAAGAAACGCAGCGCCTTTCGCGTGTCCGCGTTCTTCTTCGTACCAAAGATCTGCACCTGCAGGTCAGTGGGCGGCATGCACGACGCTGTCCGGTGAAAGTTCGGCCAACGCGCGTTTCTCGTCGTCAAACGCGCCTTCGCTGCGTGACACCACCAGCGTCGCGACACCGTTGCCAATGAGATTGGTGATCGCCCGCGCTTCCGACATGAATCGATCCACACCCAACAACAGCGCCACCCCTTCGACGGGCACGGTGTTCGTTGCCGCGAGCGTACTGGCCAGCACGATGAACCCCGAGCCGGTCACCCCCGCCGCACCCTTCGATGTCAGCATCAGGATGCCCAGGAGCGTAAGCTGCTGCGACCACGACAGGTCCACGCGATAGACCTGCGCAATGAAAATCGTCGCCATCGACAGGTAGATGCTCGTGCCATCGAGGTTGAACGAGTAGCCCGTCGGAATGACCAGCCCCACCACCGGCTTTGCGCAGCCATAGCGCTCGAGCTTCTCCAACATGCGCGGCAGCGCGGCTTCTGAACTCGACGTGCCAAGCACCAGCAGAATCTCTTCGCGGATGTAGCGCAGGAATTTCCAGATGCGGAAGCCGTAGAATCGACAGATCGCGCCAAGCACCACGAAGATGAACACGGCCATCGTCAGATACACGTCGAGCATCAACCGGCCAAGTGGCAGCAGCGTCTTGAGCCCGAACGTGCCGATCGTGTAGGCCATCGCGCCGAACGCCCCGATCGGCGCAACCTTCATCACGATTGCCACGATACGAAAGAACACCGCCTGCAAACGCACCAGCAGGTCGGCGATATCACGCCCCGCTTCACCGACTGCCGTGAGCGCCACGCCAAAGAGCACCGAGAAGAACACCACCGGCAGCAGGTCGCCCGACGCGAACGCGCCCACCACATT
>CAYWCJ010000195.1:0-7903 GCA_964456595.1 uncultured Gemmatimonas sp. | reverse complement strand
CGCGGTGTACTTGGAGATATCGCCCGTGGGCAGCGAACTCGCATCGAGCCCCGCGCCGGGCTTCGTCACATTGACGATGATCAGTCCGATCGCCAGCGCGAGCGTGGACACGAGCTCGAAGTACAGCAGCGCCTTGCCGCCGACGCGCCCCAGCCGCTTCAGGTCGGCCATGCTCGCAATGCCGTGCACGATCGTGAGGAAGATGATCGGCGTGATCACCATCTTCACCAGATTCACGAACGTGTCGCCGATCGGCTTGAGCTTCTTCGCGAACTCCGGTTGGAACACTCCCAGCAGCACGCCAAGCGTGACGGCCACCAGGACCTGGAACGTCAGGTTGCGAAAGAGTCGCGACATGTGAGCGGCAGGAGGGACACAGGAGGAACAGCAGACGCGGCCACGGAGTGTATCACTCGCGCCGAGCTTCTGCCGCTGTCATCTGCCACCGTCATCCACCGCTGTCGTCCGTCGTCGTCTCGACACGGCGCGTTCAATGCAGTTTGCGCAACGCGTGCAGCCCGAGACGGATCATCAGCGCGCCGACCAACAGTGCGACGACAACGCCAAGCCACCACGCCGCCGCCATGCTCGGCGCGCTTCCACAGGCTGCGCCCCAGCGCAGCACGGAGAGCGTCAGCGCGCCCGTCACCAGGGCGCTGCCAAGCAGAACCAACGGCATCGACCCCAACGAATCTCGGACACGCCACGGCGTCACGCCGCGCGCTTCGAGCATAGGGCGCAGCACCCCATGGCCCACCACGCCGGCCAGCGACGCCCCCATGACCGCCAACCCGCCGGCGACGATTGTCAGTTGTGCGTTGTCAGGACACATGCATGCGAAACGGGAGTGGGCATCTATCTTCGATCAGGCCTCGATCAGTCGGCTGTTCCGTCAGCCTTTCCGTCGACGAACTAACGCTAGTGACCCGCCCGTACAAACCAGCCTGGTGGCTCCCCGATCCGCACAGCGCGACGCTGTGGGGACGACTCGGACGTCGCGAACCGATCTCGCCGGTGCATATGCTGCGCTGGGAGACGCCGGACGGCGATTTCCTGCAGCTCGCGCGACTGGCCGCGCCCGAAAGCGCGAGGCCCGACGCACCGCGCCTGCTGCTGCTGCACGGACTCGAAGGCGGACTCCATTCGCACTACGTGCGGGCCACTTTCCGCGAAGCGCGCGCTCGCGGCTGGGGCGCCGACCTCCTGCTCTTCCGCACCTGCGGCTCAGAGCCCAACCGACTGCCGCGCTCGTACCACTCTGGCGAAACCAGCGACCCGGCGTTCGTCATCGACCGCATCACCGCCGAGTTTCCCGACGCCCCGCTCGGGCTGCTCGGCGTCTCGCTTGGCGGCAACGTCCTCTGCAAGCTCCTCGGCGAGCGCGGCGATACGCTCCCGCCGCAGGTCGCCGGCGCGGTGGCGATGTCCGTCCCCTTCGACCTGGCGCGCGCGTCGCGACACCTCGGGCGCGGCTTCGGCGCGGTCTATGAGAAGTCGTTTCTGCGATCGCTCATCCCCAAGGCGCTCATGAAGGTCGCCCGTCATCCGGAGCTGGCACCGCTTTCCGCGGTCGCCAACGTGAGCACGATCTGGGACTTCGACGATCGATTCACCGCGCCACTGCACGGCTTCACCAGCGCAGCGGACTACTACGGCAGAGCCAGCTCCCTGTCGTTCCTCACCGGCATTCGACTCCCCACGCTGCTGCTGAGCGCGGTCGACGACCCGTTTCTTCCGCCTGCCGTGCTCGACGACGTGCGCGTGGCTGCGCAGTCCACGACTGCCCTCACGGTCGAGTTCCCCGAGCGGGGAGGTCACGTGGGTTTCACCGCCGGACGATGGCCGTGGAAGCCGTGGTACTATGGGGAATGGCGCGCCGCCGAGTTCCTGGCTGAACAGTTTGTCGCGAAGGAGACCGCCATGGCTTCGACAGGGTTCAGGAACTACGCTACGAAGTAGTTGCATTCGCTTTCCATAGCACCTGCAGCGAAAAAGTGCCGCATTCCGAACCGCGGGCCACTCTTGTCGCACGCGTTCACACTTCGATTCCGCACGTGATCCCTGTTTCGATCCTCTTCCTGCTCTCGGGCCTCGTGCTCGGCGTCTTCGCGATGCTGTACGGCACCGAGCGACGCGTGCGTCACGCCGTGGCGCCACACGAGCGACACAGCGAACATGATCCCGCTGCGGAACCGTCGGCCGTCTTCAATCTTGCCTCGATCGCCGCCTTCACCTTCGGCTTCGGGTTGACGGCGTATCTGCTTACACGTTTTTCACCGTTACCGATTCTCGCGCATGTCGCGATCGCGGGTATTTCCGGCGGTGTTGCGATGGGCTTGCAGTCCGTGCTGATCGCGCGCTGGGCCATTCCGTCCGCGCGCGCCGAGCACGTTGACGAACGCTACTTGCTGCAGGGCACGATCGGTCGCATCACGCGCGATATCCCGAGTGACGCGGCCGGCGAGATGGAGTATCTGCTTGACGGCGACGCGTATCGGTTACCGGCGCGCAGTCTCGATAACACGGCCGTTGCGATGGAGACGGACGTGGTGATCGATCGCGTCGAGCACGGCGTGGCATTCGTGGAGCTGTGGGCGCGAGTCGAGGAACGCCTCGCGAGCCACGTCTGATCGCGCCGGGTCCTTTTCAGTCGTTGGCGCAATCCTCGCTGCAGTGGTCCCCCTCCGCGCATCACCGTCCACGTCAACCCACGGAGCACATCGACATGCCGGGAACGTGGACGTGGACCGACGCCTGGATCTTCATCGGCGTCTTCGTGCTCATTCGCATCGCGGTGATCTGGATGGCGACGAAGCTGTTCATCGCCATGATCCCCGACGGGGACGTCTGTCCGCTCTGCGACACGGTCACATTACCGATTGAGCGCGACGGCTGGTGGAAGATCCTCGGCAAGCGATTCCGGCGCAGCTGGTGCCTCGGCTGCGGGTGGGAAGGCGTACTCCGGCGCAGCGAAACGCCGTCCGCTACCGCGCCGCGCTCATCGCCACGAGCGAGAGCCACTCCGGCCAGTTCCCGCTGAGCTCGAAAAAGTCCTCGAAGTAAACGAGGCCTGCGCTCTCGAGTGCGTCGATCAGCTCCGTCAGCGCGCTCTCGCCAACCAGCGGGCCGATGACGATGAGGCCTCCATCCACCTGAAATTCTTCCGGCGTCAGCCCCAGCGCGTCATCAAACGCCTGGCGCGTGAGCTCCACGCGCTCGAACGCCGCCTTGCGGATGAACATCGTGGGTGCGGTGTGCGAGAGCGAAGTCGGCATGGGTGGGCTCGAGAGGGCGGGGCTGGCAATGCTTCAGAACAACGAAAACTGACTAGCACGGATAACAACCGAAACGAACGGAAACCACACGGATACTGCAACCGCAAATTCCTTCCTTTCATGTCTTCGCCGTATCCCCGTTCATCCGTGTCGTTTCCGTTCGTATCCGTGATAGTCAGTCGCGGTTCGCCGTATCCGCACGAATCCGGCCCGCGCGCGCCCTACCACGGCTCCACACTAGTTTCCGCGCATGCCCGACACCCGCACCACCGATCGCATCGCATCCCCCGACTCCGCATCCCTGGAAGCGACGTTCGATGTGCTCGTCATCGGCGGCGGCCACGCGGGCACTGAGGCCGCCGTCGCTGCGGCACGCGCCGGAGCCAGCGTAGCGCTCGTGACCGGCGCGCTCGAGCAGATCGGACAGCTCTCGTGCAATCCTGCCATCGGCGGCATCGCCAAAGGCACGGTCGTGCGCGAGGTCGACGCACTCGGCGGCATCATCGCGCGCGCGACTGACCTGGCCTCGGTGCAGTTCCGCATGCTCAATCGTGGCAAGGGTCCGGCCGTGTGGGCGCCGCGTGCACAGTGCGATCGTGGGTTGTACCGTCGCGCTGTACGCACACTGCTCGAAGCGCAGCCGAGGTTGATGACGATTCAGGGAATGGTCGCGCGTCTGCTCTTCTCGCCCGATGGTCAGCGCGTCTTCGGCGTGGAGACTCTCGAGGGACGTCGATTCGGAGCGCGCGCGGTCGTGCTCACGACCGGTACGTTCGGTCGTGGAAGAATTCACATCGGCACAGACACGGCGATCAGCGGCGGACGCGCCGGCGAAGCGGCATCCACGCATCTCGGGCTGCAGCTCGATGCAGTCGGGCTCACCACCGAACGGTTCAAGACCGGTACGCCGCCGCGCATCGATGGGCGCAGCGTCGCACTCGATGCACTCGTCGTGCAGGACAGTGAGATCGAGGCGTTCGACTACGAGTGGTCGCACTTCTGGTCGACCCCGCGTCGCCGCGGCGACAGCACACGTCATCCGAAGCAGATGCCATGCTGGATCACCTGGCTCGAGGAATCGGGAAAGCAGATCATCAGCGATCACATCGCCGAATCGGCCATGTACGGCGGCGCGATCGCATCGCGGGGTCCGCGCTATTGCCCGAGTGTCGAAGACAAGGTGGTGAAGTTTCCCAACGCCTCGCGACATCAGTTGTATCTCGAGCCCGAGGGACATGACACGCACGAGCTGTACGTGAATGGACTCTCCACGTCGTTGCCGGCGCTGGTGCAACTCGATGTGCTGCGCAGTGTGCGCGGCCTCGAGCAGGTGCGCATGACACGCGCCGGTTACGCGATCGAGTATGACTATTATCCGCCGACGCAGCTCGACGCGACGCTGCAATCGCGCGCGATCGCGGGACTCTGGTTTGCGGGCCAGGTGAATGGCACCACAGGATACGAAGAGGCAGCCGGACAGGGTGTCGTCGCGGGGTTGAATGCGGCGCGTTGCGTACGCGGGCAGGAGCCGCTCATTCTCGGTCGGGAGTCGAGTTACATCGGTGTGCTGGTGGACGATCTGGTCACGCGTGGTGTCGACGAGCCGTATCGTCTCTTCACGTCACGCAGCGAGTTCCGGCTGACGGTGCGTCAGGACAACGCGTTGTCGCGCCTTGCACCGATCGCTGAGTCGTGCGGGCTGTATACAGAGACCGAGCAGGAGCACGCGGCGGCGCGTCTGGCGGCGGTGCGTTCGGCGCACGCGTTGGCCGAGTCGACGAGCATGACGCCAACCGTCGCCGATCCCGTGTTGCGGGCGGTGTCGTCGGCGCCGCTCGTCCACGCGGTGCGCGCGGTCGAACTGGTGCGGAGGCAGGGGGTCTCGCTGCGCGCGCTGTTCGACGCCGCCGATGTCGGTGCCGAACTCCCCGCGGATGCCGTCATCGGTGCAGAGCTGGAAATCAAGTACGAGGGGTACTTCGAGAAAGAGCGTTCGCGTGCGAACCGGCTGCGGGCGATGGGAGCTGTCGCCCTGGCGCCGACGCTCGATTACGGCGCAATGCACACGCTGTCGATGGAGGCGAGACAGAAGCTGGCCGAGCGTCTGCCGGGAACGTTGGCGCAAGCCGGCGGTATCCCGGGGATCAGTCCGGCCGACCTGCAGAACCTTGTCTGGGAGTTGGAGCGGTCGCGCAATCGGCAGTAGCGAGGCGAGTCGTGGGCGGCGTTGAGCGGCCGTGGGCCCGCGTCGGCGATCCGCTCCCTCCGCGTGCGCTCTACGAGACGCTCCCCGCGCTCGGGATACGGCTTTCGCTCCGCTGGTCCGATCCGCATTTTGATGTCGTTCAGTATTATCTTAACAAGTGGCCTATATGTGCTTTTATACTGTCTTGTTAGTGCGTAAGAAGTTCCTGCTCAAACCTAACATCCTCTCATTTTTGCTCGGCCTTCGTTTTGGCGTGCGAGCGACCCCTGCGACCTCTGTCTGAGGCGGTCGGACCGGAACTTGCGAAGGTTGTCATTGGCGCGGGGTCCACTTTCATGGATGCCGCAAATCAACACCAAGCTCAACACCAGCACTTCACGTCCACATTCATCCAGCACCAGTCCACAGGAGAACAGATGACCCGCGCATTGACCGTTCGCGCGCGTACCCACGCATGCGTCATGGCGCGGCTTGGCGCCGCCGCCACTGGCATGCTGCTGACAACCCTGCTCGCCAGCTCGGCCAACGCCCAGAGCGCGCCGACGAAGTCCCCGCCCCCCTCGATCATGATTACTTCGCGCGGCGAAGTTCAGGTCGCTCCGGATCGCGCTCGCGTTCAGGTCGGCGTCGAGACCCAGGCCCGCACGGCCGCCAGTGCAGCGGCTGACAACAGCAAGAAGCAGACGGCGATCCTCGCCGCCATTCGACAGCTTGGCGTTCCGGCCGCATCGATCTCGACGCTCAACTACACCGTCGTGCCCGTGCAGCGCTACGACGACAAGGAGAAGCGCGTGGTGCTCGACGGTTACCGAGTCAGCAACATCGTCCAGGTCGAGACCGATAAGCTCGAGCAGGCCGGCACCATCATCGATGCTGGTCTCAAGAACGGCGCAAACCGCGTTGCCGGACTCGATTTTCTCGTAAAGGACGCCGCCAACGCGCGTGATTCCGCGCTCACCATCGCCGTGGAGTCCGCTCGTCGACAGGCAGACGTTGCGGCGAAGGCGGCTGGCGGGCGCATCGTAGAGCTGCTGGAGCTTTCCGTGAACGACTTCGAGCGCCCGGAGCCCCGCCCCATGCTTGCCATGGCCAAGATGAACATGGCAGATCAGACGTCACCAACACCTATCAGCGAGGGCACCACCACCGTCGCCGTCACCGTCTCCACCCGCTGGTTGTTCGAGAAGACGCGTTAGGCGCTGCGATCGACTGTAGTGGGCGAACGCGTTCGTTGGCGAGCGAAGCGTCTTGACAGATTGGTGGGACTTCCGCGGATTCTGGTTTCGGTCCTGCGGGAGTTCGTGTGGGTGATTTGCGCTGATCTCAGGTTCGTGGGAGCGGCGGCAACGTGCACGTGAGGATCCTGAGTCGGAGATACTCCTCGTCGCGAATACCGTCACACCGGCGCTGGATGCGCTTCGGGGGCGAGCAACGTAAGGCTAGACCTCGGCACTGCACAGATCATCGCCGAGCAATCACGATGAGGAAAGCTTTGACGATTCCTGTTTGAATGCTCCCTGGCGACGATAGCCAGTCGATGCCAGGTGATCGCATTCGAAGGGGTGGCTCGCGCAGTCGCTGAGCGATTGAGCTGGCGAACCTGTCGCGGCTCCCGCGGACGGCGACGGCCGACGCCTAGTGCGGCACCCCCTCACGACGTATCGTCCTAGTGGGTTCCT
Source organism: uncultured Gemmatimonas sp. (assembly GCA_964456595.1). Lineage (GTDB taxonomy): Bacteria > Gemmatimonadota > Gemmatimonadetes > Gemmatimonadales > Gemmatimonadaceae > Gemmatimonas. Next base: position 743 of record CAYWCJ010000195.1, on the reverse strand, counting down.
ACGCTACGGTTACCCGTTTCGCCCGGCCCGCGCTCAGGACCGGCACACTGACGGAGCACACACGCCATGACGGCCCTACGCCCGATCATCGCATTCGCAGTCTTTTCCCTGCTGGCCGGTGGATCGTCGCTCGCGTCCGCCCAGGCTGGCATGGACCACAGCATGCACCGTATGGGTCCCGAGATCGTCATCCCGAAAGGCGCGATCTACACCAAGGCGGATGTCGAATTCATGCAGGGCATGATCGCCCATCACGCGCAGGCGATCGTGATGTCGCGCATGGCGGAAACGAACGGCGCCAATCCGCAGGTCCTCAAGCTCTCGCGCAAGATCGACCAGTCGCAGATGCCCGAAATCATGATCATGCAGGAGTGGCTCCGCCGGTATAGCCAGTTCGCCCCGGACACCGCTTCGTGGCACGGCATGCAGATGGACGGCATGCTCACCGAGGCGGAACTCAAGGAGCTCAGTGCCGCGAAGGGCGTCGACTTCGATCGGACGTTCCTCAACGGCATGATCAAGCATCACGCCGGCGCGCTCAAGATGGTCGACGATCTCTTCAAGTCACCGGGCGCCGGTCAGGAAGTGGATGCGAACGTGTTTGCCAACGACGTCCAGACGACACAGGCGGCCGAGATCGCCATCATGCGACGTCTGCTCACGCAGCTCCCCCCGAAGTAACGCGACGCCCCCCCCCACGGCATCCAGCCCGCCCGTTTCCCACCTCAGGAGTGTACCCCGAT
>CAYWCJ010000194.1:851-8947 GCA_964456595.1 uncultured Gemmatimonas sp. | reverse complement strand
CCGCCAACCTGCAGCATCCGCACATTTTGCCGCTGTTCGACAGCGGTACTGCCGACGGCCAGCTGTTCTACGTCATGCCGTTCGTGGAGGGTGAGACGCTGCGCGCGCGCCTCGATCGCGAGACGCAACTCCCTATCGCCGACGCCGTGCAACTGGCGCGTGAAGTCGCCGATGCGCTGCAGTATGCGCACGACCGCGGTGTCATCCACCGCGACATCAAGCCCGAGAACATCCCGCTGCACGGCGCACACGCGCTCGTCGCCGACTTCGGAATCGCGCTCGCCGTGCAGCACGCGGGCGGGCAGCGCATGACGCAAACGGGGCTCTCGCTCGGCACGCCGCAATACATGGCGCCCGAGCAGGCGATGGGCGAGAAGTCCATCGACGCGCGCGCCGACCTCTACTCGCTCGGCGCCGTCACGTACGAGATGCTGGCCGGCGAGCCGCCATTCACCGGCCCCACCGCGCAGGCCATTGTCGCGAAGGTGATGACTGCGTCGCCGGCGCCGCTGACGACGCTTCGCCCGAAGGTGCCGGCACACCTCGACGCGGCGGTACAGCACGCGCTCGAGAAACTCCCGGCCGATCGCGTCGCGACCGCGCGCGCGTTTGCCGAGGCCCTCACTTCATCGACCGAATCACCAGCGGACGTCCGTCGCACGGCAGCGATCGCCGATGCGCGCCACGGGTCGACTCCGACACGGGCGCATCGCGTCTGGCAGGTGGTCGCGACGGTCTCCGCCGGTATCGCGCTCTGGGCATTCGCGCGAGGCGGGGGTAGCTCTGCCGCTGCGACCTCCAACCTCGCCACCGTATCGGATCTCGCGCCCGCTGCCGGCGAAACGTGGCTCAACATCTCCGATCGGCAAAACTTCGCCCTCGCGCCCGACGGTCGGCACATCGCAGTGGGTGGTGCGGTGGGCGACTTTCGCGGCATCCGCATCCGATCGCTCGATTCGGTGGTGTCGCGGCGGCTGGCCGGTACCACGGACGGCTTTGAGCCGTTCTTCTCGCCCACTGGCGACTCGCTCGGCTTTTTCGCCGACGGCAAACCCAAGGTGCTGGATCTCGCATCGGACGCCGCGCGCGAGTTGTGCCCGGCGCCTCTGCCGACGGGCGGCGCGTGGGGCGCCGACGGCGTGATTCCCTACATCCCTGCCCGAGGCGGTCCTGTACACCGGACAACCGTGGGTGGCGGCAACTGTGAGGCAGTCCGCCTCCGCAACGCCCCCGCCGGTCCGAAGCTCCGCCCGTTCTTTCTCGGCGATGGTCGTCACATCGTGCTCGCGGGCACCAATCGCACGTGGCTCGTTGCACCGGGAGAAGATTCCGCATCACTGCTCGTCACGACTTCAGGACTGCAACAACCGGTGGTCGGCCTGCCGGACTGGTTGTTGTTCACGCCACCCGGCGCCCCCTCCCGCGCCGTACACGCACAACGCATCGGTATTCGTGCGCGCGCTTTGGTGGGCCCATCCGCACTGCTCTTCAGCGAGGTGAGCAACGGCGGAAGCCGCACCGCACTCTCCACCGCCCCCAATGGCACCCTCATCAGCTACTTGAGTGCCGGTGCGACGGCATACGCGGCGCGCGTCGTGAACGGTTTGGTGACCGACTCGACCGCGCGACCGCTGCGAACGTTCAACCGTCCACGCGCGTCGCAGGATGGATCGCGCATGGTCCTGGGTGGCTTTCGTCTGTCCCTCTGGGACCCGCGCCGCGAGCTTTGGACCGACCTGCTGCCGCTCCAGTCACCAGCGGCGCTTTCGGACTATCCGGTCTGGTGGCGAATTCCGGCGAGGCCGTTGGCGCCCCTGAACGCGTGGTGAGCGACGGCGATGCCGTGGGCGCAGCGTCGGTTCGCGCAGGGCGAAGGGTTTGAGGTGGCTCGCAACGGCGCGCTGTATTTTGTGGGCAGCGATGATGACACGCGCCACTTCACGCTCGTGCAACAGTGGCCGGCGTTGCTGGAGCGGAGGCGCCGATGACTGACGATAGTGACGCGACAAGGAGACGACCTGCTTTCGCGTGATCTTCTCGCAGTGGGGTCAGGCCGTTCACGTGGAGCCGCCGCATGAGCGCCGTCGTTCAGCGGACGGGATGCCGCGCGCTACGCAATCTCGTCGTTCCACAGCGCACGCAGAAACGGCAGAATCTCGATGCCGTCCTGGGTTACACGCCGCTTGAATTCGAGTGACACGAGCAGTCGGCGACCCGTTTTCGGATGATCGTCGCGCAGTGCCGTCAAGGCATGGCTCCACCGTTGCGCGAGATCCGACGGTCGCGCGCACTTAGTTCACGCACCACGAACTGCTGTTCAGCGCGGCGAGCCTCTGGGAGATCACGATCAAGAACTCGCTGGGACGCGAAGACTTCCGCGTCGAGCCGCGCGTCTTGCGCCGTGGCTTGCTGGACAACGGGTACGTCAAATTGCCAATTACCAGCGAACACGCCGTCAGCGTCGCTGCCCTGCCAGACTTGCACCGTGACCTGTTCGATCGATTGCTGATCGCGCAGGCCACCGGCGAGGGGATCACGCTCGTCACCGCCGACGACATCGTTGGGCAGTATCCGGGACCGATTCGCCGAGTGTAAGCGACCCACGTGTCTTCGAAGACCCACATGACCACCACCGAACAACTCAGCACCGCCCTCTCTGGCCGCTACACCATCGAGCGCCGTGTTGGCGAAGGTGGCATGGCGGTGGTGTATCTCGCGCGCGATCTCAAACACAATCGCCGAGTGGCGCTCAAGGTGCTCAATCCCGACCTCAACGCGGTGCTGGGCAACGATCGGTTCCTTGCCGAAATTCAGGTCACCGCAGATCTGCAGCATCCGAATTTGCTGCCACTCTTCGACAGCGATGTGGTGGATCAATTGTTGTTCTACGTCATGCCGTTCGTCGAAGGTGAGTCATTGCGCGCGCGGCTCGATCGCGAGAAACAACTGCCGGTGAACGAGGTGGTACGACTCACGACATCAATGGCCAATGCGCTCGACTATGCGCATCGGCAAGGCGTGATTCATCGCGACCTCAAACCCGAGAACGTGCTGTGGTAGGAAGGGCAAGCGCTCATGGCTGATTTCGGCATCGCACTCGCCGTGAGCAATGCCGACGGTGGACGTGAACCGGCGTGGTCCCGGAAAGGCGACGAACTGTTTTTTCGCAGCGATCGGTTTCTGGCGGCTGCTCCACTGTCGTTCAGGCGCGGATTTGCGGTGGCCAGCGTCAAGCGTCTCTTCGATACGAATCGAGACTTCTCCTTGGGCCACGGCCAATACGACGTGATGCCCGATGGAAAAGAGTTCCTGTTCGTGCGCGACGGGCAGTCGCTGCGCCGTCATGCGCGCGCGGAGCACTGCAACGGCAAAAACGACCGACTATCACGGATAACAACGGATTCCAACGGAAACAACACGGACACAGCAGAACCAAAGAATGTCGTTCGCCGTATCCGTGTCGTTTCCCTGTATGATCCGTTCCTATCCGTGATAGTCAGTTGCTGTTGCTGTTCGCTGCTGCTGCCGTTGCCGTTCGCCGGTCCCGCTATCTCCCGCCGCCCAACGTCGCCACACCGGTTCGCGGATCGAAGCGCCCACCTGCGGGCAAGACATGCATACTCATGCCGCTTGCGCCGAGTAACGTGCCTGCCGTCGTGATCGCGCTCCTGCGAGCGTCATAAATCACCGCGACGCTGGCTCCGGCCACTCGCCAGCGTCCATCCGGCTCCACCACGATCGCCGTCGATTCATCGATGCCTACACCAAGATGCGGTTCGCGCTCGAGGACGAGACTGATCAACCGGTTATGCCGCTTGCGACGCAGGAAGTGTTGGTCGATGATCGCGTGGTCGATGAGACCGAAGCCATCGGCGGTGGTGATGTTGTCGCGATCGATCGTGCCCATGCTCAACGTCGTGTCGCGACGGGCTCCACCGGGGCGCTTCTCGTCGCCCGTCAACATCACCGCTGACATCACGGCGGCACCGGCCGACGTTCCACCAACAACGGCACCCGCACGATAGCGCTCCATGATGGCAGTGGCCGTCCGTGAACCACCAAGCGCCGCCGTCAGTCTCGATTGATCACCACCGCCGAACCAGATGCCGGTCGCGTTGCGTACCGCGTTCACCACCGAGTCCGCGTCGGCGCCGTCACGCTGCACCCAGATATTGACCGCCTCGGCGCCGAGTGCGCGCAGATCCTTCGCTTTCGCTTCACCACTCGTCTGTCCCGAAGCGCTGGCCATCGCGAACACGACAATGCGCGCCTTTCCTGCGCCGCCGGCGAGATCGACGAACTCACGCACAAGAGCGGCGGGCTGCGGGCCCCCACCGACGATGTAGAGCGTGCCGCGGGTAGCGCCGGTCGCTGCCTGTGCGTGCAGCGTTACATCGGTGCCCATCGGCGCGAGCACACTCAGCGCGAGTACACTGAGCGCGAGCACACTGAGTGCACGTGCCAGACGGCGCACGCTGTGGGCGGAGAAACGATCAACCCACGTGGTGGTCGGCCGACCGCGCGGCGCGCGCAGGACGGACGCGACGCTCGATGCGGTGGAGGAAGCGAGACGAGTCGGTTGCATGCGAGGTGCCGAAAAGCGGACGGGGAAGGGGAGTAGAGCAGGCGGAGATGGGGATTCCGCGGAGCAGGCTCGAACAGCGTGTGCAACGCAGACAGCCAGATCGAAGATGCAGCTTGGGCGCGGCACGCGACAGCGGCACGCGACAGCGGCACGAAACTCGCACCATCCGCGTGCAGGTTCACCGCTGCACCATGCCTGAGGAGGCACCCATGACCGCTTTTTCGCTCCCTGCTTCGCACAACAGCTCGGCGATCGCGCCGACCTCCGTTCGTCGTCTGCACCTTCCCTCGAGGCGCGGAGCGATCGTCGCTGCCTTGATCGTCGTGCAGTCATTCAGCGCCTGCGCTTCGTTCAACAGCAAGGGCAAGGGTGCCGTGATCGGCGCCACTGCTGGCGGCGCAGCCGGCGCAGTGATCGGCAACCAGACCGGCTCGACCGCGCGTGGTGCCATCATTGGTGCGGTCGTTGGCGGCACGGTGGGCGCGGTTATCGGTCACCAGATGGATCAGCAGGCCAAGGAGCTCAAACAGGCCATTCCCGGCGCAACGGTCACGCGCGTCGGGGAAGGCATCGCCATCACCTTTGCCTCGGGGCTGCTTTACGATTTCGACTCGGACGTCGTGCGCATCGAGTCGGCGCAGAATCTGCGCAACCTCGCCGCAAGCCTCGACAAGTATCCGAACACCGACCTGCTCATCGTTGGACACACCGATGATGTGGGAACCGGCGAGTACAATCAGGCGCTCTCGCAGCGCCGCGCATCGGCCGCGTCAAACTATCTCGCGTCTGCTGGAGTGACCGCGTCACGACTGCGCGCACTCGGCCGCGGAGAGACCGAGCCGATCGGTGCAAACGATACCGAAGCGGGTCGGCAGGCGAACCGTCGCGTGGAGATCGCGATCGTCGCCAACGCGAGGGCGCGAGCGAACGAGTAAGCGGTGGCTACGCCGCCGCCGGCGTTCAACGCGACACGAGAGCCGCTCCTGCGCATACACGGCGCAGGAGCAGTTCTCGTGCGTTTTGTATTGGCGACGTTCGATGCGCGCTAGCCGCCGTTCGGCGTGATCGCGATGGAGTCGATGACAATCGTTGCCGCGGTCCCCTGTACCGGATACGATTCGGCGATTGGTCCATCGAACCAGAGGCGCACCCACTGCCCCGACGCGAGTGAGCGCCGGTCGCCCGCTTTGCCGTCGGGGAGGAGCACGAGCGTGATGCCGTCCACGCGCACCACGGCCTTGAGGCCGAGCGTCGTGCTGAGCGGATTCGCTTCGATACGCACGCTGAGCGACGATGTGCTCGTCTGCAGGATCGAGGTCACCCGTCCGGCCATGTACGGCGCCCCACGCGGCACCGCCGGCTCGGAGGTCTGTCCGCTGCTACAGGCCAGCGTGAACAGAGTCAGCAGGCCGACGAACCATGCCGCGGCCCTCGGTCTTCGCTTCGGTCTTCGCATCGGTGTTCGCATCGGTGTTCGCATCGGTGTTCTCATCGGTGGCGCCTCGGTGCCGGCATCGCTCTTCCTGTGAAGTCCCGCGCCGAATCGTACCCCGCAGTGCCCAACAGGGCGTTGCTTTCGGGCGTATGTTGATGCTGTCGTACCGTGGCTCAACCGTCGCATCCCCGCTTCGCGTCACCACGCCCACCTGCGTCTCCCCGTGACTCTGACATGACACGCTCCCGCCGCGATTTTCTCAAGGCAAGCGCGGCCGTGGCCGCCGGCACCATGGCGGCCAGTCGGTCGCTCCACGCCGCACCCGGCCTGATCACGCACACGCTGCCGCGCGACATCCTCGATGCCGGCACGCCCTTCGACGACCCCGCCGTAAAGGCGTTGATGCAGGTGGCCATCGACACCGCGAAATCCGGCGGTGCCTCGTACGCCGACGTGCGCGTCGCGGCGCGTCGCCAGCAGAACGTGAACACGCGCGATCGCATTGTGCAGGGGGTGAGCGATACTGACACCTTCGGGCTCGGCGTGCGCACGCTGGTGGACGGCGCGTGGGGTTTCGCGGCCACGAGCGCCCTGAGCACCGATTCGGTGGCCGACATCACCCGCAAGGCGCTCGCCCAGGCGAAGGCCAATCGCGCCAGTCAGATTCGGCCCGTCGTGCTCGCACCGACGCCGGGTAATCAGGTCGGGACATGGACAAGCCCCATCAAGACCGATCCGTTCACCGTCGCGATTCCCGAGAAGGTGGCCGTGTTGCTCGCCGCCAACGAAGCGGCGCTCAAGGTGAAGGGCGTGCGCACCGTGAACTCGGCGATGTTCTTCCTGCGCGAAGAGAAGTCGCTCATGACGAGTGATGGTTCGTACATCGTGCAGACGATTTATCGCACGTCGCCAAGCCTCTCGGTGACGGCGGTGTCGGCCGATTTCTCCGATTTTCAGTCGATCGACAGCAATGATATCGCGCCGATGGGGCTGGGCTACGAGCATGTCATCGACTCGAAGCTGGCCGAACGCGCGCCGATGTACGCCGAACAGGCGGTGGCAAAACTCAGCGCGAAGCCCGTCGAGCCGGGTCGCTACGATCTGCTGCTGCACCCGAGCAATCTCTGGCTCACCGTGCACGAAGTGATCGCGCATCCCAGCGAGCTCGATCGCGCGCTCGGCTTCGAAGCCAACTATGCGGGCACGAGTTTCATCGCGCCGCCCGATGCGGTGCTGGGCAAGCTGCGCATCGGCTCGGAACTGCTGAACATCGTTGGCGATCGCGAACAGCCAGGTTCGCTCGGTGCCATCGGATGGGATGATGAAGCGGTCAAGCCGGTCAAGTTCGACGTGATCAAGAACGGCGTATTCGTGGATTATCAGACCACGCGCGAGCAGGCGACGTTGATGAAGGACTACTACACGAAGATCGGAAAGCCGGTGCGCAGCTATGGCTGCTCGTACGCACAGAGCTGGGCCGACGTGCAGTTCCAGCGCATGCCGAACATCAGCATGGTGCCGGGGAACAACGACGACACGTTCGAAAGCATGATCTCCAAGATGGACAAAGGCATCGCCATCGAAGGCGACGGGTCGTTCTCCATCGATCAGCAGCGCTACAACGGACAGTTCGCCGGGCAGGTCTTTCACGAAGTCCGCGGCGGCAAGATCGTGGGGCAGCTCAAGGACGTGGCGTATCAGTTCCGCACGCCCGACTTCTGGAAGTCGCTCAAGGCGATCGGCGGACCGAAGAGCTATCACCTGGGTGGCGCGTTTGGTGACGCCAAGGGCCAACCCGGTCAGTCCAACTCCGTCAGCCACGGTTGTGTGCCGTCGCTCTTTCAGCAGGTGAACATCATCAACACCGGGAGAAAGGCGTGAGCAACCGTTTCGGCAACAGCGCCCCTCGCTCGCTCTTCGCGCCCATCGCAGTACTGACCCGGCAGGAAGCGCAGGACATCGCGGCACGCGCACTGAAGAACTCCCCCGCCGAGGAGACGCGCGTCTCCATCAACAGCGGCGCACGGGCGGACACGCGCTTCGCGTTGAATCAGGTGACGACCTCCGGCGAGAATC
>CAYWCJ010000194.1:0-841 GCA_964456595.1 uncultured Gemmatimonas sp. | reverse complement strand
CCGCGGCCGGCGGCGCCATCAGCGCGGCCACCAATACGACCGTCACCATCACCGCCTTCGTCGGCAATCGTTCGGCGAGTGTGAACACCAACCGTCTCGACGAGGCGTCGCTGGCGGCTGCAGCGAAGCAGGCGCATGAGATCGCGAAGCTGGTACCGCCCAATCCCGAGCGCATGCCCGAGTTGGGATCGCAGCAGTATCCGGTTCCCAGGGAGCGTTCGTTTTCCATGCCAACGCCGGCGGAACGCGCAGCAGCGGCCAAGCAGGTGACGGAGATGGCGCGCGCCAGTGATCTGATCGCCACCGGCTTCATCGAGTGTCGTGCGGGTGCGACGGCGCTGGCGAATTCAAAAGGGCTGTTCGCATACGACTCGAGTGCCGTGATGACGATGACTGCAACAGTGCGCTCGCCCGACGGTACCGGTTCGGGCTGGGCATGCAGCGATGGCACGAGCTTTTCCGATCTTGACCCCGCGTTCGTTGCGGCGACGGCGGTGCAGAAAGCGAAGGAGTCGCGCAATCCGGTGGCCATCGAACCGGGTCGATACACCACGATTCTCGAGCCGACGGCGGCGGGCAACCTCGTGCAGCTCATTGCGGGCGCGATGCAGGCGCGCGCGGCCGATGAAGGACGCTCGTTCTTCTCCAAGCAGGGCGGTGGCAACAAGATCGGTCTCAAGGTCGTGGACGAGCGCGTTACCCTGCTTTCCGATCCCGAAGACTCGCCCAGCACGACGGGTGGATTCGATGGTGATGGACTGCCGATCGAAAAGGTGACGTGGATCGAGAACGGCATGGTGAAGACGCTCAACTACGATCGCTTCTGGGCGCAGAAACAGAA
>CAYWCJ010000193.1:0-8971 GCA_964456595.1 uncultured Gemmatimonas sp. | reverse complement strand
CACGACATGACCGCCGGACAACAGGGCGGCAACGAGATCGTCCACGACGTGCGTCTGCCCTACGATGCGCTGCGAAATCTGGTGCGCCAATTCGCGACGGGCCGCCGCCAGGCGGTCGAGGAGCGCGAGATCGTTCGAGTCGTCTGAGAGAGGTGCGTTCACGGCGGACTGGGAGGACGGAAACGGACAGGAGTCGCACTGTTTGATTCGCATGGCACCTCGTGGTGGTCACGAGGCGCGCCAACCGGACGGCGACAGCGTAGGCTCAACTTACCGCACAAACAGCACGCACACGACCTGCAATCACTGCACGGCCGATGATCGACGTTGGCGGGACGTGTGGCCGCGTCCGTGCGACGTACCAGCAATGACAAACGGACGCCAGGGGGCGTCCGTTGAAAGCGTCGATCGAATGCGGAAGTTGTTGCGGGCGGCGCGCGAGTGCAGGTGTCGAACCGCTACCGGAGGGCGAAGTCGACGCGCTGCCGCACGGGGTAGTTCTCACTGTTCAATTGCGCCACGAGCGTGTACTGACCAGGCGATGGTGGGGTCCACCGTTCAGCATACACCACGGCGTCATGTGCATCGAGCAGGCGGTTCTGCATCGACTGCGTGAATAATCGTCCCTGACTCCAGCGCCATACTTCGCGTCCGCGCGCATCGAGCACCACGAAATCGTGGGTGCGACCATCGGGGAAGTTGAGCTCTACACGCTTGCGTGAGTCGTTCGCGACCTCGATGGCGAAGCGCACGCTCCCTTGCACCGTATCGACCATGATGTGCGACGTCACACCCATGCCAGCGCTCTCCGTGGGGCGCGCGTCGAACGGCGTGCTCTGCGGCGTTCGCGGGCTGCAGGCGAACACGAGCACGGCGGTGGCAAGGAGCGGGACGATGATGCGTGCGAGCATCAGGGGCGTAGAAGATCTGGAGAGTGCGGCGGCGGCACCACCGCGTACTGTACCGACGAACGACCTCAGCAAGGACCGTCACAAATCAGCACTCGCGGAGAATACGGAGTCCTAGTCGTACTGTCAAGTGTGGATAACTGGCCTAAGTGTTTGTGGGCACGGATTTTCCAGTCCTCAAACCACTGCCGGTTTTTGTTCGGAAACGCGGTTCTGCCTAGCTTGCGAAAAATTTCACAAGCGCCTAGTTTCCCGCCAAGCATGGATGAGGAATCGCAGCGCGCCACGCCGAAGGCTCCACCATCGGCAGACGTGTCGCCGTGGGCCCTGGCGGGCCTCGGCGCACAGTTCTTCGTTGCCATCATCGCATTCGTTTATCTGGGCAATTGGCTGGATGCGCGCTTCGACTCAGCGCCGCTCTTCCTGTTGCTGGGCGTGTCTCTCGGAGGAGGCGGATCATTCTTTCTGAACTATCGACGGTTGACCGCGCCGAGATCGACTCCGACGCCTCCCCCGACCGAGCCGCCCTCGTCATGACTGGGGCTTCGACGGCCGGGTCGCAGCGAAACCTGATGCGCGCATTAGTGTGGTTCACGATCGCGCAGGGTGTGCTGGTGCTGGGTGTGTGTCTGTTGTTGCAGCAGTTCGTGTTCACCGATGCGGCAGCGTCCAGCGCTGTTCGTGCAAGCGGCTGGCTGGCGTTCGGTGTGCAGATCGTGACGTTTGCGATTGCGCGGCTCGTGGCGCGCGAGAACGTCATTGCAGGATGGGGCCTTGGTGTGGTACTGCGTTTTGCGACGGTGGCGTTCTGGGCGTTTCTGGGCGTGAAGGCCTTGGGATTGCCGTCCGCACCGGCGCTGCTGTCGTTGGTTGCCTGCTATTTCGTCTCGACACTCGTCGAGCCGCTCTTCCTGAACGCCTGACCCGGACTCTCGGGATGCTCCGTTCGTTGTGTTTTGCTGTGCTGCTCGTGGTCGCGCCGTCGGTCGTGGCCGCGCAAACCGATACCGCACTGGTGCCCGTGACCGCGCCCGGCGCCGGCGTCGCCGAGCCCGTGGCCGCGACGTCTGAAGCGTCGACCGCGCAGGCCGAGTCGCGGGGGGCGGCAGAAGGTCCGGTGGATATCATCACGCCGCACATCACGGACTCGCATCACCTCGAGTACCCGACGTTTTCGGCGCCCTTCTACGGCGAGCTCGAATTGCCGACGTGGGAGCCGGTGCACATTGGTGGCCTGACGCTCGATCTCTCGCCGACCAAGCATGTGGTGTTCATGCTCGCGTCAGCGCTGATCGTCGCGGTCCTGCTGATCACGGCCGGCTCGGCGAGCAAGAAGCAGCACGCATCGAAGGGGCGCTCGCATGGCTTCGCCGGCACCATCGAGGCGCTCGCACTCTATCTGCGCAACGAAGTCGTGCTGCCGAACGTCGGCCATCATGGTGAAGCGTTCGTGCCGTTTGCGATGACGCTCTTCTTCTTCATTCTGGTCTGCAATCTGTTCGGCTTGCTGCCCTATGGGTCGACAGCGACGGGCAACATCTCGGTCACCGCAACGCTCGCCATCATCACGTTTTTCGTGGTGGAGTTCGCCGGTATTCGCGCGAACGGTCTTGGTTATCTCAGCACGATCTTCTACTGGAACAAGGATCTGCCGTTCGTCATGCGCGTCATCATGTTCATCGTGATGAGCCCGATCGAAATGGTGGGCAAGATTGCAAAGCCGTTTGCGCTGACAATTCGTCTCTTCGCCAACATGACGGCGGGACACATCGTGTTGCTGGCGCTCATCGGCCTCATCTTTTCGTTCAAGAGCTGGGCGCTCGCCGGTGTGCCAGTGGCGATGGCCACCGCGATCAGTATGCTTGAACTGTTCGTGTCGTTCCTGCAGGCGTTCATCTTCACACTGCTGGCCTGCGTGTTTATCGGCCAGATTCGGGAAGCGCACCACTAGAAGAAGCACCACCGGAAGCTCACAACCTGAACCCAAAGCCGGAAACCTGGTGGTTGCTGTTCCGGAAGATCGGGCTTCCAGGTGTCGGGCTTCGAGTACGGGCTTCGGGCTTTGAGACAACTACAACTTGTAGTGCTGATTCTCGTTGCTCCTGAGAACCAGATCGTAGCCGGTCGAGCGACCGGTGAAGCTCGTTGAACGATCCCCATCGTTCGCCGACGGGCGGCGCAGCAATGCGCGGAGCGGAAGTATTCAACGACCAGTTTCGGAGTTTTTCTCATGATGGAAGTGATGGGACTTCTGCAGGCCGCGGCGAGCAACGAGAAGGGCCTGGCCATGATCGGCGCGGGCATCGCAGCCGGCGGCGCTGTCATCGGCGCTGGTATCGGCATCGGCCAGATCGGTGGGTCAGCAGTGGAGGGCATGGCGCGTCAGCCTGAAGCGGCCGGCCGTATCCAGACGGCCGCGCTCATTCTGGCGGCACTCGTCGAAGGCGCCGCGCTGTTCGGCGTCGTGATCGGCTTCCAGATCCAGAGCAAGATCACGTTTTAAGGCAGTCGCCAGCACTTGCGTGTGGGGCGTCCGAACGGGCGCCCTGCCGCTCCTTACTTTCGCGCATCCACTCATGCTCGTCCTTCTCTCGCGCTTTCGCGATTCGCGCCTCGGCGCATCGCTTGTCCGCGTCATGGCACTTGGTTCGGCCATCACGCTTTCGGCTACTCCTGCGCTGGCCAATGAGCCTGCGGCCGGCGGTCCGGTGAACCTGCTCGAGCCCAAGGCCGGGCTGATGTTCTGGACGCTGATCATCTTCGTGCTGCTCTGCGTCATCCTCGCCAAGTTCGCCTTCAAGCCACTCTTCGCCGCGGTCGAAGCGCGCGAGAAGGCGCTCGAAGACGCCATCGAAGGCGCCAAGCGCGACCGCGCCGATGCCGAGCGTCTGCTCGCCGAGCAGCGTGCGCAGCTCGAAGCGGGTCGCGCGGAGGCGCAGAAGATCATTGCGGACAGTCGCGCCCTCGCCGAAAAGATGCGCACCGACCTGCTGGCCGAAACGAAGAAGCAGCAGGAAGAGATGATCGAACAGGCGCGTCGCGTGATCGAGGGCGAAAAGGTTGCCGCCATCGCCAGCCTGCGTGCCGAAGCGGTCGATCTGGCCATCGCCGGCGCATCGCGCGTGATCGAGCAGAACCTCGACTCGACCAACAATCGCCGCATCGTCGAAACATTCCTGTCGTCGCTGGACGGCGCGAAGGGCGTGCGCGGATGAGCAGCACCGGCCAAGGGGAGACGGTCGCCCGCAACTACGCGGAAACGCTCCTCACGCTCGGCCGTCGCGCCGATGATGCGGTCGGTTGGGGAAGGATGCTGCGGCAGATCGCCAACGCGATTTCGGGCGATCCGACGCTGTTGCGGTTTCTCGATTCGCCGCGCATCGCGTCGGAGCAGAAGTCGAGCGTCCTGTCCAAGGCGTTGTCTGATCGCGTGCCGCGTCTCTTCCTCAAGTTTGTGGTGACGCTCGTCCACAACCGGCGGCAGATGCTCATTCCGGCGATTGCCGACGAGTACGACACGTTGCTTGATGCGTCGAATGGCATCGTGCACGCCAAGGTGACGGTCGCGCGCGAGATCGCCGACGCAGAGCGCGACAGCATCGGTGCGCAGCTTTCCAAAGTCGTCGGCAAAACGGTCGTGCCACACGTGTCCGTGGATGCCTCGATTCTTGGCGGCGTGATTGTGCGTATGGGCGACACGGTGATGGATGGGTCGCTCCGTCGTCGTCTTGGCACGCTGCGTCGTCGCATGATGGTGCGACCGGTCGGTTGAACAATCGCGTGAATCACATCGCGCGCATTCTGGGGCGCGGTTGCCTGACGGCGGCCGCGCCTCTCGCACTCCTGCTCGTGGCGCCGACCATCGATTCGTCGGCGCGCATTGTCGCACAGACGGGCGCGGTAATGCCGGGACAGGGGCCGACGGCGCCGCGCATTCCGAACGCGCCGCACACGACGCCGCGCAGCAACGACACCACCGGCTACTGGCAGCAGCGCGCCGACTACACGATCGTCGCCACGCTCGACGAGCGGCTGGGCGGCATTCGCGCCAACGGCACGCTGCGCTACGTGAACAGGAGTCCCGACACGCTGCGCGAACTGTGGGTGCATCAGCATCTGAACGCGTTCCGTCCAGGTTCGCGCTGGTCTGCCACCGACGAGCGTGAAGGGCGGCAGCGTTTCCAGAAGCTCGCCGAGCCGAACTTCGCGTACGAGCGCTTCACCGCGCCGCCGCGCATCGGGTCGGTGGCGCTTACCGTCGAGTATCCGATCGCTCCCGACAGCACGGTGGTGCGTCTCGCCCTGCCTTCGCCGTTGGCGCCGGGAGATTCAGTCGACGTCACGTTCGCGTGGAGTGCGCGCCCGTCCACAGTTGCGCGTCGTCAGGGGAGACGCGGTCGGAGCTACGACTTCTCACAATGGTTTCCCAAGGTCGCGGTGTACGATCGAGCCGGCTGGCATCCGAACGCGCTCGTTCCGGCGGGTGAGTTCTATGGCGAGTTCGGCTCGTTCGATGTGACGCTCGTGTTGCCGAACGATGAAGTGGTGGGCGCCACGGGCGTGCCGATCAGTGGAGATCCGGGTTGGGCGCGTGTTGCCGCACCGGGCAGCGACGCGCCGAGGCTTGGAGAGAAGGCGTACGCGAAGTTGCCGCCGGCACCGAATGTGGTACCGGGCAACGGCTATCGTGCTGTGCGCTTTTACGCGCGCGATGTGCACCACTTCGCGTGGAGTGTCTCGCCGGGTTATCGCTACGAGGGGACGACGTATGTGCGGGCGCCGTCGCAGGAGTGGCGGTTTCCGATCTGGGATACCGTGTCCGTGCACATGCTCTACCGCGCCGACGCAAGCGATGACTGCGGTCGCGCGAACGAGGCGCTGTTCTCGGATACGCCGCGCTACACGACGGCGGTTGGAAACTGTGTCGCCGCGTCACGCACGCAGTGGGAGAACGGCAAAGCGTTGGGCTATGCACTCCGGTCGCTGCGTTGGCTCGAAGCCTTGTACGGCGACTATCCGTATCCGCAGCTGACAATTCTCAAGCGCATCGATGGTGGCGGTACCGAGTTCCCGATGCTGGTGGCGAATGGCTCGGCGTCGATGGGGTTGACGTTGCACGAGGTGGGGCACATCTACTCGTTCGGCATCATGGCCAACAACGAGTGGCAGTCGGGGTGGATGGACGAGGGGCTGACGTCCTACCAAACGTCACTGGAGAGCGGAGACGTGCGCGTTCTGTTGGCAGCGCGTCTGGCGATGGCGAACGATCGCGATCCGTCACGTCCGGCCAACACGCAACTGGCGGCTCTTCGTCGTCGACTGGATTCCAACACGGTGAACGGTGCGCGCATGGTGCGCGAGGGTATCGCCGAACCGATCGGCACGCGTGGCGACCTGTTTCGCACCTTTTCCGTGTACAACGCGATGGTGTACGATCGCGCGAAGGCGATGTATCAGGCGCTCCATGACGTCATGGGCGAAGAGGATTTTCAGGCCTTCATGCGCGACTACTTTGCGCGTTGGCAGTTTCGACACGTGGACCGCAACGCAATGCAGGGGTCGGCGGAGCGTGTGTCGAAACGGTCGCTCGGCTGGTTCTTTGATCAGTGGGTCAACAGCACCGGCGTCATCGACTACACGCTGCGCAACGCGACCCTCCGTCGCGACGGCGACGGATGGATCGTGACGGCGCAACTCTCGCGGGTGCCGGGTGGCTATCGTCACCCCATGCCGGTGGGTGTGCGAACGGCGGACGGTTGGACGATCGTGCGCGCAGCGCCTGGTGTCGATGTGCAGACGGTGCAACTGCGCACGACATCGGTGCCCGATGCGATCTGGCTCGATCCGTTTGGCAGCACGGATGCACCGTTTGCGTCATACTATCGCCTTTCGCTGTCGCCAAAGTGAGAACGCGTCACGCTGCCGCGATCGGTTTCACCTGTGAGGGAAGGGCATGAGTGGTCGTGTTGACGTGAAGCACGTTCCCAAGCCATGGGGACACGAAACCATCTGGGCGCACACCGACCGCTACGTGGGGAAGATTCTGCACGTGAAGGCCGGACAGGCGCTTTCGGTGCAGTATCACGAGCGCAAGGACGAGACCGTCTATCTGCTCAGCGGCGAGATGCGGTACTGGGTGCAGCTGCCCGGCGATGAAGAGCTGCGCGATCAGCGACTGGTGACGGGTCAGGCGTTCCGCATCACGCCGGGGACGATTCATTACATGGAGGCCGTGAGCGACTGCGACGTGCTGGAAGCGTCGACGCCGGAGCTCGATGATATCGTGCGCCTCACCGATCGGTACGGCCGAGAGGGGACGAAGGCGCCCTGACGCTTCGCCAGGCGACGCTTGGTCATGTGACGCTTCGCAAGGTGATGCCAGCGGCGACGCTCCCTTCCCCGGGGGCGTCGCCGCGCTGCATTTTGCATGTCTCCCGCCCAGCGTCACTTCCTGCACGACTCCGACCCCGCCTCCTGATGAAGGTCATCATTCCGCTCGCCGGCAAGGGGACGCGACTGCGTCCGCACACGCATGTTGTTCCCAAGCCGATGCTCAAGGTCGCCGGCCGGCCGGTCATGAGCTACGTGATGGACGACGTGCTCAAACTGGGGAACGTCGAGCAGGTGGTGTACATCACCGGTCACCTGAAGGAGAAGGTGGAGTCGTACGTACGGAAGGCGTACGACATTCCGAGCGTGTTCATCGAGCAGCAGGTGCAGGACGGCACCGCCGGGGCGATCGCGCTGGCGCGGGAGTACGCCGACCAGCCGGTGCTGATCATCTTCGTTGATACGATCTTCGACGCCGACCTGAGCATCATCAAGACCACGGATGCGGACGGCATCATCTGGACGAAGGAAGTCGAGGACTATCAGCGATTCGGTGTGGTGGTCACCGATGCCGACGGCTTCATGACCAGGATCGTCGAGAAACCCAACACGCCGATCTCCAAGCGCGCGAATATCGGGCTGTACTACATCCGGAACTACAAGCTGTTGTACGAAGGGATCGATCACGTGCTGAAGCAGCCGCCGAACAAGGGGGAGTACTACCTCACCGACGCGTTTCAGTACATGATCGACCACGGCGCGAAGATTCAGGTGGTCGACGTGGAAGGGTGGCATGACGCCGGCCAGCTGGAGACGCTGCTCGACACCAATCGCACGATGCTCGAGAAGGGGCGCGCGCGTCGCCCTGCCACACTCGGCGAGGGCGCCACGATTGTCGAACCGGTGTACATCGAAGAGGGCGTCACCATCGAGCACTCCACGGTCGGTCCGAATGTGTCGATCGGCGCGGGAAGCATCGTGCGCAGCTCCACGATTTCCGATGCGGTGATCGGCGAGAACGCATCGGTGACCGGCTCCAACCTGCGCCGTGCGTTTTTAGGCGATGCAGTCATTGTAGAAGGCATGAACGGATCGCTCAACATTGGTGATCACTCGGAGATTCGAGGCAACGCATGAGTGACGGGATTTCGCGACGTGAGCTGCTGACCGGCGCCGCGGCGCTCGCGGCCACGGCACTCACTGGCGCGCCCGCTCGATTGCTGGCGGCCACGGACGACTGGCGTGTCGATCTCACGCCACCGGGAGCGGCCACTGCAGAACGCATGCTGGGCGTGCCGTTTGCCACGCATGAGACGGTGCGCATCGCCATCGTGGGCACCGGACTGCGCGGTCGGTCGGTGCTCAGCGAGTTTCTCGCCATCGAGGGCGTGAAGATCACGGCCCTGTGCGATGTGGTGGAGGACAAGGCCAGGCGCGCCGCCGCCATGGTGACAAAGGCGGGGCAGCCGGAGCCGGCGTTGTACACGAACGGCGATCGCGATTTCGAGCGTCTCGTGCAGCGCAACGATATCGACTTCGTCTACACGGCCACGCCATGGAACCGGCACACACCCGTCTCGCTGGCCGCCATGCGCGCCGGAAAGCACGTGGGCAGCGAAGTCGCCATCGCAATGACGATCGATGACTGCTGGGAGCTGGTGGAGACGTCGGAGAAGACGCGACGTCATTGCCTGATGATGGAGAACTGCTGTTACGGCAACAGTGAGCTCTCG
>CAYWCJ010000192.1:0-9008 GCA_964456595.1 uncultured Gemmatimonas sp. | reverse complement strand
CCGAACGCGCAAGTCTTCTTCCCGCGGGCCGCAGTCTCAAAAGAAGAAGCCGGCATCAAGCTCTCCGTCACGCCGCAGATCACCAACAACCGCATGGTGCTCATGAACATCAAGGCGGAGAACTCCAGCGCGGAAATCGCCGCGACAGATGTGGGCGTCATCTTCAATCGTCAGCGCGCCGAATCACAGGTGCTCGTCGGCGACGGCGAAGCGGCCGTCATCGGAGGTCTGACCGTCACCGAAGTCACGCGCTTCCGCAGCGGCATCCCGGTGCTCATGAACCTGCCGTTCGTCGGTCGCCTCTTCTCGCAGAACAGCAAGAACGAGACGAAGCGCGATCTGCTGATCCTGGTCACGCCGCACATCCTCGACGACGGCGTCACGCCGCCCCCTGACCGCTAACGCGACGAGGAGAATCGACTCATGCTTGCACACTCCAGCGCGCCAGCCACAGCGCGGCGGCGATCGTTCGCCGCCCCGTCGCTCAAACTGCTCGTCATCGGAGCGGTCGCCGCCCTCGGCGCATGCTCCGGCGACGAAGTCATCGATCCGCCGTTTCGCGACGCCATCTCGCCCCGCGTTGTCCTCGCCAAGGGCAATGACGCAGGCGATAGCGTCCTCGTGATGCGCCTCAACGCGACCGACAACGTCGGCCTCAAGACGGTCCGCGTCTTCCTCAGCGGTGGCGTCACCGCGAGCTACGACACGACCATCACCACCGCACTGCAGGCGATCAACCTCGGACTCACCTTCCGCGTGCCCAGCAGCGCGCCGCTTGGTTCCACGGTCAATATTCGCTCCGTCGTCATCGATGGCGCCGGCAACGCGTCCGATACCGCGCGCCTCATCATGACCGTCGGCAATCTCGAACCGCCGCAGGTCGTCATCACCAGCCCGACGGCCGGCTCGCCGGTGGTCTCCGGCAAGTCGCTCATCGTCTCGCTCTCGGCCAAGGCACGCTACAAGGTTCGCGTCCTGGGCTACACGGTCGCCGGTGCATACGTCACCCGCGATTCGTCACTCCTCGGAGCGCCGCTCAAGGACTCCCTCGCAGTGCTCGACACGCTCGTGCTGCCGGATTCGGTGCGCGGACAGTCGCTCACGGTCACACCGTTCATCGTCGACTCGCTCAATCAGCGCGTCACCGGCAACCCGGTCAGCTACGCCGTCCTCAGCCCCACCACCGCCAACACGATTCCGGTCGTGAAGACGGGCGTCATGGCACGCCTCGAAGTCAGCGATACGGTCTTCGTCGAAGCCACGGATCCGGTCGGTATCTCGCTCCTCGGCTACGAAGTCCGCACACTCACGGGACTACTGCTCGCCGCAGACTCGATCACGTCAACGGGCGGCTTCTCCACGCTCGTGCGCACCTTCCGCACACGATTGCCGGTCACAAGCTTCCCCACCGAAGTCACCGTGGTGGGCTTTGCCCGCAACACGAACGGTCGCCGCGATGTCGCACGCTATCCATCGGGTGCGGTGCGACTCGACACGGCCACGGTCGTCAATGGCTTTACCAATCCGCTGCCCAACGGCGGCGTTATCGCCGACGCACTCTACTTTCCGCGCAGCGACCGGCTCTATCTCACGAACATCGAGCGGAATCACGTCGAGGTCTTCAACCTGGCCGACTCGTCGTTCAAAGCGCCGGTCATCGTGGGCTCCCGTCCGTGGGGCATCAGCCCGTGGCCTCGCACGCGCGATGGTGTCATGGGCGACACGCTGCTCGTCGCGAACTCCGGTGGAACGAACATCAGCTACGTCGACCTCAAACAGGGCACCAGCGGTCGGGAAGTCTTCCGCTACGCACTGCCCAACATCGTCGCCTACAGCGTCACCACGGTGAAGTCGGCCACCACAGACCTGCCCATCACACAGCGCACGGTGTACGACTTCAGCGATCGCCCGCAGTACATCGCCTCCACCTGCACGGGCGCCAATATCGCCGGCGCCCCATGTCAGGACGTCGTCCTCGTCTACTCGACCACGCCGACGCCGGGCCAGTCCGCACCGTTCCCGAATCAGGGCACCATGCGCTGGGAGAACCTCACCAAACGCAGCTCGCACTTCTTCTTTGAACAGGCGATTGGTCAGACCGCCGGCCGTGCCGATACGCTGGAAGTGATGCGCTTCGCGGCGCAGGGGTTCGGCAACGACTCATTGCTGCTGCCGGCCAAGCAGACGATCACCGCGATCGACGGTACCAAGTTCAACTTCTCGGTCGTCGTCCGACTCCCGGCCTTGGCCTTCCGCGACACTACGTATGTGCGCAACTCGGGCAACTTCCGACGCGCCATCATCGGTGAAGGCGGTCCAGTACTCGGCAGTCGCGCCATGAGCTTCGACGCGACACTCGGATTTGACCTGATGCCCCCACTCCCGGTCATCGACATGGGTGTCTCTCGACCCATGGATGTCAGCGACTTCATCGCCAACACCTTCGCTCGCGTTCAGGGCGTCGGGATCAACTTCGATGGCGAGTTGTCCGCCATCAAGGGCGACTCCACGTACATCCTCGATCCGACGCTGCGCCTGCAGGGCATCCTGCAATCACGCTCGAGCGGTGGTGGTCTCGACTTCCATCCAATGAACGCAGGACAGAACTCGACGCCGCTCAAGACCCGACTCGCCTTCGTCGCCTCGAGCGAACCCGTCATCGACATCTTCGATACGTACTGCTACCGGAAGATCGCATCTGTACCCATTCGCGATCCGATCATCGGACCCGTGCGAGCCTCCATCCGCCCCAACGGCCAGATCGTGCTCATCGGCGCCACCAGGCGCGGTGTGACCACGGTCGCCCTCCCGGACACCTTCACCACCACGTGCGGGTAACGCGCGGAGTCATGGGTCTGCGCTGATCTCCCAGGATCTCAAAACCCACAGCTCCAACGCACAGCTCGAAGCTCGTAGTGGTAGTGGCAGTGGTAGTGGCAGTGGTCGTGGCAGTTCGCCGTTCGCCGTCGCCGTTCGCCGTTGATCATCGGAATTGACTCTCGCGCTGTCCGCCCGCCGTTGAACTTGACCGGTGATCTTCGCACAACCTCGCGCCGCGCTCCCCAGGGAAGCGCGGCGCGTTGTCGTTCGAGCCGCAACGCATCCGTAGTTCTCCACCCCTGCAATTCCATTCGCATGCCCCTACGTTCACTGCGGCTGCGCGTTCACTGGCAGCCCTCAACAGCACCACCGCTCTCCGCTCTTCCCGCGTCCTCATGCTCCGTTTCACCACCGCAGGCGAATCGCACGGTCCCGCCCTCGTCTCCATTCTCGAGGGTCTCCCCGCTGGCGTGCCATTGCTCGCGGCCGATGTCGACACCGATCTCGCGCGGCGTCAGCAAGGCTACGGTCGCGGGCGACGCATGCAGATCGAGACCGATCGCATCGAGTTTCTCTCCGGCGTGCGCGCTGGCGAGTCACTCGGCTCGCCGATCGCGATGCTCATTCGCAACAGTGATTGGAAGAACTGGACCGAGATCATGGATGCCGCGCCTCGTGCCGAAGACGCGGAGGGTTTGCGTAGGCGGAGCGTCACGCGCGTTCGGCCGGGTCACGCCGATCTGACGGGCATTCTGAAGTACGATCGCCAGGATGCGCGCGACATCCTCGAGCGCGCTTCCGCACGCGAGACCACGGCGCGGGTCGCCGCCGGCGCGATCTGTCGCGTGTTGTTGCGCGAAGTCGGTGTCGGCATCGGGTCGCATCTCGTGCATCTGGGCGGCGTCGATGCGGCGCCTCCAAGCCATCTCCCCGTCGATCTCAACGCCGCGTCGGATGCGTCGCCGCTCCGCACGCTCGATCCGGATGCCGAAGCGCTGATGATCGAGCGCATCGACGCCGCCAAGAAAGCCGGCAACACGCTTGGCGGCATCTGCGAAGTCGTCGTCACCGGTCTCCCGGTCGGACTCGGCTCGCACGTGTCGTGGGATCGGCGACTCGACGGCCGTCTCGGTCAGGCCATGCTCTCCATTCCTGCGGTGAAGGGCGTGGAGATCGGACTCGGCTTCGAAACGGCGCGTCGCACCGGCGCCGACGTCCACGACGAGATCGATGCGGCGCCTGGACGCACGCGAGCGGGCCATGTGCAACGCCGCACCAATCGCGCGGGTGGCACCGAAGGCGGCATGACCACCGGTGAGCCATTGGTCGTTCGCGTTGCCATGAAGCCGATCTCCACCCTCATGCGTCCGCTGGGCACGGTGGACGTGGCCACTGGGCAGGCCGCTGCGGCCGTCGCGGAACGAAGCGACGTCACCGCGGTACCGGCCATGGGCGTCATTGCCGAAGCCATGGCGGCATTCGTTTTGGCCGACGCGCTGGTCGAGAAGTTCGGCGGCGACTCATTGGGCGAGCTCAAGCGCAATCTGGACAGTTATCTCGCGCGCTTGGATGAGCGGCTGGGGTGAATCCACCCAGCGGAGCGCAGTTTGCAGGGCATCTGGTGCTTATCGGACTACCGGGCGCCGGAAAATCGACCGTCGGGCGCGCGTTGGGCAATCACCTGCATCGGCGATTTCTGGACTTCGATGTCGAGATCGAGCGTCGCATCGGGCACACGATAGCGCGGCTATTTGCCGAGGAAGGCGAAGCCGCCTTCCGGAAGTTGGAAGTCGATATCACGAAAGAGCTTGCGGTGGAGCGTCCGATGGTGTTGTCACCGGGCGGAGGTTGGATCACGAACGACGGAGTGGTCGAGCTGCTGCGCCCGCCCGCGCGACTCGTGCACCTCCGAATTTCGCCTGCAGCCGCGCTGCGGCGTCTGGCGCGGGCGCGTGTCGTCCGACCACTGTTATCGGGGCCCGATCCGGCCGGTACACTCGACCGGCTCTGGTCCGCGCGCGAGCGCCTGTACGCGCAGGCGGATATCGAGATCGACGTGGAAGTCAATGATTCGCAACGAGTTATCGACCTCATCGTGGCGCTTGCCCATGACTTGACGCCAAGGCTAGGTTAGGCGATGGACGATCGGTGGACACCCGTACTTGAAGATCTGCGAGAGCGTTTCGCAGCCGATACGGACGTAGTCGAGGTAGAGGCCTATCTGTCGTCGCAAGGATACGACCGGCGGCAAATCGGTGAGATACTCTCGCTTCTGTATAGTGATACTGCACCAGCCTCGCAGTGGGATGGTGCGGTGATTTCGCGCGAGGCGCCCCTTCGGGTTCAGGGGCCGCACGAGCGCGGCAGGTTCACTGCCGAGGCCTGGGGATACCTGGTGATGCTGGGGGGATCCGGCGCGGTGAGCCTAAACGATTTTGAGCAGTTGGTCGAGCGGGCGTTGGTGCACGTGGAAGGTCGAATCGGACTTCCGGAAATCCGCGCGATCGCGGAAGACGGCGGCTTCGACGACTCCGCGGGTGGCGGCGATCGTTCGCAGGTACACTGAGCTGATGCCAATCAAGAAGGACACGAAAGTTCCGGCCAAGCGAGCAGTCTCCAAGAGCGCCGCGACGGTCAGGAAAGCCGCGGCGTCATCCGCGGCGTCATCCGCGACATCAACCGCGACATCAACCGCGACATCAACCGCGACCGCGAAGCGCGCGACCAAGACGGCCACCAAGTCGGCTGGCAAAACCGCGTTCAGGTCGGCCACGAAAACCGTCGGCAGGAAGGCGGCGGCCAAAAAGGCGACCAGTGCTCGCGCCAAGTCGCGCGCTGCCGCCGCGACCGATCACGGCGACGACGACAGTCCACCGCCGGCCAGCGGCACATCGCTGGTCATCGTGGAGTCGCCCGCCAAGGCGAAGACGATCGGCAAGTATCTGGGCAGCGGCTACACCGTGCGCGCCACGGTGGGTCACGTGCGTGATTTGCCAGCCAAGAAGCTTGGCATCGATATCGAGCACGGCTTCGCCCCCGAGTATGTCACGATCGAGGGGAAGGAAGACATCCTCGCGGACCTGAAGAAGATCGCGCGCGGTGCGAGCGAAGTCTTCATCGCCACCGACCCTGACCGCGAAGGTGAAGCGATCGGGTGGCACGTGGAACAGTTCTTCACGCAACCCAAGCGCAACGCGGTCACCGCGCCGATTCGTCGCGTCATGTTCCACGAGATCACCAAGGACGCCGTCAAAGCGTCGATCGCCGCGCCCATCGAAATCGACGTGCACAAGGTCGAGGCGCAGCAGGCGCGTCGCGTGCTCGATCGACTGGTCGGCTACAAGGCCAGTCCGGTGCTGTGGAAGACAGTCAAGAAGGGACTGTCCGCCGGTCGCGTTCAAACAGTCGCCTTGCGCATCATCGTCGAACGTGAGCGTGAGATCCGTGCGTTCACGCCGGTCGAGTACTGGACGATCGCCGCCGACCTGCAGAAGGGCGCGCAGGCGTTCATGGCCAAGCTGCATCAGATCGATGGCAGGAAGCCCGAGATTCCGGCCGCCCCGGACGCCGATCGTATCCTCGCCGACCTCACAGGACGCAACGAGTTCATCGTCACCGACGTCAAGCGTCGCGAGCGTCGCAAGAACCCGTCGGCGCCGTTCACCACGTCCACCTTGCAGCAGGAAGCGGCCAAGAAACTCGGCTTCGGTTCCAAACGCACCATGCGCCTCGCGCAGGATCTCTACGAAGGTGTGGACATCGGCGGCGAAGACGGCACGGTCGGTCTCATCACCTACATGCGTACCGACTCGCCGCGTATCTCCGAAGTCGCAGCACTCGCGGCGCGTGAGTCCTTGCGGGCGCAGTTCGGCGAAGCGTTTCTCGCAGCCACGCCGCAGCTCTATCCGAGCGGCAAGGCCAATGCGCAGGATGCACACGAAGGCGTGCGTCCAACAGATCCCGCGCGCCTCCCGGCGAAGATCGAGAAGAAGCTCACCGCCGATCAGTTCAAGCTCTATCAGCTCATCTGGCAGCGCTTCATGGCGTCGCAGATGGCGCCGGCCGTGTTCGATACCACCACGGTGGATTTCAACATCCTGCGGGCCGGACACGACTACCTCTTTCGTGCCACGGGGTCAGTACTCAAGTTCCCCGGCTTCCTCGCGCTCTATCGGGAAGCCCGTGAAGAAGGCGATGCCAAGGCCATCGAAGACGAGCAGGCGCTGCCCGCGCTCGACGAGGGCATGGTCGTGCCGGTGAGTGCCATCACGTCTACGCAGCACTTCACCAAGCCACCGGCGCGCTTTTCCGAAGCATCACTCGTCAAAGAACTCGAACGACTGGGCATTGGCCGTCCGTCCACGTACGCGTCGATCATCTCCGTGCTGGCGGAACGCCGCTACGTGATGCTCGAACAGCGACGGTTCTTTCCCACGCCGCTGGGTGAGACCGTGGAGAAGGTCATGGTCAAGAAATTCCCCGCCATCTTCAACGTCGGTTTCACGGCGCAAATGGAAGGTGAACTCGATCGCATCGAGGAGGGCAATCTCGATTGGCACACCGCCCTCGATGAGTTCTGGGAGCCGTTCCACAAAACGCTCAACGACGATGACCTCGACGTGCTGATCGCGGAGGCACACGATCTGTCCGCGCTCGCCACGGAAAAATGTCCGGAGTGCGCTGGCAAACTGGTCGCCAAGGGTGGCTTCTTCGGCCCCTTTGTCGCCTGTGAGAACCATCCGAAACTCTGCAAATACACGCGCCCGATCAAAGGTGAGAAAAAGCCCGCCGAACTCACCGACTACAAGTGCCAGGAATGTCAGGCACCGATGGTGATTCGTCACGGTCGCTCCGGCGATTTCCTCGGGTGCTCGCGTTTCCCGAAGTGTCGCGGCACACGGTCCATGCCAACCGGCGTCTTCTGCCCGAAAGACGGCGGAGAGATCGCCGAACGTCGCTCCAAGAAGCGGGGCAAGGCGTTTTACGGGTGCGAGAACTACCCCACCTGCGACTTCGTCGTGTGGGACAAGCCGGTAAAGGAAAAGTGTCCGGAGTGTGGGTACATGGGCGCGGAATCCAAGTTCAAGGCGTCACGCGGTCACTTCCGCAAGTGTCTCAGCTGTGCCAACGAGTGGGATGTGCCGTCGCCCGACGACGTCAACGCCGAACACCTCGTCGCCGAAGTCGCGTAACGTTCGCTTGCACCACGTCAGTCGGCCCCGTTCTGCATGCAGCAGGGCGGGGCCGTATGCGTTTTTCGCTCGGCGCATTCAAGTGCGCGTGGAGAGCAGCCGAGACTGGTTGCGGACAGGCGCCCTTGCCTCGGGCCCACTGTGATAGCCGCTCTCTCCCACCTGAACGAGGCTGTTCCCGTGCGACAATTGTTGGATAATCTCCGTGTGCGAACGCGACTCCTCGTGAGTTTCGGCGCGGTGCTTACCGCGCTGGTCATCCAAAGCGTGGTCGTTTTCACGTTTCTCATGCAGTCCTCGACGCGTTCCGCTGAGCGGACGCAGTCCGGCGACGTGATTCTCGGTGCGCAGGTCGCGATGACGGATCTCGTGAACATGGAATCCGGCTATCGTGGATTCCTTCTGACAGGGAAGGAAGAGTTCCTCGCGCCGTACAGCGAAGGCAAGGCGTCGTACATGTTGCGCATCGACAGCCTGTTGACAGGCGCGGCGGGCGATTCGGTGCAGACGGCGCGCTGGTCCGAACTGAAATCGCGCGCTGAAGCATGGCAATCGGAAGCGGCGGAGCCCGGGATTCGTCTGCGGCGTCGTGTCAACGAAGGCGTGGCCACGTCCGATGCCATCGCCCTGATCGTGGAAAGCGGTGGCGGCAAGGAACACTATGATCGTATTCGCGTGCTGATCTCGGAAGCCGTCGCGGATGAGACGGCGCTACTCGCAGAGCGCACGGCTGCGGACGTGACGGGTGCCACACGCGTGTCGCTGATGGTCACCCTCGGCACGCTGTTCGTGATCGTGCTCGGCGTCGCGGTGGCCTGGATGACCGCGTCGTCCTTTGCTCGCGTGGTGGCGCTCGTGTCCTCACGCGTCGAACAGCTGCAGCAAGTGTGTGTGACGCAGCTGAGCGACGGCCTCAAGCGTCTTGCCGCCGGTGATCTCACCGCGAATGTGACGCCATCGACACACGCGCTCAATCTCGAGCGCGCAGACGAATTC
>CAYWCJ010000191.1:0-9009 GCA_964456595.1 uncultured Gemmatimonas sp. | reverse complement strand
ACTTCAAAGATCGCATCGGCCAGTTGGGCCCCCAAGAAGGGTTGCGCGCGACGATCGATTTTCGCGATCTGGCGGGTACGCAGAATTTCTATCTGTGGGACCAATTCGTGAATGGGCAGCGACTGACGGCCGCCGACTCCACATTCAGGACGCGGGTGGTGGCGCCGGACGATGGCCTCGACGGGCGCCCCATCAGTCAATTCCAGCCGTACGACGGCATTCCGGTGTCCAAAGGCGCCTCGGTCCTGGTTCGGCAGATGTCGCTCTCCGAGCCCGTGTACCGGTTCTACCGGGCGTTGTCCGATCAGTCAGCCAACGATGGCTCTCCGTTCGCCGTACCGCTGGCGAGCGTGCGCGGCAACGTTTCCAACCTGACGAATGCGGCTCATCGGCCGCTCGGCTACTTCATGGCAACCGAAGTCGCGGAGGCCCGGGCGGTCGCGCCATAGCTACCTCGGCCAAAGCATGGGAGTTGGCGCCCCGCGACTGGGCATCGCGCCGCACCATTGCAACTTTTGGTGGACCGTGATGCGTAGGGGCTGCCGACCGCGTGTCGCGCCAACGGGGTAACCCATCCCGTTGGTCGCGACTCCAGGCGGCATCTGCCGCGCTGTCGCCATTTCTTCCCCGGTGCTACACTGGAACAACCGGTTAGAACCCCCTGATACCCCAGCGAGTGCCCGATTCCGCAGCTCCGTCCGCAGAGGACGCCGAACTCCGAGCGCATGTCCAGAACGCGCTCAGTGCCTCCTACGAGGTCGATCAGGAGATTGGACGCGGTGGCATGGGTATCGTCTACCGGGCCCGCGACAAGCGCCTGAAGCGCGTCGTGGCCATCAAACTGTTGCCGCCCGAGCTTTCGTTCCGGCGCGATATCCGCTCGCGATTCCTTCGCGAAGCGGAAACGGCCGCGCAGCTGGGTCATCCGAACATCGTCCCCATCTATTCGGTCGACGAAGTCGGAAACCTGGTCTTCTTCGTCATGGCCTGCATCGACGGCGACAACCTCGCCACGATGCTCCAGAAGCGCGGCCCACTGCCGATCGAAAACGCACGTCGATGGATCACCGAGATCGCTGATGCGCTGTCGTATGCCCACGCGCGCGGCGTGATCCATCGCGACATCAAGCCGGATAACATTCTCCTCGACGGCATCGACGGTCGGGCGCTCGTCACCGATTTTGGTATTGCGCGCGCCATGATGGATAGCGGCGAGACGTCTCGTCTCACCGCCACCGGCATGGCCATTGGCACGCCGGCCTACATGTCTCCCGAGCAGGCATCAGGCGACCGGCAGCTTGATGGACGCAGCGACCTGTACTCGCTCGGTGTCGTCGCCTACCAGATGCTCGTCGGCGAGCCGCCCTTCATCGGCAACACCACACCGGCGTTGCTGGTCAAGCATCTGGCCGAAATGCCGGTGCCGGTTTCGGATCGTCGCTCCGACGTGCCTGCCGACCTGGCCATGATCGTCATGCGCCTGCTTGAAAAGTCCCCGGAAAACCGCTTTCAGAGCGCCACGGAACTCGTGCAGTCGCTCAAGACCGGGATCGTACCGCCGGGCACGGCGCAAGCGACGGCGGCCAGCGGCGGTGGGCCCGTGCACTTCAACGGGGCGCCGGTCGGCGGCATGTCGCTGGCAGGGGGGCTCCCCAGGTCAGGTGGTCCCGCGTCCACCAGCGGAGCCGCTGGGCGCAATCCGTCGTATGCGCCACCGTCGTATCAGGTCAACACTCAACAGGCGTCCGGTGGGGGCTACGCGCCGCAGTACGCCGGTTCGCACACGGACGAGCATCAGCCGACGGCCGCCGATCTCGTGCGCTGGGAAGCAGAGCCCGTCAAGAAGTTCCGCGGCAAGCTCGCGCCGTACCTGTTCGTGAACGGTGCCATCCTCGTCGTCAGTCTGTTTGGCGGCAAGGACATGCTGAGCATCAGCACCTTGTGGACCATTTACGTAGCCTGGCAGTACGCGAAGCTCTGGTCGGTCGGCTACGACTGGAAGGACGTGCTGCGCCAGCCGCGTCATCGCATGCTCGGCGAAGTACTCTCCGATTTGGGCGATGGCGTCCACGCGACATTCTCCAAGGAAAAACGGCACGAACTGCGCTCGCAGGGCCGACTTCGCAATCGCCTGTCCGGCGTGCTGACGCCCGTGACCCCGGGCGCGCTGCCGCCGTCGCCGATGTCGGGAGGCGGACGACCGATCGCGCCCGTGATGCCCGCGCGCGACGACGATCTTGGCGCGTACGCGAGTGTCGTGCGAAGCGCGCGTGGTGATCGCGAGGAAATTGCCCGACTCATCGCGACCATCCCCGCCGCCGAAAAGTCGCGCATTCCTGACGTCGCCAATACCGCCATCGATCTCGTCAACAAGATCGAGCAGATCGCGGTGGAGCTGGCGCGAACGGATCGCGAACAGGGCTCCGATCGCGCCGCCGCAGTGGAGGCGGAGATCAATGTGCTGGAGGCCGAAGCCAATCCGCTCGACGCGCAGCGCAGCGAAGGGCGCGTGCGTCGTCTGGCGCAGTTGCGCCGCGATCGCCGTGCGATCTCCGAATCGATGCGCAAGCATGAGACGCGCCGTGGTCAGCTCGAGAGCTGCCGCATCGCACTGGAAAATGTGCGTCTCGATCTGGTACGCCTGCGCACCGGCAACAGCTCCGTGCAGAGCGTGACGCTGGTGGCGGAACAGGCGATGGCGCTGGCGCGCGAAGTGGACATCGCGGTTGCGGCAGCGAACGAGGTGCGCGACGCCACGCGGTCGCGCACGTCGAACGCGTCGGCCTGAGACGTTCATGCCGGACGTCACGCCCGTCGTTCCCGGGCGATCGGCTCTGAGCAAGACTGATCGCGAAGCCAAGCGTCGCGCGGAGGACGCCGCCGATGCGAGCATGCTGCGCGATCGCGTCATCGCCGCGTTCGGTGAGCAGTATCTCATCGAGCACGAAGTCGGTCGCGGCGGCATGGCGGTGGTCTACGCGGCCGAAGACGTGCGACTACAGCGCCACGTCGCGCTCAAGGTCCTGCCACCCGATCTCGCGTTCCGCTCGGATGTGCGTGAGCGATTCGTGCGTGAGGCACAGACCGCGGCGCGACTGAATCATCCGCACATCGTTCCCATTTACGCCGTGCACGAACAGGCGGGTGTGGTGTGCTTCGCGATGGCGCTGGTGACGGGCGAAAGCCTCGCGGCGTGGGTGGCGCGCGACACGAGACCGAGCTTCGAGTCCATCGCGTCAGTGCTGGAGCAGGTGGCCGATGCACTCGCCTACGCCCACGCCAGTGGCGTTGTGCATCGTGACATCAAGCCGGACAACATCCTGCTCGATCGCGAGTCGGGTCGCGCGATGGTCACCGACTTTGGCATCGCGCGCGCTGCGGAAAGTGGGGCGCGGCTGACGCAGACGGGCATCGCCGTGGGAACGCCCGCGTTCATGAGCCCCGAACAGGCAACCGGCGAAAAGGAAGTGGACGGTCGCAGCGACGTCTACTCGCTCGGCGTCGTCGGCTATCTCATGCTCGCCGGCCGATTGCCGTTTCAGGCCGCGACCACACCGGCCATGCTGGTGGCACACGTCAGCGAAACACCGCCGGCCATCTGGTCCATCCGCCCGGACGCGCCGCGTGTGCTGGTGGAGATCCTCGAGAAGTGTCTCGCCAAGCGTCCGGCCGATCGATGGGAAAGCGCGCAGGCGATGCGAGATGCGCTGCGGCGGGCGCAGCGTGACGGATCGCTCGGTGTTGCCCCGTCGCCGTATCGCCCGCAGTCGCAGGCCCTGCAGTCGAACGCACCGCCGTATCCGGAGGCGACGCTTCGCGATCAGCCTTCGCGCGACCCGCGCGATGTCGAACGGATCGAGCGCGCGCGACGCGACTACGCGGATCGGCACGGCCATCGCGCGGAAGACTGGAATCCACGCGCGTTGAGTGCACCGGAACCGGCGAGCATACACCTCGTGGCACCGATGCCGCCGTTGCCACCGCTCTCGCCCAACGCGAGCCGCGACGAGTTTCGTGAGTGGCGGCGATCGGTGAAGGAGCAGCGCCGGGAAGTGAAGGAGCGCTGGAAGATCGAGCGCGACGCCAACAAGGACGCGATCGCGCAAACATCGCTCGCCCTGCGGCCAATCGAGCAGCAGATCTCCCGGTTCCGTTGGCGTCTCGTCTCCAACGGCATGCTCCTCAGCTTTCTGGGCTTCATCAACCTCACCAGCGGCAACGATTTCCCATGGGTGGTGTTCCCCGCCTTCGGTATGAGCATGAGCGTCCTCTCGGCGTGGCAGAAGCTCAGCCAGCAGGGCGTGCGCGTGTCACAGGTACTTGGCAGGTCGCATACCGAGGCCCAGCGCACCGCGTTGGTCGCCGGTTGGGATGATGAGTCGTCAGCACAGCCGAAGTCGAGACGCATCGCCGAAGCCGTCACATCGTTCCGCAAACGCGTGAAGTGGTTCGTGGGATCGGCCGTTGTGTCGTCGACGAGCTTCGTGATCGGCTTCGCGCTCAACGCCGATCCGATGATCGTTCCCTTCGTCGGTGCGCTCCTCACCGCGGTGGCGTCGCTGCAGATGTCCATTCTGGCCGGTGGACGATTGCGCCGTCTCGGCGTGCCCGTCTCGGCGGCACTGGGCAGCGGCTGGAAACAGTTGTCGATCATCCCCGATGATCGGCCGCGCGAAATTCGCGTGCGCGAGGAACTCGACCGCATCGCGGGCGCCAGCGTGTTGTCGTCCACGTTCGGCGACGCCGTGCGCTCGGCGGTGGACGATCGCATCACGATACGCGATGCGTCGTCCAAGCTCACCGATGCCGACAAGGCGATGGTGCCCGACGTCGAGCCCACGGCCGACGCACTCCTCGAACGTATTGGCGCGCTGGCGAGTGGTCTGGAACGTCTGCAGCGGGATTTGCCGAGCGATGGCCTGTCGCAGCTCGAGCATCGAATTACGGTCGTGTCGGCAGAGCCTGAGCATGCGCCCGACCGTGATCGTCGACTGTCCTTGCTCACGCGTCAGCGCGACTCGCTGGCCGAGTTGGTGGCGCGCCGCGATACCATGCAGCGCCAGTTGGAGAGTGCGTCGCTGGCGATGCGTTCGTTGCGGTTCGACATGGTGAAGCTGCGCACGATGGGTATTGGCGCCGCGATCGGCGACGTCACCAGCGCGACGCAGGAGGCGCGCGCGCTTTCGCGCGATATCGGCCATGCGGTTGATGCCGCCGACGAGATGCGGCGACTATAGACCTCGTCCGGCGTCGCCCTCGGCTCGCAGGCAAGCGCCTGCGGCTGACCGGCTACGGTGTCTGTGGAGCACAACTGGCTCCGTTGTGGCGGCGTCCATAGACTTCTGCGCGTTGGCGTAACCGTCGACACGTCAGGACGCGCCACGCAGACCTCGTCAGGCGTCGTCCCACTCTTCCAATCGCGCGTTCATCTCGCTCACCAACGCGCCATGCCCGTACCGCGTCGCCGCCGAGATCCCTTTCGCGATGACGTCGCGTGCTTCCGCTTCGCGATCAAGGGTCTTCAACACGTCGGCGTAGCGTAGCCAACCGTTGCCCTCATCGTCATAACGCGCGAGATAGGCGGCGAGTTCGGGCTCGGCCTCTGCATGCAGCCCTGCCTTGAGCAGTTCGTTCGCAAGGCCGAATCGTGCAAGTGGATTCTCGGGTTGCTTGGCGGCCATGGCGCGCATGGCGGTGAGACGGTCGGTCATCTGTGCATGCGTTTGCTGTTCCTGATGATGAGTTCGTCTCGTCTGAGCTGCTGGGCGTGAGCTTGTGTGCCGCAGCAGATGCTGACGTCGCGTGACCCGTTGGCGTAGTGGTTGTATTTTCGAGCCTCCACTAACTCTAGTGCCGCGAACACTCGCCTCACGACAGGCCGAGGCCGAAATTTATCGGCCATTTCTGCTCTCGCTCCGGCTCGTTCGGCGTTGATCTGTTCTTCGTGCTGCGCGGTGTCGTCAGCGTGTGCCGCGATCACACACTGCATTCCAATACCAACTCACCCACGATCGTGCCCAGTCGATCGGGTGCTTCTTCGGGTGTCATGTGCGCTGCGGCCGGAATATGATGTACAACGACAGCGTCGCTGGTCGCACGCTTGAGCGACTGCTCCAATCGCAACGCGCGACCCGATGGCATGAACACATCCGCATCGCCGAGCACGAGTGCGACCGGGAAGGGCAAGGCGTCGGGTCTGAGCGCGATGCCTGCATCGCCGGTCGATATCGCGAGCGCTCGCAGCTGCGCGCACGCCGCATCGCGTCCGTCCCGCGTGCGAAAACTCTTGAGATAGAGATCGAGCGCGAACGTGCCCGTGCTACGCTGCGCGAACGCCGGAAGCAGCGCCGAGTGCAGCGTGCTGGCCAGCCACGATGGCGCCAGACGACACCACAGTGGCACCAGCGCCGCGAGTCGTCGCAATCGGGCACTCACGCGCGCATCACGTGCGTCGCTTGCCAGCAGGCTTGGGTTGACCAGCACGAGGCCGCATACGGTCGCCGTTCGCTCGCTCGCCACTCGCGCACAAATCGCAGCGCCCATGCCGTGCCCCACCAGCGTGGCACGCCCGACACCCATGACGTCCAGCAACTTGCCCAACCTTTCCGCGTGAGCGGCAACGGTCATGGCGTTGCTCCCCGGCGGATCGCTGCGGCCATGCCCGAGCAGATCGAGCACCAGCACGCGATGTCCGATGGGCAATCGAGGCAGCACATCCTGCCACACATGCGACGACGTGAAGGCGCCGTGCACGAGAACGATGGGCGCGCCGGCTCCACGTGAACCGAACGCGTAGCAGTACACACGCACGCCACCGAGATCAACGAACTCGCCGCGCATCAGCGCTGGCGGAGTCGGAGGGCGAAGAGAGGGTCAGGCATGATTCGTCCGCAATCTCGATGGATGACACGGACGGTACAAGCGACGAAGGGGATGCCGATTGGCATCCCCTTCGCTTTCCCGCGCACACAACAACACCGACCGACGCGCGCGTCAGTTGCCCGGACGACGCGGCATCATGCCTTCCATGTTCTTGTCGAACACGGGCTGCTGATCGGCGGTGAGCACCGCCTTGATGGCCTTCGACTGCTCCGTTTGGATCTCGCGCATCTTGCCCATCATGGCCTGACGATCGCCATCGGGACCCATGCTCGAGCGAAGCTCCTGCTGCTTCTTCGCCGATTCGGCCATGATCGTGTCGACCTTGGTCTTCTGGTCGGCGGTCAACGTGATTCCTTCGAACATGCGCGTCTTCCGCTCTTCCATGCTCATGCCGCCACGACCTCCGCCACCGCCACCGCCACCCTGAGCTTGAGCAACAGTCGAAGCAGCGCCGAGCGCCAGCACCAGCGAGAGAACGCGAAGGGAAGTCTTCATCGGGGAGATACCTGAGGTGGGTTTTAGCGCAGCGCACACCACGCATCCGCGCGATTGCACCTGCTCAGAGACTATAGACGCAATGCCTTGCCAAACCGTTAAGGCGAACTCGTCCATAAACGGTCATTCAAGCCTGTCAG
Source organism: uncultured Gemmatimonas sp. (assembly GCA_964456595.1). Taxonomy (GTDB): domain Bacteria; phylum Gemmatimonadota; class Gemmatimonadetes; order Gemmatimonadales; family Gemmatimonadaceae; genus Gemmatimonas. The sequence continues at coordinate 1,492 of CAYWCJ010000191.1, read as the reverse complement.
ATCATCCTGAATGCCTCTAGCGGTTTGCTCGGAAGCGCGTAGAATAGCGCCTCAGTGACCCTCCCTGGCTCCGTCCCCGGACTTTCGTTCTCCAATCCGCTGCTGCCGTCGAGCCCGAGTTTGGCTCCCGCAACAGCGTCATCCACCCCGTTCGCGCTCGGGTGGCTGCTCACTAACGCGCCACCGGCGTTGCAGTATCGAGCACTGGTGGACGTTGCGCAGCTCCAACCGAAAGACGGAGAACTCGCTCGCGTCCCGTACGGCTCGAAGTCGGCCTGGCATCTGCTCCTCATGCAGGACTCCGATGGCTCATGGCCAGCAGGGATGCTCACGGTGCCCAACGGCACCGAGCTCGTCGGCGTCGGAACGATCGTCGCCTATCGCCGACTGATCGAACTGGGCTGGGACCCGGAATCGCCCGCGCTCGCCACGACCAAACGCCTCCTGTTCCGTTTGCTCGCCGAAGACAATGATCCCAGCTATCTCGCTGAGTTCGCGTCCACGGCCACTGACGAAGAATTGGTGAAGCGAGGTCGGCTCATTCTGCGCGAGGCGGCGGCCGCAGCCTTGGCGCAGGCAGGTTACGAAGCCGATCCACGTTTGCGAGGCGCCGCGCGACGGCTGACGGATCGCATTGGCGTCTATCTCAAGTCGCCACTCTCGCAGAAGCCCTGGGTTCGACTGGGCAACCAGCACATACTCACCGCCGAAGTCGCCGCACCATCGTTCCACACGCTCCTGATGCTCGCGCACATGCCGCAGTTCCGAAGCGAGCACCATGAGGTCATGGACCGATTGTACACATACCTCTCGCAGCCGTGGCCGAGACAGCAGGCCGTCCAGCAGGTCGGAACACATCTCATCGAGCAGCCGCACCTGGTACTCGGCGATTTCCTCCCGACACGCAATGTCATGGACGCCGATATGCCGTCGTCGCTCGCCTGGCTCGAGATCATGGCGCGGATCGGATTCCTGAGAAAGCATGAAGGCTGGCTCCGACTCTTCGATCGACTGCTCGACGATCGCGATCGCAAGGGCGTCTGGCGTCCGCCGCGCTCGGTCGTGATGCCGGAGCACGTTCCGTCATGGTCGTGGCCGGTCATGCCACTCAGCGAAACCGGCGGTGCGGCCGACTCGGCGTCAATCGACGTGACCTTCCGCCTCGGGCTGATCGCGAGGCTGGTCGGTCGAACGATCGAGCTGATCTAGCGGAGACTCGAGCCGAAAGGGACGATTGCGGAACTACCAAGCCTCGGGTTGTGCGTAAGGGTGTCGGGCTCCCGGCGGCACCACCAAGTCTCCCGTTGTGAGCAAGGGTGTCGGGCTCCCGGCGGAACCACCAGGTCTCCAGCTCTGGGTGCGCGTTTGGCGCTGTGAAAAACCGCTTGACGCGGCGCGTTTCCGGCAGGCGATGATCTCCGCCGACTGGAAGCCCCAAACTCCAACTCGAAGCCCGACACTTGGCGGTTAACAGCTTAGCGGCTCGCGCCAC
>CAYWCJ010000190.1:0-9037 GCA_964456595.1 uncultured Gemmatimonas sp. | reverse complement strand
GCGTCGGTCGCGCGCATCGAGCGGTCCGACGCGCCGTTCAAATGCCGCGTCGAGCAGGCTGCCGGCGCGCAGATCGGCGAGGGTGAGCGCAGCCGCGGTCCGAGGTTCGGTAACCCCGCCGACGGTGCTTCCGCCCTTCGTCTTTGCGGGCGTGGCGTTGCGGGCACGCACGCCCTGTTCGGATCCATCCACCGGCGTCATGCGCGAAAGATAGTCGGGGCGCCAACCGTGGAGGGATTGGTGCGTCGTGCCCGGATCGTGCATTGGGCTGGCGCCGTTGCACGGCTGACCGCGGACGGGGCGAGACAGCTGCAACTGCGACAGCAACCGCCTATCACGGATAGCAACGGAAACGCACGGATGATTGGGGATACAGCAACAGCAGAAACCGACTGACGCGGAAGAACGCGGAAACGACGCGGATCTGGCGGATACTACGAACCACATAAAGAAAAGCGGTTGCTGTATCCGTGTAAATCAGAGCCGTTTCCGCGTTGCTCCGCGTCAGTCTGTTGCCGTTCGCCGTATCCCCGCGTTTCCGTGTGCTATCCGTTCCTATCCGTGATAGTCTGTTGCAGTTGGCCGTGCTCTGTGGTCGCGTCGGCGAGCATCAGCGCGCAACGAACTGATCGCCGACCGCGACGCCGCGACCGCGGGCCCAGGCTTCCGGTGTCATGCTTGGCTTTCCGCTCGGCTTCACGTCGGTAAACAGCACCGCGCCGATACCGCAGCGAACCAGCAGGCCAGCGGTGTCGACGGAGCGTACCGTGCCTGGCGGCGATGAGCGCGTGGCGTCGTCCAGCGCGTCGTCGGTGCCGTCGCCGAGCAGGCGAGCGCCGAAGAGCTTCACCTCCGCGCCGCGGAGTTGTGTGAACGCACCTGGGCGCTGATCGAACGCGCGCGTTACGCGAGACACTTGCACGGCAGCGTCGCTGAAATCGAGTCGTGCCATCTCGCGCTCGATCTTGGGCGCATAAGTCGCGAGGGTGTCGTCCTGCTCGATCGGCTGCGCCACACCGGCATCGATCATCGCCAGCGCCTGCACAATTCCCAACGCACCCAGCTCGGCGAGACGATCGTGCAGGTCGCCGTAGGTCTCTTCGGGCGAAATCGGCGTTCGCAGTACATGCAGCATCGGTCCCGCGTCGAGCGCGTACACCATCTGCATGATGGTGACGCCCGTTTCCTCCAAGCCCTGCAGGATGGCCGCCTGCAACGGCGCGGCGCCGCGCAGTGCGGGGAGGATCGAGCCGTGGATGTTGAGCGTGCCGAGCGTCGGGAGGTCGATGACCGCTTGTGGCAGGATGCGGCCGTACGCGACCACGACCGAGACATCCGGTTCGAGCGCACGCATCTCCGCCAGGAATTCGTCACCTTTCGGCTTGTCGGGCTGCAGCACCGGAATGCCTTCGGCGAGTGCGACCACTTTCACCGGCGACGGATCGAGCAGCGAGCGCGAGCGCCCGCGTGGAACGTCAGCGCGCGTGACGACGCCGATGACATCGTGCCCTTCGCCGAGGAGTGCGCGCAGCGGTGGAACGGCGAAGTCCGGTGTGCCCCAGAAGAGAATGCGCATGCGGGCGGTGTCGTCGAAAGCGTGATCGCGCTGGTCGTGCGCTAGGCGCCGTTGCGGTCGCGTTCCACCGGCAGATCACCCACCGGCAGGACGCGAATGAGCTTCGGGTACTGGTCCTTCTCCTCTTCCCAGTCGCGCATCGCCGCACGTCGCTTGAGGATGCTCAGGCGGTCGATGAACATCCTGCCGTGGAGGTGGTCGATCTCGTGTTGCAGACAGCGTCCAAGCAGGTTGGCCGCATCGACCTCGTAGACCTTGCCGTCGATGTCCTGCGCGCGCACGACGACACGCGCCGAACGCTCGACGTCGGCGAAAACTTCGGGGATGGAGAGGCACCCTTCCTCTCCCTTCTCCTTGCCTTCGCGCAGGATGATTTCGGGGTTGATGACGACCAGTCGCAGGTCGTCGGCATCGACGACGGCGAGCCGCTCGCGACGTCCGACCTGCGGCGCCGCGAGACCAACGCCCTTCGCCTTCTCCATCGTCTCGAACAGGTCGTCAATCAGTCGACGCAGTTCGGGGGTGATGCGGTCGACGCGCTCCGTTTCCTGACGGAGGATGGGCGAGCCGAGGACGTGAATGTCGAGCAGGGACACGGGCCGATCAGGCGGAGGCGGCGGGTGCCGTGATGACCCGCTCGATGCGGCCGCGCTCGACGATCATGCGCGAGTCGCCGGACTTGATGGTGATGCGGTCGTCCATCGCCGCCGGGTCCTTGCCGGCGATGTGCACGACTTCGCCGATGATGCCGCCGACCGTGAGCACTTCGTCGCCCTTTTTGACTGCCTTGACGAGTTCATCGCGCATCTTCCGCTGCTTCTGCTGGGGGCGGATGAGGACGAAGTAGAAAATGGCGAAGATCGCGCCATACATGAAAATCATGGAATACAGCTGGTTGCCCGGGGCTTGCAGGGCGACGAGCGAAGCGGCGACTGGGACGGTCATGGCGTTGGCAATCGGGAGTGGTAGCGAGCGAGCCACCCTCGGCTCCAGCTCGTGAAAGAGCCGCCAAGGAGCGCGGCTCGCGCGTCACGCATCAGCGCGACGAGGAAATGTACATTGTGGAGGCTCAGCAGGCGCAGTCCGAGCAGTTCCTCGGTGACGAACAAATGCCGCAAATACGCCCGCGAAAAGCGGGTGCAGGCGACACACGTACATTCGGCGTCGAGCGGTGCAGGATCGAGCCGGAACACGGCGTTCCTGATGTTCCGACGACCGTCATTGGTGAAGAACGCGCCGGTGCGTCCCATGCGGGTCGGGGCCACGCAATCGAAGATGTCCACGCCGCGGGCCACGCCCTCCACCAGATCCTCGGGGAAGCCGACGCCCATGAGGTACCGCGGTCGATCGCGCGGGAGCTCCTGGTCCACGACTTCGATCATGGCGTACATGTCGGGCTTGGCCTCGCCGACGGAGAGGCCGCCAATGCCGTAGCCGGCCCAATCCGCCATCTCGCGAATCGCCGTCGACGACTCTCGACGCAGATGCGCATGGATGCCACCCTGAACGATCGGGAACAGTGCCTGATCGGGCGACGGTGAATCGGGGTCGTCGCGTTCGAGCTCGGCGAACGCGATGCGACAGCGTTCGAGCCAGCGCACACTCCGCTCCATTGCGTCGCGGGCCGGAAACTCGGGAGTCTGACCCGGAACGACGTGATCGAACTGCATGATCACGTCGGCCCCGAGGTTGCGCTCGATGCGCATGACCGATTCGGGCGTGAACTGATGCAGGGAGCCGTCGAGATGACTCCGGAACTCGACGCCGTCTTCGCCGATCGTGCGTAGCCCCTCGAGCGAGAAGACTTGAAATCCGCCCGAGTCGGTGAGGATCGGTCCGTGCCAGTGCATGAAGCGATGCAGGCCGCCCATCGCCCGCACGGTGCCGTCGGTGGGACGGAGATGCAGATGATAGGCATTGGCGAGGATCATCGTCGCACCGAGGCGCGTGAGATCATCGGGGTCGAGCGCCTTCACGGAGGCGAGTGTGCCCACCGGCATGAACTGCGGGGTGTCCACGATGCCGTGCGGCGTCGTGAAAGTGCCGGCGCGGGCGGGGCCGTCGGTGGCCGCGAGAGTGAATCCGAATGGCGAGGTCATGATGCGGAACCGTCGCCGTCCGTCCGCCACGCGACATCCGCGAGGCGCGGTTTGTTGCTGCACCTTCCACCCATCAGATGACGCACATCGCATCGCCATACGAATAAAACCGATACTGCTCGGCGACGGCGGTGCGATATGCCTGCATGGTCAGCTCGTAGCCGGCGAAGGCCGCAACGAGCATGAGCAGGGTGGAGCGGGGGAGATGGAAGTTGGTGACGAGGTGATCGACACCGCGAAACGCATAGGGCGGACGGAGGAAGATGTTCGTCTCGCGCTGTGTGGGGTGGATGTGCCCCGCGCCATCCGCTGCCGTTTCGAGCGTGCGCACGCTGGTCGTGCCGACCGCCCAGATGCGGCCACCGCGGGCGCGGGTGTCGTTGAGCAGGCGTGTCGAGTCTTCGCTGATCTGGCACCATTCCTCGTGCATCACGTGCAGCGCCGGGTCGTCATCCTGGACCGGACGGAAGGTGCCAGGCCCGACATGCAGCAGCACATTCGCTCGGTGCACGCCGCGGTCGGCGAGTCGCCTGAGCAGCTCTGCTGTGAAATGCAGACCGGCCGTGGGCGCCGCCACCGATCCTGTCTGCTCCGCATACACGGTTTGGTAGCGCGTGGCGTCGATGCTCTCGTCGGCACGTTCGATATACGGTGGCAGCGGCACGTGACCGTACTGCTCGATCGCGGCGTGTACGTCGCCCGCCGCGTGCAACCGGACGATACGTGTGCGACGCGGAGTGGTGTCGACGATCTCGACGCGAAAGTCGGGAGCGATGTTGACGAATCGACCGGGGCGCAGCTTGCCGCCTGGATGAATCATCGCTTCGAAGTGCGTCTCGTCGACCGGACGAAGCAGCAGGATCTCCGCCGGACCGCCGCTGTCGCGATGACCGAGCAGCCGTGCGCGAAAGACGCGTGTCGTATTCACGACGATCGCATCGCCGGACGGAATCAGATCGGCGATGTCGCGGAACGTGCGATGCGTGAGCGCGCCGCTGGCGCGATCAACCACGAGCAGTCGACTCGCGTCGCGCGGCTCGACGGCGCGTTGCGCGATGCGGTCTTGGGGCAGCACGTAGTCATAGTCCGACGTACGGCTCCCCGCGGGCAGGACTGACACGTCCTCGGAGGCGGGTTGCTCGGCGATCATTCAGCCGCGAAAGACAATCGATCAGCGCGCGTCGCGCAACGGGACAACAGCAGAATGTCGGTTGCTGTCCCCGCTTACCGATGCCGTGCTGCCGCGCTTCGTCAACGGATGCGGAACGTGGTTTCGCGTGAGGCTTTCTTCTGGCTCACGAGATCGGTGGACTCAACACGCAGTCGGTACTCGCCCACCGGTGAATCGGACAGATCGAGTGACAGATACTCCACGAGCGTGTTCGCCGCTGCGACTGCGCGATCGAACGAGATGGTGAGACTATTCCGTCCGCGCTGCTCTCGACCCAGGGTGCGCCCCACGCCATCAAACAGTCGTGCGGCAAATCCGGACGCACCGCCCTTGGTCACGCGTTCAACGGACACGGCGAGTCGATATCTGTTCTGACCGTCGCGTTCGGCGAGTTCGTACAGCTCCCAGAGCATGCCGATGGGTGCGCGCGCGGCGAAGATGCCGACGTTGGCTTGCATGGTGAAATCCGTCCAGCGCCTGCCACCGCTCTCGCTCTTGGGCTTCGGGCTATCGCCAAGCAGCACATCGCTCATGCCGAACCCGCTGGTGGGTTGGGGATCGAGTCGTGTGAGGGCGCGCGCGGCGCGCTTGCTGTCGGCTTGCAGGGCTTCCACGCGTACGACGTTGATGCCGGGCCCGAGTCGTCGGGTCCACGTTCGCGCGACGGGACCGTTGGCCGAATCGGGATTCACACTGGTCTGCTCTGATTCCACGCCCTGAATACGGACAAACTGGTCATACACGCGCACATCCACATCAAGCGCCGCACGGTCGATATCGAGACCGCGCACGAGCGAGTCGATGGGGATGTATGCCGCGACAACAACATCACTCGAGTCGAGGGTGCGGCGAAAACGCGTCACCCTGATGGGAATGGTGTCGAGCACGCGTGTGGACGCGACATTCGCCCAGGACACGGGCACGGCGCTTTTCATCTGGTCCACGTTGTCGCGATCACTGAACGCGAATCGCGCGGTCCCGAATCCTGGTGGCAGGTCGAAGAAGAACAGCAGCCCGTTGGTGTATCCCCAGATCAGGCTGACACCGCCTTCGCCACCCGAGGTGGTGCCGAGTACGGTCATTTCGAGTTCGGGCGGCCCGTAGCGGATGAAGATGTCGCCGCGGTCTGTATCAGCGCCGAGGAGGTTGAAGTCTTCGTTGGTCCACCGGAAGTCGGCGTATGTGACACGCGCGAGGAACTCGAGGCGGTACTCGTTTTCGCTGGTGAGGGTGAGCGGATCGCTCATGAGCCAATACATGGCTTCGAGCCCGCGCTGCTGTGCGGGCGGCAGCTTGCCATAGGCGACGGTGTCTCCGACAACGCCTTTGGAGTCTGTGCTGGCGCGTGGCCGCAGCAATCGTGTGAAGCGTGTCATGCGCGCGCGTTCGTCGTCGTCCATGAGCGCGAACGCGCTGTCGAACGCGAGGCCTGCCGCGGGTTCGTCTGCGAGACGATGCGAGGCGAGTCCGATGGCGAGTCGAGACTGGTAGTCGAGCGGATAGGCGCGTGCGCGGGTCCGTGCGAGCTCTCGCAGTTCTTCCCACCGTCGATGCTCGCCGAGTGCCATGAAGACGTGTCGACTGATGCGGAGATTGGTCGGGTCAGCGTCGAGGGCGGTGCGGAAGTGGCCCAGGGCTTCGACAAAGTCTTTCTGACCGGTGGGCGGGTCGATCTTTCTGGCGAAGCTGTTGACGTAATCGCGTGCCTTGTCTCGTGACCAGTTGTTGAAGAGACCCAGCTGAATGCGTTGGTTATCGGAGGTGAGGGCGCGATTGGCGACCGCTTCGTAACGGCGCCACGTGGCCATTCCTACTTCATCGGCGGCGATGGCCAGCAGCGTTTTGTCGCCCGTTTTCGTGGCGGCGTCGACTGCGCTCTCGGCCTGTCCGCCGGCGGCGAAGCGCATGGTGGAGATATCGGACGTGAGGTTGAAGCGGCTGAGCATCAGCCAGTAGCGGGCGCTATCGGGGGCGAACTGTGTCGCCAGCCGGAGTGCGCTGTCGGCGCCGCGCAGCAGGCGAATGGCGCGTTGATCTTTGATGTAGCCGCTGCTGCGTTCCGACTTGGCCATGTTCCAGTTGAGCAGTCCGAACTGCAGCCAGGCTGCCGCGTTGGACTTGTCTTTGCGGAGGGCGGAGTCGAGCATCGCATAGGCGCGGGCCGTGTCGCCGGCGGTCGCGATCGAATCGGCTTGCGCGGCGATCTGGCGCGAAGCGTCGATCACCGCCGGTGCCGGCTGTGCGAGCAACGCGACCGGTGGGAGCGAGGCGAGCGCCAGGGCGCAGGCGAACATCAGCAGCGCGCGGGCGGCGCAGTGCGACAGTCGTTCGAACGGTCGGCGGACGGCGATTGCAGCGGGCATTCGGTTCAAGCGGAGAGTCGGGAGGAGCGCGTGTCCCCAATGTGCATTGGCGGGCAGTTGACCGCGGTACCGAAAGCGTGTGTATCGGACCAAAGCATTGCGATCGCGTGCGACGTGTTCTGATCGTCCATTGGACATCAGAAGAGGCCCTGTTGTTCCGTCACGCCTGTGGGTGGGATGAAACCGAGATGCCGGTAGGCGTGCGCGGTGGCCATGCGTCCGCGCGGCGTGCGTTGCAGGAAACCGTTCTGAACCAGAAACGGTTCGTACACTTCCTCGATCGTGCCCGCGTCTTCACCAATGGCGGCGGCGATGGTGCCCAGTCCAACCGGACCGCCGTCGAATTTCTCGATGATGGTGCGCAGCAGTCGACTATCCATGTCGTCGAGCCCGAAGTGGTCCACATCGAGGAGTGCGAGCGCGGCCTGGGCGACATCGAGCGTGATGATCCCGTTGGCGCGGACCTGGGCGTAGTCGCGTACGCGTCGCAGCAGGCGATTGGCGACGCGCGGCGTACCGCGCGAGCGCTTGGCGATTTCGTGCGCGCCGGCCGCATCCATTTCAACTTTGAGGACGTCCGCCGTGCGTCGGACGATGACTTCGAGTTCGTCTTCCGGATAGAACGCGAGTTGATGCATCAGCCCGAAGCGCGCGCGCAGCGGTGCGGTGAGCATCCCCAGTCGTGTGGTGGCGCCGACGAGTGTGAACTTCTCGATGTTCATCGTGATCGTCTGCGCCTTCGGTCCTTCGGACAAGCGGATGTCGATGCGAAAATCTTCCATCGCCGGATAGAGGAACTCCTCGATGACCGGTCGCAGGCGATGAATTTCGTCGATGAAAAGGACGTCGCCTTCGCGCAGATTGGTGAGAGGGCCGACCAGATCACCTGGCTTTTCGAGCGCCGGCCCCGATGTCGTCGTCAGGTTGACGCCCAGCTCACGGGCCATCAGGTCCGCAAGGGTCGTCTTGCCGAGCCCCGGCGGACCGAAGAAGAGCGTGTGATCGAGCGGCTCGCGTCGGGCACGCGCGGCATCGATGGCGATCGACAAACCTTCCTTGACCTTCTTCTGCCCGATGAATTCGGCCAGTCGCTGCGGGCGCAGCGACAGTTCGACGCCACTTTCTTCGGAGAGCGCTTCCGGAGTCGTGATCTCTGGCCGGCTCATGAACGGGGCGGGGGACGGAGGCGAAAGTGCCGGAGACGGAACGCCGGTCGGACGGACGGGGAATATACTTCTCCGGTCAGCATTTCCCGATTCTTCGCGTATAGTTCGAGAATCGTTCACGTTCGTCAGCATACCCAGAGGCCCATGTCTCGTCGCCTGTCTTCCGTAGCCACATTGGCCGGGATCGTCGCCATCGTCGCCGTGACGACGGCATCGACGCCGCGCGCCGCGACGCCCGAGGTTATTCCACCGCGTGGAGTGTTCGCGCCGCGACCGGTGTCGGCCCTCATCGCGGGCGTGGTGCCGACGGAAGAGGCGATCAACATCGACTGGCGCGTGTTGGCAGGGCTCGACTATTCGAACGGAAAGGCGACCGACACGCTGCGAAAGCTCGAGGGGAAGTTGGTGCGCATCCCGGGGTTCGTGGTGCCGCTCGACGATTTTCAGGAAGAGGGAGCGGAGTTCCTGTTGGTGCCGTACTACGGCGCGTGCGTGCACACCCCGCCGCCGCCGCCCAACCAGATCGTCATGGTTGCCATGACTGGTCGCAAGGCGATCAAGCTGAATCTGTTCGACGCGGTCTGGATGTCGGGGCGGTTGAAGATCGCGTCGGTCGAATCGCCGTACGGAACCGTCGGCTACCAGCTCGAAGGGCTCAAGGT
>CAYWCJ010000189.1:1289-9043 GCA_964456595.1 uncultured Gemmatimonas sp. | reverse complement strand
CCGAGCCGTCGCCGGGGGCTCCGTGATCGTGCGCGCCATCGTGTTGACCTGGCGTGGTTCGGTGGTGGAGGGGCTGGTGCCGGTGCGTGTGCGACCAGCGGCAACCGCGATTTACAGTTCCGGGGTCACTCCGCCGAGCGCGCTGGATTCCGCCGCCAACTCGTTCTCGGTGTCGCCGGCGGTTCCGCGCTCCGCTTCGCCCTCGACGCCACCGATTGGGAGTCGAACTGGCGAGCAGCGAAAGCGGGCTCGTGAGGCACGCGCGGAGGTCACGCCGCTCAGTGCTACGCAGGTGGTGCCCAGCGACAGGTCCAGCCCGTTGGCGGACGTGAGCGCGGCGTCCCTGGGCCCCGTGGCGAGTGGTTCGGTGCCGGTTGACCGCGACGTCCCAGCTCCGTTCGTCTCCAATAGCGCTGCCTCGACGATGCCGATGCCCGGGTTTTCGCCAACGGGAGTGAGCACCACGAGCGCGGCCCCGGCGCGGGGGGTGCCGCGCGGCGCGATGGCTGGCGCGGCGGTTGTTCTGCTGATTGCGGCCGCCGGATGGTACGGGCTCTCGTTCTCTTCGGACGAGTCGAAGACCTCCGACACGAACCCTACCCCCGCCGAAACGGGCTCGGCGACAACGGCAGCGCGAACCGCCGAACCTGCGTCGACCGCCGCCGAAACGTCGGCAACGTCTGCCTCTCCACCACCGTCGGCGCCCGCCGTCGAGCCTCGATCGAACTCGTCCGCCGATCCAATTGGTAAACCCACGAACTCACGGGTCGCCCCGCCGACCTCGGTTGCGTCAACCAGGACACCGCCGTCGATCGGTTCGGCGGCCACCCCCACGAACGCACCCGCGCGATCGCTTCCCCGACCGCTTCCAGGATCTCGTACTCCGGCATCGAGCCTTCCGCCGCTGACGCCAGCGGACCGTCCCCGCCCTGGCGCGGGGGCTGGCGCACCCGCGAGCAGCTCGGCCGCAGTATCTTCATCGGTCGCCGCAGGTGAGGCAGCGCGCCGCGATAGTCTGGCGGCAAACCGAACCGCAGCCCGCGAAGCAGAATCCCGCTCCGCTGAGCCACTGAGCTCCGATGATGTCCGTCAGGCTGCGGAGGCCATCGTGCAACGCATTCGTCGTGGCGGAGAGCGGAGCGGTGAACTTGGCGCGTTCTTCAAGGACGGCGACAAACACACGGTCGAGCTGGTGGGCACGCCATCCTTGCAGTCACTGGACGGGGCTCGCGCCCGTTCGCAGTTCCAGATTCGCGTGTTCCGCGTGACACCCGGCGGCGTACCGCAAACGCGTTCGGCACAAGTCACCATTGAGGTGGCGAGAAAGGACGGCGCCGTGTCCGTCTCGTCCATCAGCGTGGGTGAGTTGGTTCGGGCGCGCTAAGCACGGCTTTCCTTCATACCCTTCACCTGAATAGCCCACTTATGAATGCGCCTGTCATCGTTTTACGTCCCCGCCGCTCGCTCCGCCCGATCGCGCTGGCGCTCGCGGCGACTGTTGGCGCAAGCTTTCCGCTGGTCGCCCAATCGGCGCAAGACTATGGCGTGCAGCTTGCGTTCCTGGCGACGTCCATCAGGAGCGAAGGGACGACGATTCGCGGTGCCGGTGTCGAGCCGCAGTTCCGTATCAATCGTTTATACGCGACCGAGTCGTTTGGCGCGCTGTCGGTTGGCCTTGGCGCGCAGTGGACCAAGCATAGCTCCGGCGGCGACGAGCTGACCATCACCGGCCTGTTCCTCGAGCCGCGGTGGGTGCCCGCCACTTCATCCAGCAAGTTCTTCCCGTATCTGTCCGCTCGTCTGGCGCTGCTCCACCAGACCAGCAACTTCGGATCGGGCTCGAACGGATCGGGCGTTGGCGCCGGTGCAGGTCTGGCGGTGAAACTGACGAAGACGGTCAATCTCGATGCAGGGGTGCAGGTAGTCCGCCAGCAGTTGGGTGATTTCGAGTTCAACGGCGGCGGTGGTCAGCTCGTCGGCAGTTTCGAGCCGTTCACCACTTACGCAGCAAAAATCGGCTTGAGTCTGGGCTTCCCGAGCCGCTGACAGCCCGAACTGCGAGATCGCTGCAACGCAGATCCGTCGTAACGCCCACGAGCTTCGGAGAGACAGACAATGACATCGATCGTGCGGGCAGGGCTCGTACTCGGGCTATTTGGTGTGACCGCCTGCGGTGGCGGCGGCGGCGGCGGTGGAATCGTTCAGAACCCGGGGCCGCCACCCGGTCCGGCCATCACCGCGCTCAACCTTGCTCCTGGCAGCGCGAGCCTTTTCGTCAGCCAAACGGTGACGCTGGTTCCGACGCCCAGCCTTGGTGGCACAAGTGTCAGCGTGCAGTACGCCTGGTCCACCAGCGCAGCAGCGGTGGCCACAGTGGCCGGCGGTGTCGTCACGGCGGTGGCTCCGGGTACCGCGGTCATCACCGCGATCGCGACGGCAAGCGGAACGGGCTTCACGACGGCCACGCAACCGGCGACGTCCACGATCGTCGTCAGCAATCCACCGGCAGTGGTGGTGGCGCTGTCGCCAACGTCGCTGGCGCTCAACGTGGGCGAGAGCGGCACGTTCAGTGTTCAGATCACCGGAGGACTGACGACCCCCACGCTGGCCACCTGCACCTCGTCGGACGTGTCGATCGTGACCGTGACGCTGACCGCCGCCGCCTGTCGGGTGACCGGTGTACGCGCCGGCAACGCAACCATCACGGCGCGCGCGTCAACAGGTGAGGGAGCGTCGGCGAACGTTGCCATTTCGGCGCTTCCGCCGGCACTCGGACCAATAACGGTGACGCCGAGCAGTGTAAATCTCGCCATTGGGCAGAGCATCGCGCTGGTGACCAACGCAAACCCGGCCAGCCCTGTCGTCGGCGTGACACTGACCCATGAGTCGACCGTGCCGAATGTTGCGACCGTAACTCCGGCGGGCATCGTCACCGGGGTCTCGCCCGGTACCACGATCATTACGGTGACGGCGACTGGCACGGGCACCGGGTTCATCACCACCACGCGGACGACGACCGTGCCCGTGGTCGTGAGTGCCGCCCCGAACGCCTTTGACTCCCTCCAGGTAACGCCGACGAGTGCCAACCTCGCGGTCGGTCAGACCGTCACGATTCGGGCGACTCCGCTTCCCACGCGAGGTGGTGTCACGACGACGGTGACCTATCAGTCGAACAACCCACCTGTCGCGTCGGTCGCCAACACGGGCGTGGTCTCCGCCAACACGCCGGGAATCGCGAGCATCAGTGTCACGGTTGTGTCGAGCGGGCCAGGCTTCAGCACCACTACGCGCACGGTGAACGTTCCGGTGACGGTGGTTGCGGCGCCGCCCGCGCTGACGGCGCTGAGCGTCTCGCCCACTGCGGCCTCGATTATCGTCGGGCAGAGCACCGCACTCGCGCCAAATCCGACGCGGGCAAGCGGCACGGTGTCGGTCACCTATGCCTATCAGTCGAGCGCGACCGCGATTGCGACCGTGTCCTCGACCGGAGTCGTGCTCGGCGTATCGCCAGGCATGGCAACCATCACCGTCACAGCCACCGGCAGCGGTAGTGGATTCACCACCACCACGCTGACGACGACCGCGCAGGTGACGGTGGCCGCGGCGACGGCCTGCATCATCGCCGATCGTACGCTCGACTTCACGGCGACCGGCACCATCACCGCCAGCGATTGCCTACGAAGCGGCGTGCGATACCAGTATTTCCGCGTCAGCACCATCATGCCGCGTGTCATACAGTTCGCGGTCGCCTCCACGTTCGACCCCGTCGGCGTGACCGCCGTCGCGGATACGGCCACGCGCTCGGTGCAAAACAACGGCACGACCAGCGCCACCGGCGCCTTCTTCATTCCGGCCGGCCCCACGTTGTTGGGCGTGGCGTCGCTGGACGGTGCGTTGGGCGCGTTCAGTGTGAACGTGGTGACGCAGCAGGAAGATGTCGACAACTGTCGCAGCGTGACGATCGCCGGCGCACTCACCAGCGGCCAGCGGCTGACCGCCAACAGTTGCCTTGGCACGAGTCGGCGATTCGACCGTTTTCTGGTGTTCGCGCCCGGGAAGTCCTGTACGATCGACATGCGCGTGACCGGACAGACAGGTTCGATCGCCAATCCATATCTGGAAGCATGGAACAGCACCGGCGGATCGCTGGTCACGAGCAACGACGACGCCTCGGCGGGCACTTTCGATGCACGCATTGTGATGAAGGAATGCGTCGACCTGGCAGGGGGCTTTCTCGATGTACGCGCCCAAGCGCTGACCGCAGCCGATTTTGGCGCGTACAACATCACGGTGACGTTCGGTCCGCTGATTCCGGGCGCGCCGAGTGTGCGGGGGGCGTCGTGCGAGGTGCAGCTCGCGAAGGGAGCTGATGAGGTGAGAGCGACGGGTCTCGCAACAGCGGGCTGCCGGCCGTGACGCACGACCACTGGCCGAGCCCTGTGCGTGGTGCTCGCCGCGGACTTTCCTGTTTAAGACTTGCGATGTGATTCCGTAGCCGCATTTCTCTGCCCGCTTCCGCCGCTTTGCGAGAGACTCCCATGAGCACATCGATACCCACGGCTTTGCCGTCGGATCAGGGTGAGCGCCTGATCGAAGTGCTTCGGCGCGCGATTCCGCTCTTGCCTCGGGAAATGCGCAGCAGTGTCGCGGCGCTGCTTACTGGCGAGAATCTGGCGATCACCACCTTCGTGTTCGCGGCCTGGGGAGCGGCGCATCTTGTCGGCGTGGGTCAGGTCGTCGATGTTGGACTATTGGCGTTCGGAGTTCTGACGTTGGGCACGATGGCCTTCGAAGCTGCGGGCTTGATCGGACAATGTCTGGAGAAGTCGGCGACAGCGAAACGTTCGAGTGATCTCGATGCGGCGGCCGCGCTCCTCGCTTCGGCGATCACCCTGCTCGGCGCGGCGCTCTTCAATGCACTCCTGATGAAGTACGCAGCACGAAAGGGGACCGCGGTACGGCCGAGCAGCGTGCCGAACGACATGCCTCGCTACTTCGCTCTCACCCCTGAAGAATGGCTGTACCAGCTTGGCTATCGGCGGATGGCGACGCGCGTGCGCGCGGGTGCGGCGACCGCCCTCGAGTTCTTCGAACGGAGACAGTCGTTTGCGAGCGCGAAGGATGTGACCGGCTGGCTCAAAGGGATGGATCTCTCAAGCCCCGTGACGCTGGCCGGTTTCGACAAAGGCACGGAGCTGGTTGGCTATATGCAGCTCAAGCCCGGGATTGTCGCAAAACTGAAGGCAATGCCGACACAAGCTGAGCAGATCATGGCGAGTCTCAAACCAAGCGACTTTGAGATCGGTCGATTCTTTACGAAACCGGGCGTCGGTATGCAGAAGCTCGGCATCGGCGATCAGAATCGCGTCTTCTGCCGATTCCGGGTGAGTACTCCGGTCGAAGCGCTGGAGTCGACCACGCGCTCCACAAGGGATACGTGGACTGTGCGCGGTCAGTCGACGAAAACCAACGACTACTGGGCCGTTCGCCAAGGCCACGTCGAAAAAGTTGCGGGCACGCGCTGGTCGAAGGGGCAGCTTGTCGAGGGAGGTGCGATTCAATACCTCGTGCCGGAGGCACGCTACCTGTACTTCACGGGGCAGCTTGAGATGACCACCAGTGCCTCGGGATTTGGTATGAAGACCGGTGTGATGCTGCAACGCATTCGTTTGCATTGAGATCAAACAGAGGCGAGGCTCGCGGTCCGCCTACGCCGCCGCCCCTACTGCGTCACCTGCGCCACACACGTCATCCCGCCCAGCCACCCGCGCTTCAACACCGGAGCGCCGCTCGGCAGGTCGAACTCCACCACCACCGGCCGCGCATCCTTGCCCGTCGCATTCCACTCCACGCGACCGGCACCGTCGAACTTCGCGGCCTGCGCCACCATGCGGAACAACGCCCACTCGCCCGTCGCCGTGGCCACCGCCACCGGCTTGTTCTTCTTGAACTGCGCTTCGAGTCGTGCATCGCGACCGGAGGTGGAGGGCCAGATGACTTCGTTGCGCGGGGTGCGACTGTCGAAGCGCGCTTCCGTGCCGCTGTGCTTCAGCACGATCAACGGCGTCTGATCGGACGTGATGCCACGCGCCATCCATCGCAACTGCGGCGACGCGATATCGTTGGGGAACAGGGCGGCCGACACGACGGCGGCGCGATTGAAGAACTCGACGAAGCTCGCCGACAGCGCAACGCCGCCGGACGGCTTGGCCGACCACCGCGTGCCCTGCTTCTCCAGCAACGGATCGAGTCGCTCCTGCCTGAACGCCCACAAGGCGCCGGTGCCAGGCGCCAGCATCGCACTCACCTCGGCGATGCTGGCCTCGCTCTGAGCGTCGGGCGCAAACGGGAACTTGGCGAGCATGGGCGTCATCGCGGCACACAGTGCACGTCCGCGTTCGTTGAGGATGGTGGCGAGCGCCGCGGCGCCGCCGCCTCCACCGCCCGCAGGTGCCGCCGCGACGGGCGCAGGCGCAACGGCGACCGGACGCGGTGCCGGCGCGCGCGTGGAGGCTGCGGTGCGCAACACCGCCTCCACACCGCTGATCGGTGCCAGCAGCAGCTGTTCGAGCGGGGCTGCCACGACCGCGCTCGCGCTCCCCAATTCAAATGCCTGCGCCACGCGTTTGGCAGCCACGCGCGCCCGTGTCACGTCGCCGCCGGCCATCTGTGCCGCCTGCGCGATGTCGCGCGCCGTGATGGTGTCGCGCGGTGGCGGCATGCCCGCGATTTGCTTCAGCGTGCCCTGCAACGCCAGCAAGCCATCCACGTACGGCTGGTTTTTCTCCGAGATGTACTTGTCCACAATTGCGGGCGGCGTCACGGCGTGTACCGGTTGAAACGCGGCACGCGTGGCCGAATCGACATCGGTGTTGACGGCGATCGTGCGCAGCACTTGCAACATCGGCGATTGTGTGCCCGCCAAGGCGTCGAGTTTGCTCGCGGCGTCCTGCACCGTGCTCGGACGCACAACGCCGATGCTCTGCACCACCTGTCGCCATGCACGCACGTAATCGTCGCGATAACGCGCGCGTAAGGCGCCGATGACGCTATCCCGATCGGCCGAACGCATCGCCGTCGCATCGCCGACCACCCACATCTCGCCTTTGAAGAACTCGTCGGAGTTCTTGAACGCGTCCACCATCAGCTTGGCGCCGGGGGCGGTAAACGCGCCGGCCACTTCCTGTGGCACGGTGAGTACGCCGGGTGCCTGCGGCAGCTTGAGCGGCGGCACCTTCCTATTGGCGGCGCCAAGCATGTTCACGTAGATCTGCTCGCCGCCGGTGAAGCGTGACAGAAAGTTTCGTACCCTCGAAACGAGTGACGCATCGGCACTCACTGGCCACGGATTGAATGTCGGCAGCGCACTTGCATAGAACTCGAACTGGCGGCGAGCGAGCGACGTGACGTCGGCGTCGGTCGTTTGCCCGCGTTGCCAGCTCGCAAGTAACACCGGCGTGAGAAACTCGCGCGTGCTGCGTTCAGGCGAGACGGTGGTGACGAGATAGCCCTTGAGCCAGCCGTATGTCCGCTGATAGTCCGAGCCGGCATCGGGCACCTCGGGCAGCGCCTTGAGCGAATCGACCATGGCGCCCCAACCAGTGGCAAAAAGCTGTTTGCGAAAGCCGTCGTACCACACGGGACGTGCCGCGTCGAGCAGTTCCTCGCCCTGCCACAGGCCGAGACGCATGAAGAGCGGCGGGCCTTCACGCACGCGCGTGCGCAAGGTGTCCAACTGCGCGCGCAGCACATCG
>CAYWCJ010000189.1:0-1189 GCA_964456595.1 uncultured Gemmatimonas sp. | reverse complement strand
CGGGCCTTCACGCACGCGCGTGCGCAAGGTGTCCAACTGCGCGCGCAGCACATCGCGCGATTGCTGAGCCACGACACCGAAACAGCGCCGAGTACAAGCATGCTGGCGGCAATGGCACCGCCAAGCAGCACGCGTCGCGTACGTTGCACACTCACGCCGCCGTGCGCGACGGAGTTCGCACCTCCGTCGGCCAGTACGACATCGCGGAAGAAACGATCGAGAAACACCCACTCCGGCACTTTGCGTGACGTCGCGGCAGCGGCCGGCGCGGGCGCCGATGCGGCGATGGACATATCGCGAAAGATCTGCGTGGCGTCGGACGCCGAGGCGACGCTGCGAGACTGCGCGGCAGGCGCGGCTGCGACGTCGCGCACCAGCACCGGACGTGCACCGGCAAAGTAGAAGCCACGCAACAGCGGGCTCACGCCAAGCTGCGTGGGTCGGCACAGTTCGAGCAGCAGCGCGGTCACGGACGCCTGCAGCTTGCGCACTTCACGCGGCAACTCGTAGGCACCGTAGCGCCGCGATTCCACGCTCTCGCGCGCCAGCAGCTCTGCCCGACGCGAGGCGAGCGAGTCCGCGATCTGCGTGAACGCCGCCTCGATGCGCGGCGTCAGTCGTTCGGCATAGTTGCCGGTGTTGGACGACGCGTCGAACGGCAGCGTGGCGCCCAGTGGTGCGCGCAGTTCGTCTTTCGTAAAGACAGAGACCCACGCTTCGAAATGCGGTACGCGATCCATCTTCGTGAAGAGCACGTAGATGGGCACCGCGAGACCGAGTTCGCGCGCCGCTTCGGCCAGTCGCTGACGCAGCGATTGCGCGAGCGTGGCGAGCTGCTGTCCGTTGTTGCCCGCGTAGAACAGATCACATGGAATGCAGACGACCGCGGCACGCGGGGCCGCCTGGCCCTGACCGACGGCGGCGGCCATGCGCGAGGCGCGCAGGGCGCGCACCACCTTCGACCAGCGCGGTCCGTCGGCGAGTAACGCGGCCGTGAGTTCGGTCAGCACGGCCTGCTGCATGAGCCAGACGTTGGCGGTCGTGGTGGGGGCCGGTGCGTCGGTGGGCGCGGCGGGTGCATCACCGGCCAGCAACTGCGGGTCGCCGCCGGAGCGCGCGACGACTGACGTCTTCGCACTGCCAGCCGGGCCGAGCACCAGCACCAGCGCGCGACCGGCAAGCCCGCCAC
>CAYWCJ010000188.1:0-9082 GCA_964456595.1 uncultured Gemmatimonas sp. | reverse complement strand
AAGTGCTTGCCCGTATCGCGCAGGAAATCGAGGAGCGACAACGGCTGCAGCCAGTCGACGTTGTTCAGGAGTTTGGCGCCGCGTGGACCGTCGAAATCGAGAAAGCGCGACAACTGTCCACGAATCGCTTCCGCGTTGGCCGCAATCGTCTCGAGGCTCTGGAGCGTGCGTTCGCTGCTCTTGCCGCTTGGGTCGCCGATCATCCCGGTGCCGCCACCAACCAACGCGATCGGGCGATGGCCGGCGCGCTGCAGATGCACCAGCCCCATCACGGGGACGAGGTTGCCGACATGCAGGCTCGACGCGGTGGGGTCGAAGCCGCAGTAGCCGGTTACGGTGCCGGCGTCGAGCGCGGCGGCGAGGCCGTCGGTGTGCTGGAAGAGCAGCTCGCGCCATGCGAGTTCGGAGATCGGGGCTGGATGCGCAGTCATCCGTCAAAGATAAGTGTGAGATATGTGCGCTGTCGCTCTTGGCGTGCCCGGGGGCGCGTCGGTACCGTTCTGGAGACCGATGTCCTTCTCATCCCGCTCTTCCAGCCCGTGACGTCACCATCGTCACGTAAGCGCTCCGGCACCGGCCGTCTTGCGGCCTTTCGCGTTGCCACTGCGTCCGCCTTCGCCCGCTATCCGGTCCTCGGGTGGCTGGTGCTCCTTGGCGTCTTCGGCGGCGCCATCGGCGCAGGCGCATTGGCTGGCGCATGGGGAGTCGTCTGCCGCGAAGGACGCTGTCCGTCCATCGCGTCGCTCGAGCAGTACGTGCCGCGTCAGACGTCGAAAGTGTTCGCCGCCGACGGACGATTCATCTCCGAGCTTGGCCTCGAGCGCCGCACACTCGTGCGCCTGAACGAGATCCCCAGGCATGTGCGCGACGCGTTCATCATTGTCGAGGATCGTCGCTTCTACTCGCACAAGGGAATCGACTACTTCCGCATCATGGGTGCCGCCGCGCGCAACGTGCGCGCCGGTCGCTACGCGCAGGGCTTCAGCACCATCACCATGCAGCTGGCGCGCAACGTCTTCTCCGATCGCATTTCGCGTGAAAAGACGATCTTCCGCAAACTCAAGGAAGGCCGCGTGGCGCGGGCCATCGAACAGCGCTACTCGAAGGACAAGATCCTCGAGCTGTATCTCAATCAGATCTACCTCGGCAACGGCGCGTACGGTGTGGAGACGGCGTCGCAGCGCTACTTCGGCAAGTCGGTTCGCGAGCTGACCGTAGCCGAAGCGGCGATGCTGGCGGGCCTGCCGAAAGCACCCGAACGCTACAACCCGCGACGCTTTGCCGATCGTGCCATCTCGCGTCGCAACACCGTGCTGGAGTTGATGCGTCGCGAAGGTGCCATCAACGACGCCGACGCGTCGCTGGCCAAGGCGTTTCCGCTGCAACTCGCGCAGCGGACTGAATCCGGTGACGTGGCGCCCTACTATCTGGAGTGGGTGCGTCGTCAACTCGAAGCGCACTTCGGCAAGAGTCTCTACGATGAAGGACTGCGCGTCTACACGTCGCTCGACGTCGACATGCAGGGCGCGGCCGAACGCGCGCTCGAGAATCAGCTCAAGGCCATCGAAGCTGGTCGCAGTGGCGCGTACAAGCATCTCACGTACGAGGGTTATGTCGCGCGCAATGCCGAAGGCGGCGAAGCGGGCGCCGCCAACTCCCCGTATCTGCAAGGGGCGTTCATCGCGATCGATCCGCGCACCGGACTCGTTCGGGCGATGGTCGGGGGCCGCGACTACGACGATTCCAAGTTCAATCGCGCGGTGCAGGCGCTGCGCCAGCCCGGATCGACCTTCAAGCCCGTGATGTATGCAGCGGCCGTGCACGCGGGCTTCACCGCCGCGCAGATTGTCGACGATTCCCCCATCTCGATCGAGCAGATGTCGGGGGAGAATTGGACGCCGCAGAACTACGACATGAAGTTCAATGGCCCGATGCCGATGCGGAAAGCGCTCTACCTGTCGCGTAATCTCGCCGCCATCAACACCGGCACAAATGTCGGCACGAGCGCCGTCATTCAGATGGCGCGCAAGCTTGGCATCAGCACGCCCATTCCACCGTATCCGTCCATCTTTATCGGCTCGGCCGATGTCTATCCCATCGAGATGGTTGGTGCCTACTCCGTCTTTGCGAACCTCGGCCTGCGCACCACACCGCACGCCATCGTGAAGGTCGAGAACGCGCAGGGCAAGACGGTGTGGGAGCCGCAATCCACGCGCGAAGCGGTACTCTCGCCCGAAGAGTCGTGGATGATGGTCAGCATGATGAAGGACGTTGTGGTGCGCGGTACGGCGGCGCGCAGCGTGGCGGGCGCCGGCTTTCGCGTGCCGGCCGGTGGCAAGACGGGCACCACCAACGACGGCGCTGACGTCTGGTTCATCGGATACACCGCAGATCTCGTGGCCGGTGTGTGGATGGGCTTCGATCGGCCGACGAAGATCAAGTCGAATGCGCAAGGCGGTGATCTCGCCGCGCCCGCATGGACGGCGTTCATGACGGAGGTCTATCGTCGGAAGCCCACACCGCCCGACTGGCCTCGCCCGGATGGCGTCATCACGCGCGACATCGACGCGCTCACCGGACAACTCGCGACGACCGCCTGCATGGGCAACGTCGTCACCGAGTTCTTCGTCGCGGGTACCGAGCCAACGCGCCAGTGTACGGATGGCCCCGTGCGACCGCCCGGCTCGACGGACAGCACGATGGTTCGCACAGCCCGCGATACCACGAACCCCTTCCGCATTCCACCGCCCTGATCGCGCGCATGAAAGCACGCGAGGCGAGCGCAGCACACACCCAGACCGCCACCGCGAGCATCGCCACCGCGAGCATCGCCACCGCGAGCATCGCGACCGCGAGCATCGCGACCGCGTATACGGCCCGCTGGGTGCTCCCGGTCGCGACGCCGCCGATCGAGCATGGCGCCGTGATCATTCACGGAACGCAGATCATGCGCGTCGGACGCGCCGCTGATCTCGCCGACGAACTCGCCGGCATGCGCACGGTCGCACTGGGCAATGCCGCGATCCTCCCCGGACTCGTCAACGCACACTCGCATCTCGAACTCACCGCGATGCGCGGCTTTCTCGAGGGGCTCGACTTTCGCGACTGGCTGTCGGTGCTCACGCTGGCGCGACGCGACTGTCTTGACGAGGACGCGCTGCTCGATGCCTCGCGCTACGGGCTGGTCGAAGCGCTGCTCAACGGCATCACGACCTGCGCCGATACCGCCACGTCGGCGCATCCGCTGCACGCGATGCGCGAAATGGGTGTGCGGGGAATCGGCTACATCGAAGTGTTCGGCCCCGACCCGTCGCAGTGCGTTGGCGCGGTGCGCGGCCTGCAGCAGACGGTCGACGCGCTGCGCGTGCTCGACACCGCACTCGTACGCACCGGCGTCTCGCCACACGCGCCCTACACGGTCTCTGCGCCGCTCTTTCGCGACGTCGCCCGATGGGCGCGTACCGAATCGCTGCCCCTGGCGGTACACATCGCCGAAAGCGCCGCGGAAACGGCATTCGTACGTGACGGGACAGGACCCTTTGCCGAACGCTTGCGTGCACGCGGCATCGCCGTCGCACCGTCAGCGCGATCGCCCATCGCCCTGCTCGAAGCGACCGGCATGCTCGACGCACAGCCGCTGCTCATTCACGCTATTCAGGTGGACGACACGGACCTCGCCCTGATCGCGGCGTCGGGCGCGAGCATCGTGCACTGTCCCATCTCCAACGCGAAGCTGGCGCAGGGGATCGCGCCGCTCGACCGCATGCGCGCCGCCGGCATCCCCACCGGACTCGGGACGGACTCCGTCGCCAGTAACGATCGCATGGACATGCTCGGCGAGGCGCGACAGGCCACGCTGCTCTACGCGCTGCGCGCTGGCGTTCCGGATGCATTCACGGCGCACGACGCACTCGCATTGGCCACCATCGGTGGTGCGCGCGCACTCGGACTTGACGCACGCATCGGCACGATCGAAGCAGGGAAAGACGCGGACCTCGCCGCCTTTCCACTCGACCATCCGTTCGCGTCACCGGTACACGACCCGGCGGTCACGTTGCTGCACGTGCTGGCCGGCGCCGTCACTGCATCGCTGGTCACGGTGGCCGGGCGTGAACTCGTGCGTGATGGCCAACTGGTGTCGGCTGACCGTGCGCTCGTCACGCGCATGAATGCCATCGGGCAGCGACTGCGCGAATGGCGCCGCGCATTCGTGCCTGCCGTCTCGCCGTCCTACGCGAGCGGCTCGTAGTCACGTTGCCGCGCCAGAGCAGTGGCGGCCATGCGTTCCCACTGTGTATCGTTCGGCGTACCCTCAGCGAGCGGACTGAATCCAAATGGCAGCAGCTGGTTCCGGCCGTACCGAACGAATCTGGCGCGACGGTGAACTCGTGGACTGGGCTGACGCGCAGATCCACGTCATGTCGCATGTCGTGCACTACGGGTCAAGCGTCTTCGAAGGCGTGCGTGTCTACGAGACGCCCAACGGACCCGCGATCTTTCGTGCGCGCGAGCACATGCGTCGCCTGCACGATTCCGCGCGCATCTATCGCATGCCGATGCGGTGGTCCGTAGACGAGCTCGTTCAAGCGGCGTCGGACACGGTTGGGGCCAACGGTCTCGCGCACTGCTATCTCCGCCCGGTGGCCGTCCGTACCGGCGAAGAAATGGGCGTGCTGGGGACCGCAGCACCGGTCGAGACCTTCATCATCGCCTGGAACTGGGGCGCCTACCTTGGCGCGCAGGCGCTCGAACACGGTGTGGACGTCTGCGTATCCAGCTGGCGTCGCGCCGCGCCGAGCACATTCCCGACCATGGCGAAGGCGGGTGGCAACTACCTCAATTCGCAGCTCAGCAAGATGGAAGCGCGGCTCGACGGATTTGCCGAAGGGATCATGCTCGATTCGACCGGACAGATCTCCGAAGGCAGCGGCGAGAACCTCTTTCTCGTGCGTGACGGCGTGCTCTACACGACGCCGATGGGCTCGGGCATTCTCGCCGGCATCACGCGCGATTCCATTCTGCGCATCGCGGAGGATCTTGAACTCCCCGTGCGCGAACAGGCGCTGCCGCGCGAAATGTTGTACGTGGCGGATGAACTCTTTTTCTGCGGGACGGCGGCGGAGCTGACGCCGATTCGTTCGGTCGACCACATCCAGGTTGGCGAAGGCAAACCGGGTCCGATTACCCGCACGATTCAGGACGAGTACCTCGGTATCGCGAAAGGCAGGAGACCAGATCGACACGGGTGGCTCACGCTGGTCGCAGAAGGCGCGACGGTGTGATCGACGGTCGAATCCCCGCTGCCTGCCTGTCGACTCCACGCCGACGCGACAGCGGGGATTCGTTTGCCGGACCGCGGGCAGGACCGAGCATGGCACCGCCGGACGACAGCACGACCTTGGGCTTCGCGCAGCATCGGACCGAACTTCAACAGGGGGGATAGGCGTGATCGCCGGATGTCTCGCACTGAACGCGTCGTACGAGCCTCTCACGATGGTGCCGCTTCGGCGTGCACTGCGACTCGTGATCGATGGCAAGGCGGAGATCGTCGAAGCGGAGAAGGAGCGGCCGGTCCGTTCGGAGAGGCTTGCCTATCCGCGCCCCGCCGTCATCCGACTCACGCGCTTCGTGCACGTGCCACGACGCTTTCGCCGTCAGGTGACGAACACATTCCTGTTCGCACGTGACGACTATCAATGTCAATACTGCGGACGCGCGGCGATCGAACTCAAGCCGCGCGAGTCGCTCACGCGCGATCACCTGATTCCCATCTCGCGCGGTGGCCAGAACGAGTGGACCAACGTCGTCACGGCGTGCAGCAGCTGCAACACACGCAAGGCGAATCGACTCCCCGACGAAATCGGCATGCATCCCCTGCATGTGCCCGCCGAACCGCACTTCGTGCATCTCAGCTGGGCCGTGCGACGCCTGACACCGATTCAGGCACAGTACATCCGCGTGTTCTATGGTGAGGCCACGCTGCGTCAGCTCGAGGAGCTGGAGCGGGCGACCGCGCGAAGCGCGCATCCCAATCGCCACGAAAAACATCCCCACGCACCACACGCGACCCACGGGGCGCCGCACAGCCCGGACGCACTCGTTCCATAGCCGCGTCGAGACCACGCCAGATGCGGTTGCCGGAAAACGATGGTTAGAACACGATCGTTTGCGATCGCGACTCGAGATGTCGCACTTCGCCGCCCAGCAGCCGGGTGACGAGCGTGCGCATTCCGGTACCAAGCGCTGATCCCGGGCTGCGCTTTCCCTGAACTGCCGGCTGCGCTTCGCCTCGCAGCCAGCGCTGCAGTTCGTCCAGGTCACTCATCTCCATCGTCAGCACGTCGACCTGGACGGCGATGTAGCCGCGCCGTCCGCGCGACGGCACACGCAATTGTGGTGAGTATGTCAACTCGCTGGCCGCACGCGCATCGGCAAACGTGGAGTAGCTGCCGAGGGACGTCACCCGATCCCGTGTGTAGCGCGCGACATCGTAGGTACGATCGATCAGATCGTAGCGCACGATGACGTCCCATTCTTCGCGTGCAAACATCTGATCGAACCAGCGCCCGAGCGTCCACAACTCCGCGCGCACATGCAGGCGTGCCGGAAATCCGTTGCGCAGCAATTCGTCGAACGGACGCTCGTTGAGCACCGACCGCACCGCCACCGTGGGCGCAGCCGACGCGGAGGATGGCGTGATGTCCACGCGCGGCGGCCCCTGCGACCGCAGGGGATGCGCCACCGTCACCATCGACAGCGCGAGGCCAAGCATCGCCACCGTCCGACGCAGAGACCTCATGCTCAGAAACGATGCCCCAGTCGCACGTAGAAGTTCGGCTGCAGTCCACTCTGCGAAACGGCTTCCGCTACGTACACGCCAAAGTCACCGAAATCGAAGCCGCCACCGAGATCGGTGCGCCAGCTCCCGATCTTGGGCAGCTCGTTGCGGCGGTATGTCAGCGCGCTGTTCGTCCCGTTCACCAGCCATCCACGACCGCTGTTCGCAAACAACACCCAACTGCCGTCGGCACTGAAGTGACTCGTTGTCCAACGCCGATCGCCGAACCAATCGCGATCACCGAACAGGCGGATACGGAGGTCTCCCTTCCACTCGGCCTGCAACAACAGCATGCGCTCGCACTGGGCCGGGCGCCCGAGCAATACGTAGCTCGCGTTCTCGCCGGTGGCACAGGTGCCCACATCCGCTGCACCGATCGTCCGCCGGAAGTCAAAGCCTGGCAGGGCATCGATACCGCTCACGGCAAAGCGACGCTGCAGCGGCAACGCGTCCCCATTCAACCAGCCACCGGCAACCACGCGCATGTTGAGTTGCGCGCCCGGCGCGAGACGATTGTAGCGACGCAGGTCCAGCAGGCCGCGCGAGTACATGATCTCGCCGGGTGTGGTGCGGCGAATCCCGCTCGTGGTGGGCGCAATGCGGTCGAGTGTTCCCTCGCCGCGTTCCCACTGCGCAAACAACAACCAGCCGCTGCGCGGATTCTCGACGTTGTTGCGCGTGTCCACTCGCCCGGTGATCGTCGCAATGTGCAACACGCCTTCATCGGCCGTCGGATTGGCGCGCCACAGATCGCCGTCATTGAAGATGGACCACACATTGAGCGCTCCGCGCGAGGACCAGCGTTCCTGTCCGTACTCGGCGCGCAGCTCACTCCCCGCGCGTGAGAACAGCGCGACACTCCCCGCCGCGCCATGTCGCAGCCAGTAATCGCGATAGTCGCGCGTGAACAGAAAGCTCGAGAGCCCCACTTCCAGATTGCTCAGCTGCCACTGCTCCATCGCATCCACGTCGTCGAACAGTCGACCGCCGAGCCGCACACCACTCCCGCGACCGAGCTGCAGCTGCGCCGACACGCGATGCCCAAGATTCTGTCGCTCCCACTGCAGCCGATCGCCCGTGCGAAACACCCCAAAGACTTCACCGTCAAACGAGGTCGCGCCGGACGCCAGACGAAAGCGCGGACCGAAGTGAACCGGCAGCCCTTCCACGCGGTTGTACGTATGCGCCGTAGCCAGATACAACTCGCCATACGACCGTTGATCGTCTTTGCCACCCCGACGCGACCAGCGCCGGAAGAGATCGTGATCCACTTCGGCGATGAGCGAATCCCCCGATTCGCGGTACTGCAGCCGCGACGCCCATACGCGAATGTCGCTGCGCACCGTCGGCCGCTCGGGTGAAACGAGTCGTCCTCCCAGTACGGTGAGTGAGCCATCCACACTCCCCGATTCGCGCAGCACAACACCGCCGTTGATGCACACGACGTCGCCGGTCACCGTTCCCGCGAGTTCGACGCGCCCGGAGAGTACGGCAAGATCGCCGCGCACCGTGTCACCAGCGGCCAGCGTGAAGTCGCCACGCACCCGCTTCGTCGTCGACGTGTTCCACACGGAGACCGCGTGCAGCGCGACATCGCGAGGCACACTGCCCACCCGCTGTGCGCCCGCGCGCGCCGAGTCGCGATCGGGTGTCTGTCCCTGCGCTCGCGCACTGCCAACGAAGGCGAGCATGAGCACCGAGACGAGACGCAGCCTCAGGGTCCATCGTCGTGGCGAGCAGGTCAAAACACGCCGAACACTCGCCGATTCGAACTCCGCCATGACGAACTCTCTGCTGAAGTGTGCGATGCCGAAAGAAGTGATTCGTCCGACAGCAGTCACTCACCGGACGTTGCCAACCCCAGTCGTCGCATTCGACGATAGAGATTGGGCCGGTCTGTCTGCAGCCGTCGCGCCGCCTCGGCCACGTTGCCATCGCTTTGGGCCAGAGCGGCCGAAATCAGCTGGCGCTCGTAGACATCGAGTGCATCGCTGAGGGGAAGGCCCGTGCTGTTGGCGATAACGTTATCCTCACCGCCGTTCGCCGATGTCACGTCGGGCACCGCACGCACATTGGGCAGCACCTCGCGCACCTGCGCTTCGCCGATCTCGCTGCCGGCGTGCAGGATCGCCAGCCGCTCCACGACGTTGGCCAGCTCGCGCACATTGCCCGGCCAGCGATACGTTGACAGCGCCGCGATCGCGCTCTCACGCCAACGCACCAGCGGGCGTCCCGTACGCGAGC
>CAYWCJ010000187.1:0-9097 GCA_964456595.1 uncultured Gemmatimonas sp. | reverse complement strand
TGCATTGCCCCTCCAGGTTTCGAACCTGGAACCTTCTGATCCAGAGTCAGACGCTCTGCCAGTTGAGCTAAGGGGCAGCACGCCGCGCCGGACTACACGCCCGTGCGGCGAATTGGCAAACTAAGACTGCCACAGGGTAGACGGTAGTGCCCGTGTCGGCGTCACCCCTTCTTCACTTCCTTCGCCCAGCTATCCCGCAACCCGACAATCCGATTGAACACCGGCCGATCCGCCGTCGAATCCTCCGCATCCCGCCAGAAGTACCCCGTGCGCTCGAACTGATATCGCGTGTCCGACGGATCGCCCAACACACTCGGCTCCACCTTCGCGCCGCGCACCGATACCAGTGACGTCGGATTGAGCGCGTCGAGAAAGTCTTCATCGTCGCCCACGTCGTCCGGATCAGGCTTCCCAAAGAGACGATCGTACAGGCGCACCTCACAATCGATCGCGTGCGCCGCCGACACCCAGTGGATCGTCCCCTGCACGCGACGGCCATCCGGCGCATCTCCGCCACGCGTCGCCGGATCGTAGGTGCAGTGCAACTCCACGATGGTCCCCGCGTCGTCCTTGATGACGTCCTGACAGGTGATGAAATACGCGTAGCGCAACCGCACTTCGCGGCCCGGCGCCAAACGAAAGAACTTCTTCGGCGGATCCTCCATGAAGTCGTCGCGCTCGATGTACAACTCGCGCGTGAACGGCACCTTGCGGGATCCCGTCAGCGGCACGTCATGGGGATAGTACGACGCATCGAGTTCGTCGACTTCGCCGTCCGGATAGTTCGTCAGCACGACCTTGATCGGGTTGAGCACGCAGAAGACGCGCGGCACGATCATGTTGAGATCGTCGCGTATGGTGTGCTCGAACATCCCGATCTCCACGCGCTGCCGATTGCGCGTGACGCCCACCGCGTCGGCAAACGCCCGGATCGCGTCGGGGCGCACTCCGCGCCGACGCAGCCCGGCGATCGTCGGCATGCGGGGGTCATCCCAGCCGCTCACGTGTCCCTCGTTGACGAGTCGCAGCAGCTTTCGTTTGCTGAGCACGGTGTAGTCGAGCTCCAGTCGCGCAAACTCGGTCTGCTGCGGCGGATTCACGTAGCCCGCCTGCACCACCAGCCAGTCGTAGATGTCGCGCGAGTCCTTGAACTCGAGCGTGCATAACGAGCGTGTGATGCCTTCGATGGCGTCGCTCAAGCCGTGCGCGAAATCGTAGAGCGGGTAGATGCACCAGTCGTTGCCGCGCCGATAGTGATGCGCGTGCCGGATGCGCAGGAGCAATGGATCGCGCATGATCATGTTCGGATGTGCGAGGTCGATCTTCGCGCGCAACACGTGCGCACCATCGGGGAACTCGCCCGCGCGCATGCGACGCAGCAGCTCGAGGTTCTCGGCCGCAGCGCGCTCCCGAAACGCGCTCGGCGTGCCCGGCGTGGTCACCGTGCCGCGCCCTTCGCGGATCTGCTCCTCGTTCTGCGAATCGACGTACGCGCGGCCGTTCGTGATCAGCCGTTCGGCGATCTCGTACAACTGCTCGAAGTAGTCGCTGGCGTAGTACTCGCCGTCCCATTCGAAGCCCAACCAGCGCACGTCGCGCTTGATCGCCTCCACGTACTTGACGTCTTCCGTGGCCGGGTTCGTGTCGTCGAAGCGCAGGTTGCAGCTGCCACCAAACTCCTTCGCGATGCCGAAGTTCAGGCAAATCGATTTTGCGTGCCCCATGTGCAGGAAGCCGTTGGGCTCCGGGGGGAAACGCGTGGCCGGCGCGCGACCAAAGCGGCCGATGGTCACATCGTCTGCCACCATCTCGCGGATGAAGTCACGGCGCGGGGCGTGCGCCGCGGGAACTGGTTCGGTTACGGAAGGGTCGGACACGGCGTGGGCTGAGTGAATGTGAGTCGCGTAAGCTAACCCGCCTCGACCGGGTTCCGGCACGGGTCACCAACGGACGTGCACAGACACGGCATCTGCGGTGTATCTCTCGACATGCAAATTCCCGTTTCTGTGCGGGCCGTCAGCACGCTGCTCGCGCTCGTCGCGCTCTCGGGGTGCAAGGCGGTCGTGCTGTCCTACGGTCCTGACCTGGCGGCCGCACGGACCAACGCCGACGCTTTCGCCCACGCGATCGAACAGCGCTTCACGAATGTGGTGCGTTCGCCGCGCTTCAGTCGCGCCCGTATGCGTGTGGCGCGATACGCACTGGCACCGTCAAAGCTGGCGCCTGATACATCCCTCTGGACGCGGTCGTCGGACGGCCCCGGTGGCACCGAGCGCGAACTCCTGCTCGCCGCGTCGCTGATCAACGGACAGTTCTCATTCCGCGAACAGGCGACGGTCGCTCCTCCCGCGCGTACGGGCGACGAGCGTCACCTGACGCTCTTGCGCCGACTGCCCGGCGAGAACGATTGGCGCTGGGTAACCGAAGTCGACCATGCCATCGGCCCGATGCCGCCGAGTCGCCTGAATGACGTCGTCCGTGCGCTGTTCGCGGCGGCGGAACGCCCCGCAGAGGTCATGCGCGCCGATTATCGTGCGGCCTTTCCGCGAACCGCACAGGCCCTGGGCCGACTGTTCACGATCGACTCGATCAACACAGCCGCACAGTCCGACGGCTCGACGATTGTTGCGCTCCACGTTCTCGTCGGCGACGAGGCGCTGAAGGCACAGTTTCCGGCGTTGGCCAAGTTTGTTCGCAAGTACGTCGAGCCCTCACGCTACCGATTTCGCCTGAGCGATCGCACCGGCGCAGACTGGTTGGACACCCAGCAGGCGGAGCAGCGAATGGTCGTACGGTTTCGCTCGCGTCGCGGGGAGCTTCAGCCGCTGCTCGGCGCCGCCCGACGGATGCCGGACTCGTTGCAGCTCCACGTCGACGCGAAGGCGAAGCTCGGCCTGTTTACCGTCGGTGTCTCCAGGATGCAGGGCGAGTTCGTGCACGTGAACACGCCAAACGACCGAGCGTGGGCGATGCGCTTCACCACGGAGCCCGAATGGCATCTGCCGCTGTTCACCGAACGAATGCTACAGACCCCGCTCAAGCGCCCGTTCGAAGGGAAAGGCATCACCTTTCGACTCGGCGTCAACACGGGCACGCAGGGCCAATCGATCCTCAACCGTCAGTTCGACGTGGCGATTCGCGAGAGCGCGATCGTCCGCTTTCTCGGCAATCTGGGATTCACCGCGATGAGCGACTTCGCGGGCGCGGCGGAGGCAGAGGAGAACCGGTTCCTGGCGGAGGCGATGAAGGCGATGCGGGAGGATATCGGGGCGATGCGCAACTGATAGCTCAGGGCGCGGAAGCAACGGAAACTTCAACCACCAAGTGTCGGGCTTCGGGTTGGGGTTTGGGGCTTTGAGTGGGCGAGAGGGTCAGGCATCCGAGCGAAGACGCGAGCCATGCGAACTCACCACGCAAAGCCCGAACCCGAAGCCCGACACTTGGTGGTTATCGATGAACGCCGCCAGCTCTACCTGCGCCCATGCAACGACCCCCCGACTGGGCTCTCGCCTGTCGGGGGGTTAGGTGTGCCACGCGCGCCGTCATTGGAACTCTCCGTCCTACCGAACGGCGGCGGGCCATCGTTGCTGCTTTCTACACACTACTACGATCAGGGTTCCCGGAGGGTCACAAACTCGTGTTCCACCGTCACGGTCTGACCCGATTATTCTGCGATGTCTGGAACGATCTATGGAGCTGAGGGGGCTCGAACCCCTGACCTCTGCAATGCGAATGCAGCGCTCTCCCAGCTGAGCTACAGCCCCGACGACGCGAAATCTGACGATTCCGTCGAAACGGAAAGCCCCGCACCTGAAGCGCGGGGCCGTTCGGTTACGACGGGAAGGTAGCCCAGGCGAGGGCAGTGTCAAGTCATACAAGGGGTTGGACACGAACGGGGAACGGTGTCGGCCCAGTCGTGCGCTTACACCAACGCAGGGCCGCGCGTCGCGCTCAACCCGTCGTCATCAACCCACCTCAGTGCCGCATCCGCTCGCCTCCGACTACGTTCGCGACCAACTCGTCCCGCGCACGGTCGACCTCAACGGGAAGACCTACCACGCCGATGGCGAGTACGTCCTCTACTGGATGCAGTCGACGCATCGTCTGGAAGAGAACTGGGCACTCCGGGCGGCGATCCGGACGGCCAATCGGGTCAACCGTCCGCTGGTCATTCACCAGGGGCTCGACCCGACGTATCTGCACGCCTCCAAGCGCCACCACACGTTCATCCTGCAGGGCGCTCGGCAGACGGCGCGCCGAGCCGCGGCCCTCGGTCTGCATTACCAGTTCGTGTTGCGTCGCCGCCGGGACGACGACCGTCGGGTGCTCGATCGGCTGGCGGCGCGCGCCTATGTCGTCTTCACCGATCTCTTTCCGACGGCTGGCATTCGGGAACGCTCGATGCGATTGGCCGACCGGGTGAGCTGTCGGGTGCTGGCGATCGACAGTGTGTGCACGGTGCCGAACGGGCTGTTCGAGAAGGCGGAGTATGCGGCGCGCACGATTCGGCCGAAGATCGGGCGACTGCTCGATCACGCCATCGAGCCGGTGGACGAGGGCGTACCGGCCGTGTCGGTGAGCGAGCGGCTGCGCGCGTCGTTGCTGGACACGCTGCGCACGACCCCGCTGCCGCTGACGACGATGAGCGATGACGACATCGCACGTGAAGTGGCGTCGTGTGAGATCGACCACACGGTGCCGGCGGTGGCGATGCGTGGTGGTGCGGACGCCGCGGAGGCACGGCTGGCGCATTTTGTGGACGAAGTGCTGCCGCGCTACGCCGAGCGACGCAACGAGGCGAGCGATGAAGATGGCACGAGCATTCTGTCTGCGTATCTGCACTACGGGCAGTTGCCGACGGCGCGCGTGGTGCGGGATGCGCGTGCGTCTGGCGCACCGGCGGAAAGTCTCGACGCGTTTGTGCAACAGGTGACGACGTGGCGCGAGCTGTCGTACAACTGGTGTTTGCGCACGCCGGCGTTTGACCAGCTCTCGTCACTGCCGGACTGGATTCAGCGCACGATGGCGGAGCATGTGAACGACCCGCGCCCGATGTTGTACGATCTCGCAACGCTCGAAGCGGGAGAAACGGGTGACGCGCTCTGGAACGCCGCGCAGCGCCAGCTGGTGCGCACAGGGCTCATTCACAACTACCCGCGCATGCTCTGGGGGAAGACGATGATGCTCTGGACCCGCGACTACGAGCAGGCGCGCGCGTGGCTCTTTCATCTCAATGACAAATGGGCGCTGGACGGTCGCGATCCGAACAGCGTGGGCGGCATCATGTGGTGTCTGGGGCTCTGGGATCGGCCATGGGGGAACAAGCCGATCTGGGGCGGGATCAGGCCGATGGTCACGTCGCGGGCCAAGCTCAAGTTCGACGTGGGCCGGTACGTGGCGCGGTTTCCGTAATCGCAGCGAACGGTCACAAGCGCGCCACGTATCGCAGCTCATCGCGGATCAGTAACAATGGCCCGAGGCGCCTTACGCTTGTGTTGGTGACTTCGGATCGTTCGTGCATGCCGAGACGGATTCTGATATGTCTGTGCATCGCCATCCTGAGCGCCTGCGGCGATTCACCCGGGTCACCACCTGTTGACCCTCCTTGCAGCACCCCACTGTCCTTGCGTCGCGGTGAAGTGCGTCTGCTGAGCGGAGAGTCGGTGCTTTCGTGCGTGATCCTCGGATCGAGCGCCGAGGCCAGCGAGCATCTCTTCGTTTCGGCCAACGCCGCGACGACAGCGGATGATGTGCAGGCGTACCGCGTAAACGCATTCCTCGGCACGGGCACGTTGGGGAGCACCGCGGCGAAACTGCCCGCTGGATTTGCCAGCAACGCCTCCATGCAAACCGGCGGCGACGACGCTCAGAATGACCGTCCGAACCAGTTCCAGTCAGCCTTTGAGCATCGTCTCCGGCAGCAGGAGCGTGCCCAGCTCGAGCCTTACTCACTGGCGGCGCTGGCCACGGCGGCAGAAGCGCGTCGCGCTTTCGAGCGAAGGACCCGCAGCGCGTTGTCTGCCGTTCCGCGCGTGAGCGACACGCTGTCGTTTCGCGTGGGTAACGCCGCCAGCAGCAACATGTGCACGAACTATCGTCAGGTTCGCGGTGTGGTGAAGGCGGTGGGAACTCGTGCACTGATTGTGCTCGACACGGAGGCGCCCAATGGTGGTTTCAGTGCATCGGACTTTCAGGAGATCGCAACGGAATTCGATGACGTCGTGTATCCGGTCGACGCGCAATGGTTCGGAACTCCGACCGACATCAATGGCGACGGGAAGATCACGATCCTCTTCACCGCCGCGATCAATCGACTGACGCCGCCCGGTTCGCTCGGTTTCGCCGGCGGCTTCTTCTACTCAGGCGATCTGCTGCCGCGGTCGATTCCATCGCAGGGCTACAACTGCGAGTCGAGCAACGAGCAGGAAATCATCTACCTGCTTGCGCCCGATCCGAACGGACAGATCAACGGAAACAGATTCTCGCTCACCACGGCCAGGGAATCGTCACGCGGCACCACCGCGCATGAACTGCAGCACCTGATCAACCAAGGTGTGCGCCAATCGGTGTCACGTTCAGCGACGCTGGAAGTCACCTGGCTGAACGAAGGACTTTCGCACTTCGCCGAGGAGGCCGTTGGGCGCGCGGTGCGCCGGTACAGCGACTTCCGTCGCCTCAGGTATGCCGATGTTCTCGTGGATCTCGACGACTACGATTCGTACTTTCGTCAGAATCTGCTTCGCTTCCGTCTGTGGATGGAGCGCCCTGATCTCGCTTCACCGATCAGCGCGCTCGCGGGGTCACAACTCGCGCCGCGCGGAGCGGCGTGGGCACTCGTGCGCTACGCGATCGATCAGTATGCGGGCGTGGACGCGCGCGCGTTCACGCGGGCGCTAGTTGCCGGGCCGCAGGTCGATGTGGCCAACCTCGAAGCGCGGGCACGGGTTGCACTCGATCAGATTCTGCCTGGCTTTCTGGTGGCCAACTTCGCGGACACCAGTGCGACGAGCCTGGAGGCGCGCTATCGCTATTCGAGCTGGGCGATGCGCGATGCCATGACCAGTCTGAACGGGGGCGTCTTCCCGTTGCGCGTGACGACGCTGCCCGCTGACGCGACGATGTCGTCACGCTCGGGTTCAGGCAATTACTTTCTCTTCGCGCGCGGCGCCGCCGCCGGACCGGCAACACTGCGCATGTCGCCGACGAGTGGAGGCGCATCGGCCTTTGCGAATGCGCGCCTTTATGTGGTGCGCGTGAAATAGCGCGGACGCTACCGCGCGAGATCGTTGTCTTCGCGCCGAGTGAAGTTGCCCGCTCGATCGAGCGCGTAGATGATGGCACCCAGGTAGTCGTTCCACAGACCGAATCCTACACCCAGTGGGAGCTCGGGAACGACCGTTCCAATGATTCCGGCCGGTTGCGCCAGCAGGCGATCCGGCTGCCCATCGGCCGGGAACGACACAACGGCGTCGCGCAGCAGGTACACCACGAAAATCCCGAGCAGATCGCCATTCGGGTCACTGAGGGCGGCATCAACGAGGAGACCTTGCGTGCCGTTCAGCTTGGCATTGAACGATCCTATGACGGGGCTTCGTGCAGCATCCCGTTTCACGAGCGGAATCTCGACCCAATCCGAGGTGTTGCCCCGTTCATCGGCGACCCACGTTGCGAGACAACGACCGACGAAGGCGTTGTCGCTCACGCCCAGATCGTACGCGCCGATGATGACCGCCGTGTCCCGAAGCGTAACGTTGGGGGCACCTGAAAATCCGCCGCGGCGACGTCCGCCGGCGGCGAGCTGACTGCGCTTGTTGCAGTCCGTCACATCGACGAACGTGCGCTCGATATCCTTGTCCGGGTCGGCGGCGCGCAAAACATAACCGATCGTGCCGTCGAGATAGCTTGCACTGAACTGTACGACTTTTGGACGGCGCGCGATATCGGAGCAGACGACGCGGAACGGCACAAATGCGCCGCCACTCGGCGCGATCGTCACGGTGACGTTGTTTGCGCCGTCATTTGTCAGGACACAGTTGGACGCTACGTGCCGCAGCGTGACTTCGTAGCGTCCGGCCGGGAGGCCGGGGATGCGGACCGTGTCGTTGGCAGCGAGCACCGCCGCATACGCCTCGCCCTGCGCGCCCTGCACAGACAAGACATAGTCCGGATCGGGCGTGACGCCGTCGGTATAAGCCGCAACGACCAACGCAGGCGCGCAGTTGATGCTGAAGCGCACCAGCGATGTGTTGCTGTTCGGCGGGACGACAATTGCTTGTGCGGTCCCATCGCGCACCCCGCACGTCGGCGGTACGTCGCCGATATCGACGCGATAGGACGCCGCTGTCACCGAGAGGATGACGGTATCGCGCGGCGACGCGCGAAAGGTTGTATCAACGCCGAGCGTGCCCGATAGCTCCCGCACGCGAAAGGTGTAGGGACCCCGCGAGGTGACCTCAGGCGGCGCATCGACCGTCACCACGACGGCGAGGTAAGGAGGTCGGCGGCCGCCATTCGGACCAGTCGCCGATTCCGCCAGGCAGCTCGCCATGGCACCGGCGGCCGCTGCCAGCGCGCACGTGCGTGCAATCGATCGGAGAAGCTGCGTCGTCGTTGGCATCACCCGGTAGGATCGACGGTCGCCAGTAGTCGAGGCAAGATCAAATTGGCTGCGTGATCACCTTGTGGCCTGTCCGGTACGCGGCGGCGCACGATCGGCATTCTGCGACAACCGGTGATGCCTGACGGGGACGTGCGCGCAGGCGCACATCCCCGGGACCAGCAAACACAGATCAGCGGGCAGACCGAAGCCGGACCGCCTGCTTTCTACTCAAATCACGGCGTGGTCGCCGTCGCCCAGCCTCGGGTCCAGCCAGAGTACCACGGGATGTTGCTCTTCGTTGCGTTTGCGGGCGCCACGGCACCGATGTAGGTGGCCGTTGCGTCGAAGAATGAACCCGGCGGTACCGCGCCGCCGGTGGCCGTGCCGAACGCCGGACGCCAGTCCGGGACGCGCACGTCGAGCGGGCTGATGAGCGGGCTCGTGGCGGGAGTCAGATTGTTGGAACCCGCGAGGAGAATCGCGGCCGATTCATTGGCC